>PLXO01000086.1 GCA_003151425.1 Acetobacteraceae bacterium
TAGTTCGATAAAGTCGAGCTCAGGTAGGAGATTAGAAATGCGTCACTACCGGGTTGCATGGCGTCTTATCTTGTTCGGCAAGTTGGTGTAAAATATCGACGACACGAAGAATCTCGACGGGAGAAAGACGCCACATGCCGAGCTTGTATGTAGCCGTATATCTGGCGTGCAAACCACTGCGTCGGAGACACCACGCAGTCGGGATGGCGGCTGCCTTCTATGCGGCTGCACATCCGGGTTCGGGCTTTCCTTATGACGCTGGTGATGACCCTTCGTTTTTCTCTGCGGCCCATTATCGTGGGCCAATCACATGGGGTGTGTGTCGCAGGGATTTGCGCTGCTCAATTCGTAAGAATGATGGAGTGATCTTCTTTGCAGCGCAAAAAGACCCCCAAGATAATGAGACGATCCGCTACAGATTTGTTGCGGCTCTTCGTGTTGCCGACAAGATGCAACATATCTCGGTATGCAGGCATCCTACATTTAGCCACTACCTCAACCTCCTGGTTCGCCCGAAAGACTTAGGGTGGGAACACCACGAACCTGTGGCGAAGCACAACGACTGGCTCTGGCGGCTGTCATGCCGCACTAGCAGCTTGCGTCGCAAGGATTACATCGATGCAGGGCACTCACATACGCCGGGGCAATCTCTAATGATCGACGGGCAATCACTCCCCACTGCATCCAACTATGTCGTGTTTTCAACATCATCGGCAATCATTGCTCCCGATCCACCACTCGTCGCAAGATATTGTAAGGGAGAACCGCATGAGAGTTGGCAGAATGATGAGACAAGTACGGAGGTTCGCAGACTGACACTGCGAAACAGTGACCGCCACTTGCGAACCTGCAACCGACAGCAACCACATCGGCACATTCACCATCGAAATCTCAAAGAATTGGAGCTTGACCAGACATTTCTCCGGTTCAACACGATTATTTGCCGACCTTGAAGCCACGGACGCAAGAGCGATGCTGGGCCAGCTTCCGCCGCCCATGCTGACATCCGGCCTGTTCACAAATCCCCCTCGCCAACCGTCGTTGAAAACTGGCTTCCCACCGTGGTTTCGACGGTCGCGCCGACCGTATCCAGAATCATCTGTCTTCGTTGACGCTACCGTGGCATGCATCGTCGGAGTTGGGCAGTTGAACGTCCGCTCCCCACCCATTGCGGACATCCGAACTGACCCACCACCGGCAGGCCCATTTGCTTGACGGTCATCGCCTTCCCAGGCTGCACCGCGGGCGCAGAGTAGCAGGTCGGTCACGCCAACTGACCGAGGCAAGCGGGCGCGTGAATGCCAAAAAGCCGATCCGCGGCTGGGGCGCCAGTGCGCGGATCGCTCGGGGTTCGGCGCTCCGGCGGCCCATTGCGCCGCGCTGACACCCCACGCCACCGGGGCAGGGCAAACCCGTGGCCTCGCTTCGTTCACCCGATTGCCTTGGCGCCCGCCGAGATTTCGCTGGTAATCTGGCCGCCGAGGCCCTATCTGATCGACACGGCGCTTTTCAGCGTGGGTTTGTGTGCCTTCTGTTGCGGCAATGTCGCATCCGGTGCTTCCCAACTGTGAAAAGTATTCCGGCCCACACAGTGTGGGCCGCCGGGTTGCATGGTGAGATACGATGTCGCAAGGCACGGTTAAGTGGTTCAACTCCCAAAAGGGCTTCGGCTTCATCCAGCCGGATGACGGGTCGAAGGATGTGTTCGTTCACATCTCGGCGGTGGAGCGGGCTGGCCTCGGTTCACTGAACGAGGGTCAGAAGCTCAGCTTCGACCTGGAGCGCGGTCAGCAGGGCAAGACTTCGGCCACAAATCTGAAGGCCGTCTGAGTTGCGTGGCCGATGCTGCCAACGGCAGCATCGGCCGAGCCGCAGGACGCGATGAGCATCCACAAATTCGCGATCGGCGAGGTGGTCGATTTCGTGCCGGGTCCGGGTGACGCTAACGTCCCACGCGGGAAATACCGCATCCAGCGTCTGCAGCCGAGCGAGACCAGAGACAAGCTGTATCGCGTGAAACATGCGGTGGACGGCCACGAGCGCGTCGTGTCGGAGACCAGTCTCGCTGCTCGGGATACTCGCCTAGGCTAGCTCACAAGGCTAGTATGGGGCGGTGCGGCGCTCGGCTGAGAAGCGGTGCGCCAACCTGAAGCAGCGGAGCGGACGATGGTCTTCAAGCCGAATTACAACCAGCAACGGGCCGAGCGGAATCGCCTCAAGCAGGCGAAGAAGGATGCCAAATTGCGGGAGCGCGAAGACGCGGTCGCCCGCCGCAAGGCTGAACAGGAAGACGCGCCGCCGGATGCCGAAAAAACCGACGCGCTGCGTGAGGTTTGATGCGCAGCCGCTCGAAACAGGATTTTAGGTCATGAAACGTCGCTCTTTGAGCAGCTTTGTCCTTTTCGATGTCACCTATGTTGACGGAAGCCGCAGTTCGAACCGGAAGGTTCTCAGTTCCGTCCTGGAGAGCTTCGAGGGCGAGGCGGCAGCCACCGCGGTGATCGAGGCCCAGGATCGCGAGATTGCGTCCGCATCCGGGCATTCCAGAAGCGATATCAAGTCGATCAGGCGCGTGCGGACATAGGACGGCGCGCGAAATAGACGTGTCAAAGAAAGCTCGGTCGACGCCCATCTCGTTATGGCCCGCCCCTGGGCCGGCATGCGGGTAGCCGGTAGCAGCCGACTTCGTGCTGCCAAGTTTGGGCTGGCACTCTGTGCCGAAGAGTGCTAGCACCGCGCAATCGAAGACGTGCCGTGCTTGGCGTGCTTTGCCTTAGGCGGCGCCGCACCCCGGGCGCCAATCGCCGAACGGGGCCAGTATCCAGGAGCAAAATCCAATGAAGTTTCGTCCCCTGCATGATCGGGTGGTCGTTCGCCGCCTCAACGCCGAGGAAAAGACCGCGGGCGGCATCATCATCCCTGATACCGCGCAGGAAAAGCCGATGGAGGGTGAGATCGTCGCCGCAGGCCCGGGTGCCCGCAATGAAGCCGGACACCTCGTGCCGCTCGAGGTGAAGGCCGGCGACCGCATCCTGTTCGGCAAGTGGTCGGGCACCGAGGTCAANNGAGCTGCTGATCATGAAGGAGTCCGACATCATGGGCATCATCACGGACGCCGCTGCCGCGGCGGGCCGCAAGAAGGCCGCATGACCCAGGCGTGTGACCTTGGGCACGTGACCTCACCGGCCGCTTTGAATCCAGAAAGGATCTAACAAATGACTGCGAAAGACGTTCGATTCGGCGGCGATGCCCGCCAACGCATGCTGCGCGGCGTCGACATGCTCACCGAGGCAGTGCGGATCACGCTCGGCCCGAAGGGGCGCAACGTGATCCTGGACAAAAGCTACGGCGCACCACGGATCACCAAGGATGGCGTGACCGTCGCCAAGGAGATCGAGCTGTCCGACAAGTTCGAAAACATGGGCGCGCAGATGTTGCGTGAGGTGGCCAACAAGACCAACGACATTACCGGCGACGGCACCACCACGGCGATCGTGCTGGCGCAGGCGATTGCGCACGAGGGTTCCAAGGCGGTCTCCGCCGGCCTCAATCCGATGGATCTGAAGCGCGGCGTCGACAAGGCCGTGATCGCGCTGGTCGAAGAACTGAAGAAGCGCTCGAAGAAGATCACCACCCAGGCGGAGACGGCGCAGGTGGGCACCATCTCGGCCAACGGCGAGGTCGAGATCGGCCGCATGATCGCCGAGGCGATGCAGAAGGTCGGCAACGAGGGCGTGATCACGGTCGAGGAGGCGAAGGGCATCCAGACCGAGCTCGACGTGGTTGAGGGGATGCAGTTCGACCGCGGCTACATGTCACCCTATTTCATTACCAACGCCGAAAAGATGAGCGTCGAGCTGGAGCAGCCCTACATCCTGATCCATGAGAAGAAGCTGTCCGGCCTGCAATCGCTGCTGCCGCTGCTGGAGGCGGTGGCCCAATCGACGCGTCCGCTGCTGATTGTCGCCGAGGACGTGGAAGGCGAGGCGCTTGCCACGCTCGTGGTGAACAAGCTGCGCGGCGGGCTGAAGGTCGCCGCGGTGAAGGCACCCGGCTTCGGCGATCGCCGCAAGGCGATGCTGGAAGATATCGCGGTGCTGACCAGTGGCACGGTGATCAGCGACGATCTCGGCATCAAGCTGGAGAACGTGACGCTCGAGATGCTCGGCAAGGCGAAGAAGGTGCTGATCGACAAGGACAACACCACGATCGTCGAGGGCTCGGGCAAGAAGGCCGATATCCAGGCCCGCTGCAAGCAGCTCCGCGCGCAGATCGAGGAGACGACCTCGGACTACGACAAGGAGAAGCTGCAGGAGCGGCTGGCGAAGCTGGCCGGCGGTGTGGCGATCATTCGCGTCGGCGGCTCGACCGAGGTCGAGGTGAAGGAGCGCAAGGACCGCGTGGATGACGGGCTGCACGCGACCCGCGCGGCGGTCGAGGAGGGCATCGTTCCGGGTGGTGGCGTGGCACTCGCGCGGGCCTCGCTGGTCCTGGCGAAGCTGAAGGTCGACAACGACGATCAGCGTGTTGGAGTCGAGATCGTTCGCAAGGCAGTACAGACCCCGTTGCGCCAGATCGCCGAAAATGCCGGCGAGGACGGCGCGGTGGTCTCTGGCCGCGTGCTCGACAAGGACGACTACAACTGGGGCTTTGATGCACAGACCGGCGAGTTCAAGGATATGGTGAAGGCCGGCATCATCGACCCGACCAAGGTCGTGCGCACCGCGTTGCAACACGCCGCGTCGGTTGGCGGCCTGATGATCACGACCGAGGCGATGGTTGCCGAACGTCCGGCGAAGGGCGGCGGCGCCGGTGGACCGCCGGGTGGAGGCATGGGCGGAATGGGTGGCATGGGCGGCATGGGCGATATGGACTACTGAGCAGCGACGATGCGCTGCCGGGGATGATCGATCAGAACAACTGCCAACCCGACCAGCCGGACACCTGAACAACTGGGCACCTGAACAACCGGGAGAACGACGTTGGCCAAAGGTCGCAGCCACAGAAATCGCGAAGCCAAGAAGCCGAAGGCGGACAAGAAGGCGAGTCCGGCTGGCGCAACGTTCCTCCGACCGCAGCCGGCGAGCAAACCGCCGGCTGCGCGGGAGCCCGCGAAGCAGAACTAACGGGGCTCGACTCGTCGACGCGCCGGCACTCGTTTCGTGGCCGGTGCGACCGGCCTTCCCGTCATGGCTGGCCCACGGGTCGGGCCGCATGCCCGCCCGAGGACAGGCGGAGCCTGCCCTTGCGAAGGCGGGGGGCCGGCCAACCGAGACTTGCCTTCGTGCCCGCGGCCAAGAAGGTCGTGGACGCCGGCGTTCGCTGGCATGACGGGGCGGCCCACAGGCCCGGCACGACGCGCGCGATGCCGCGAAGCGCGCGGCATGGAAGAGGCGCCAATGGCAGATCGTGATCAGTCCGATCCTCAATTCGACGCGATGACCGCCCGCCTGCTACGGCGAGAGGCGCTGCGTCGAGCGGCGGCAGAGCTGAACACGACCTTTGGGCCTGGTCTCGAAGGCGTCCTGGCCAGCATCTCCGCCGAGGTCACGGCCGATGCTGCCAGCCGCGTTTCGGCAACGCGGGCCACGATTCATGGTGCAGGCCCAACGTTGGGGTCCGCACCTGACACAGGGCTGGGAGAGGATGGCCGCGGCGGGACGTAGCCGTTCGCCAGTCGCAATTGTTCATGGCCGGTGCGACCGGCCTTCCCGGCATGCCGACCCACAGGCCGGTACGGCGGGGCGGTCCTTCTACCGCTACACCGGGCCGCCGGACGCCGATGTCGCCGCGACCTCGTCGGTCCACACCTTGAAGCTCAGCAGCGTATTGGGGCCGAAGGTGTTGCTGATCGGCACATCGACCGCGTCACGCCCTCGCCCGATCAGGATGCGTCCGATCCGCGGCACGTTGTTGCGCGGATCGAAGGTGTACCAGGCGCCTCCGAGATACGCCTCGAACCAGCCGGCGAAATCCATCGGACCGTAGGGTGGCGGGACACCGATGTCGCCGAGGTAGCCGGTGCAGTAGCGCGCCGGAATGTTCATGCACCGGCACAGCGCCACCGCAAGATGGGCGAAGTCGCGACAGACGCCGCGCCGCTCGTTGAAGGCCTCCCACGCGGTCCGCGTGGGGCGGGCATCCGCGTAATTGAACGCGATGTGGGTGTGGACGAAGTCGCAGATCGCCTGCACGCGCGCCCATCCGAGCGGCGTATGACCGAACAGTCGCCACGCGGTGTCGGACAGGTGATCGGTCTCGCAGTAGCGGCTGCCGAGCAGGAAAACCAGCACCTCCTCCGGCAGATCCTGCACTGGGTGCTGCATGGCCTCCGGCACCACCGGATCGGGTTGTCCGCTGTCGTTGACCACGCCCGTGCTGGCGATACGGATCTGGCCGGGCGGGGCGACGATGCGGCTGCACCAGTTACCGAACCCATCGTGATAGGTACTGAGCGGCACCTGCGGGTCGGTTGTCAGATGATCGGGCACGACGATGTCGGCGGCGCGTGAATGATGGACGTTGACCATCAGCAGCATCGGCGTCGGCTGCGGGCATTGGTAGATCAACTCGTAACCGATTCGGATCTGCATGGTGCGCCTTGTTATTAAGGTGAATTGGTGGAGGCTGGCTCCTCGGTGACGCTCACCGTGACCCGCATGCCGAGACAGGAACTCGCGGACCCGACATAGGTTCCCCACAGCGGCAGAACCTGCATGGGAGACCAGGCGACGGCGACTCGGATGAGATTTCGGTTGCCGACGATGCTGTTGGTGGGGTCGAAATCCACCCAGCCGGCCCCCGGCAGATAGACTTGCAGCCAGGCGTGGGTCGCGCCGCCGTCATCGATCGGCAAAGGGGCCGTCGCCGAAAGCGGCGCGCCTGTCGAAATCGGCAGGGTCGAAATTGGAAGGGTCGAAAGCGGGCCGGCGGTCGACTTGGGGCCGGCGTCGGGCACGTAGATGTAGCCGCTGACGAATCGGGCGGCGAGACCGAGCGCGCGAACCGCGTCGATCATCAGCCAGGCAAAGTCGCGGCACGTCCCGCTGCCGTGCCGCAGCGTCTCCACCGGCGTCTGCACGCCACGCTCGACCCGCCGCATGTAGCGGAGCTCTTGCCTGATGCCGAGCGCCATCGCGCGCAGTAGATCCATCGTGCCGATCGTGCCGGTTCGGGGTGGCGCCGGGGCCAGAACTCGGGCGGGCAGGAACCGGGCGGCCCACCGATCGACCTCCAGGGATGGGTCCGGTCGGTGCAGCGCCTGCGCGAGGTCGGGCCGTTCATCGCGCGGGTAGTCGAATGGAAAGGTCCGTGCGGCAAACTCCAACGCATAGTCGGGCAGCCTCGTTTCGACATGTTGCAGGGTGATCATGCTGTCGAACCGAAGCCATGTCGTCGCGCAATCGAAATTCGCGACCGCGACGGAGTTGTCGAACACATCATGCAGCCAGTGCAGATCCGCAGGCTGCGGCGTGATGTGCAGGCGCGTCCGGATGAGGCGGAGATCATGGCTTTCGCGCGGGCGGAACATCATCCGATGCTCACCCAGTTCCACCGGCTCCGCATAGTGATACGTCGTGAGGTGACGCACAGACAGCACGCCCATGGCAAGCTCCTGAACGCCATAAATACGTGATGGCCATTGTCCGATTCTGTGTCGCGTTCTTCAACCACAATATCGCTCGTAGCGGCAGCGTTGCGAGCGTAGGGTCACTCGCCAGCATTTCTCACATGGTCGCGGGAGGGGCGCGCGGCGCGATCGCGCACCCGGTCAACATTACAGAGCAGGGGATTCCGGCCATGGCTCGCGAGACGATCTACCTCGTCCAGGCGTTCAAACCGGGCCGAGGCACCCGCCTGAACGCCGACCCGGCGATCCGCTGCAAGTCGGCCGAGGGTGCGCTCAGGACGGCCGAGGGCTTGGCGCCGACACGGGTGGGTGTCGTCGCGTTCGCAACCTCGGGCGACGCGGAGCTGGGTGAGTACGACGATGAGCCGACGATCATTTTCAAGACCGGGCGCCTGCCGGCGCCGTTCGGAGACATATGATGGAATGCGGCGCCGCCTATGGCCGCTGTCGGCTCGGATATGGCGGCAGGTCACGCGGGTCTGGCTCTCTCCGCGTTATTTTCGCCCCGGTTTTCCCGGAACCAACCTTGTTCGCAGGCGTTGGCAGGTGCATATTCAGTGGACGCGACGATCGGTGCCGTGATCGACGGCGATTTTGGCTGAATGTCTCTCGTGGCGCACAGCTCGGCAAATCGGTCTTCCGGCCCGCCGCTCGTCATTGGGTCGTGAGGCGGCCGGTGGCGGCTGGGTTGGCACGGAGTTTCGTTGATGATGCCTGAATGGAGGTACTGGCTGCTGCTGGAAATTCCGCTGTTCATCGTGACGGCCGTCTGCACGCATCTGGTCATATCGTTCAGTCAGACCGCGTTTCATCGTTGGCTCGGTCATCGGCGGCTGGGGGGATTCCTCTTTCGTCATCACATCAACTTTCATCACACTTACTATGCCAGGGGCCATCTCGCGTCTTCCACCTATCGAGGGGAGGAGGGTAACAACACCCCCTTCTTTCTTATTCCGACGGTCCTGGTCGGCGGCGGATTGTTCTTTGCCCTGCCGTTCCAGCTATTTCTGGTGATGATGCTTGCCGCTGCCGCATCGTTCTACGCGCATGTGTTCTTCGATAAGGAATACCACGTTGAGGGGTCGCGACTCGAACGCTTTGCCTGGTTCAGGCGCAAACAGCAGCTCCATTTCGTCCACCATCTGCATGCCAATAGCAATTTCGCCGTGATCGATTTCTTCTGGGACCGGATTCTTGGCACCTATCGGAAGCCCGACGGCGAGGTCCACTGACGCCGGCACTATGCGGCGCGGCAGGGGCGCGCCTTCAATGTGGTGGCTGGCCCGTCGGCGACGTTCAAAGTGCGCCGGTGTCCCGTTCGGCGTATGCCATGCCCGCGCGTTGCTTGCCCACGTGTTCCATGCCCGCTTGTTCCATGATTGGCTGGCCGGCACTGTCACCGGTGGGTGGTGGGTCGGTCTTGGTTGGCGCCGCCCTTCCCGACGTCATGACCGTCTCAGGTCAAGCCCCGGGGACGACCACGACAAGAGGGAAACGGTGCCAGGCAAATTGCCCCACTTTCATCGGCGACCTTGTATTCAAGCGGCGTCCAGCTTAAGTTGGGTATGACTTTCCTGACAATTTAGGACGATTTGATGGTGATGTCCGATGTAACTGCTTTGCAGCGCTCGGATTTGAACGAATTCCTGTTCGCGGACGTCGGGACAGAAGCGAGCGGCATGGTGCTCAGCGTGGTCTCGCTGTTTGCCCGTCAGGGGAACGATCCGTGGCGGGAAGCGGATCGACTCGCAGATCTCCCCAAGGCCGTGGCGACTGACAGCTTGGCGCACAGCATCGCCGATATGCCGCATGGGCGGTGGAATCTGCCGGATGCGGCGGCGATTGCCGCGCGCTTGATCGGCCTGCTGCCGGCACGACCGGCCAGGGCGGCGAGGGTGGAAAGACGCTTGGCCGCCGGCGTTGCCGTTTGGATGCCGTCGACCAGGAACGCTGTTATGCTGGTCTGCGTTGCGCTAGGAATTGTCTACACCGTCGCGGCGCTGATGCACCCTGCTCCCGCGCGGATCGATGGCGGTGATGTTGGATCATTCATGGCCGCCCCCGTGCCGGCAGAGACGCCCCGGATTGGCGGACCAAGTCCCGGCGCGCCAAGTCCCAGGTAAACGAACCCGCCGCGCATGAACGCCGGTTACCTCCCGCAGCAAGGAAACCACCGATGAGCCTACCGCCAGGCGATGACCAGGATGACACCGAACGCCAAGCCGACAAGCAGGCGACCGTGATGAAGGACCAGTTGCGCAAGGAAGTCGCGCTATGGAACGCGTCGCGCGACGACACGTCGGCCCGACAGGCCGCTGACCTGACTGTGCCGGTGACGCCACGGCCCGCGCCGCGGCCGGCGAAACAACCGAGCCGCGCCAAAAAAACTGCCGCGGTGCCGGCGCCGAAGCCCGGTGACGCCCCCAAGAAGCCGTTCAGCATGTCGTTCGATGGCGTGACCGATGCGCAGCACATCAGCTACATGATCGCCCGCGGTGCCAGATGACTCGCGGCGCGAGATGAGCTGGGTCAGCTTCGAGACGGCGGCTGGGGGCCTTGTCATGCTGCAGCTTCGCCATATCGTGGCGATCTACGATGAGCAGGGTCAGGTCAAATTGGCTACCGCGGCCGGCGGAGAGCACGTCCTGAAGGATATGTCCGTGCAGCGGGCTGCCGCCCGTGTCTCCGCGGCCGTTCAGGCGCATGTGGCGGCGGCTGGGTAGGCTGCGGCAGCGGCTCGGCTTTCGTTCGGCTCGGGTGGTCGAGGGAACGATGTAGTCGATGCGAAGGATACCGGGGCTCTCGCCGAGCCCTTCCGGTGCCGAGAATCTCCGGGGTCGCGAACGACCCGCCAGCCCAATCCGTCCCGGCCCAGTCTGTCAACGGCCCAGTCTGTCAATGGGCCACTCTGTCAATGGGCCGGTCTGTCAATGGGCCAGTCTGTCAACGGCGCAACTGGCAACGCCGAACCGCTAGCAAGTCACGACACCAAAGCAGGAGGCAATCATGCAAGTGGACGCGGACTGCGTCGGCCAGATCTCCTACGATTACGACGAGTTCTGCAAGGATTACGGACACCCGGCGGGCCGCATGTTCACTTTCGAGGTGACCCATCGCGCGGTCACCTATGTCTATGCCGATGTCATCGGGCTGGTGCAGGGCGACGAGATCATCTTTAGTCTGGATGCGTCGGATCTCGTCCAGACGCGGAAAGGCCATTGACGGTGGAGGCGCAGGGTGCGGAGCGGCGATGACCCTTAGGCTGGTCGCATCCGGCAATGAACGAGCGCTGGCGATTCGCGACCATGTGCTGCCGCTGCTTCGCCGGGAAGGTATCCTGGAGGTGCAGCGAGACACGGTGCGGCTGGTCGAGCATCGCATGGAGCCATGGGTTTTCCGCTACTGGACGCCGTTCAGCGCGTTGGTCCCGGGAGAAGCGTCCTCGCCTGGCTACCGGCACGCGATCGAGCGCCAGCATACCCGGCCGGACCTGCCGTACGGGCTCGAGGTGTGGCACGATACACAGGTGCTGCGTGTCCTGTGGGCGGATAACGGCGCGTTCGAGATTGCCAGCTTTATCCGCGGCCCGTGGGAAGACGCGGCGCTGGCGCTGTGACAGCGCCGCGTCTGTGCCCAGCCGGTCTTTGCTGCCGGCCAGTCATTGGTGCCGACCAGTCATTGGTGCCGGACTAGTCTTTGCTGACCGAGGCCGCCTCAGGTCCCTTGGCGCCCTGAACGACACCGATTCGCACCGTTTGCCCCTCCTGCAACGGCGGCAGTCCGGAGCGCTCAAGCGCGGTGGCGTGGACGAACACGTCCTTGCCACCGGATTGCGGGGTGATGAAGCCGAACCCCTTGTCCGGATTGTACCACTTGACCGTGCCGATCATCTCGCTGGCCGAACTGAGGTCGACCGGCTGGCGCGGCCCGCTCGACGAGCGGGGACCGCGGGCACCCGGCGGCGGGCGCGAGCCCGGCTGCTCGGCCGTGCTCTCATCGACGGCGACGACCTGGTCGATCTGCCGTCCCTTCTGCCCGTTGCCCACCCGCACTGTGAGCGTCGCACCCGGGCTGACGGTCTGATGACCGGCGGCCTGCAGGGCGTTCACGTGCAGGAACACGTCGCCCGAGCCATCGGCCAGAGCGGCAAAACCATAGCCTTTCTCGGTGTTGAACCACTTCACCGTCGCCTGCATTTCCGGCGCGGACGAGCTCATCGCGACGGACGGGAAGGGGGTTGGGGACGGGGCGTTGCCGTAGAAGTTGTCATCATCAAACCCGCGCCGGCGCGGAGCCTGCCACTTCCGGTCGCTTTTGGACGATCTCAAGATACCACTATCCTCTGTTGTTGCTTCGACGTCGCATGCGAACAACGCGCCGACAGAGCGGACTGATAGCACTCCGCAGCACGTACGAGCAAATATATATGGTTGACTTCAGCTCAAAGATCCATGCCGGCGCGTGCAAGATGATCACGAATGTGCCATACTCGGGCATGACCGACGCGATCTATCGGATCGTCCATCGCCAGGATGACAGCTTCGCTGTCGAAATCGCCCGGCCTGGCGCGCTCGCCCAGACCGCAGCGGGATTCGCAACCGAGGCCGAAGCGAGTAATTGGATCTCTCAGGACAAGCGTCTTTGGAATGCCGCGGATCCATTTCGGGCGCCCGCTAGTCGAACATGGCGTGGCGGGTAATGGGCAGCGCGGCGCGCGCCGATCGCCAAGCTTATTTTGTCCGGTCTTATTTTTGGCTGGTCAGCTTATTTTTGTCTGATCAGTGCAATCGTGGTGCGCCATCCACACATTACATGTTAAGCTCTGAGTCACGATACGCTAAGCCTTGAGTCACGACATGCTACATCGTGGGTGACATCCCATGTCTTGAGCCGACGGGAGGAGATCAATCCTGTCATACTGAAAAGAGAATTCCATGGAAGTTCCTGTCTGGACCAAACCCGCACTCTGGGGCGCGGTGGCCGGCGCGGTCGGGATGGCCATCGTCGGCTTCTCGCAGCTTGGCTGGAAGACGGCGGGCTCGGCTGAGCGGTTTGCGCAGGATCGCGCGGATACGGCCGTGGTGGTGGCAATGGTGCCATTTTGCGTGATCAAGGCCCAGCAGGATCCCGACAAGGCGATGCTCGTCAAGCTTCGCGCCGAAGACTCGTCGTACACCCGCGACGAAATGGTGACGAAGGCGGGTTGGGCGACGGTTGGCGGTGATGCGTCGCCTGATGGCGCCCTGGTGAATGCCTGCTCCGAAAAGCTCCATGACATGAAGTCGAGCTGAGCGGTGTGCACGGCGGTTCGGTGACCGAGATGATCAGAGTCGCGAACGGGTGAGACGAACTGGCTTGACGTGGCCGGCCCGAGCTGGCCGGCTTAGCCCGGATCGCGACGGGTCGGGGTGCTGGGTGATCAACGAAAATTTTCATGATTGGGACTATGTGATGGGTAGACCGGAACTCGGCAGCAAGTGCGCCTGCGTCAGTTGCGCCGAGCGCTTCTACGATCTGAACCGGGTGCCGGCGACGTGCCCGAAATGCGGCGCGCAGCAACCGCCGGAGAAGCTGCGTGTCTTCCGGCCTACTCGCAGCACTGTTGAGTTCCGGCGTCAGACACGCCAGCCGATTCCGGTTGTCGCCGAGGAGGAGGTGGAACAAGTGAGCACCGCCGACGCCGACGCCGAGGACGAGGACGATGTGCCCGAGGTCGACGATGAGATCGACGAAGACATCGCGATCATTCCCGAGCACGACGCGACGCCGGTTTGAGTTTCCTGGGAGAAGCACGTGAACAGGCAGAGACTGAGCCGGCCGTCACTTAGGATCACGCGTCATGCGGATCGAGAGCGGGCGGACACCTTCACCTTCGAGGTGTGGAACCCGTTCCCCGGGCTCTACCAGCAAGTGGACTCGATCGACATCGGATTGCGGCGTGTCAACGAGCTCACCCGGCTGATCTGCCAGATGTGGCTGCAGCGGCACCCGAAGCAGGACGCCCTGGTCGATGTGCCCGACCCGGGTGGGAACGATGGCGTCGAATGGGCGGAGTTTCGGGTCAACGCGACGACATTCCGCAGCTACGATACGCGCGGCTTCGATCGGCTGGGCTGGATGCGGGCGGCGGGGTTGCTGCAGGCCGCGAAGGCGACATGCGGCAAGGTCGGCTATGCGCTGCCGGTTTTGGCCACATCCTGACGTGACACGGGTGGGTTTGGGCAGTCCCAGGGCGCGCCAAACCCAGGGGCGCGTCAAGCCGGGCCGCGACGCTCTAGGTCAGACCAGCGGCCCTGAGGATTGACCTGTACGCACAGGTCAACGGCGCCGGTATCAGCTCCCGACGGCCTACGCCCATCCCTCAGGCGGAACGAACCCGCGCCAAGCCTTCTCCAACAGCTTGGCCACCTGGATCGTCGTGCGGTCGCCGTAGAGCGGGCCGACGATCTGGACGCCGATTCGGCAGCCCAGCTTTCGACACGCCGATCGGCGCCACGCTGGCCGGCAAGTGAAAACCGCAGGTCAGGCCGGGCCAGAACAGCATGTCGTTGTACGGCATGTCCTGCCCGTTCACCGTCATCCGGCGCCCCCAGGTCTCGCCTTGCTGCATGTGCGGCAACGCCGGCGTGGCGATCACCGGGCATAGCAGCACGTCCCAGTCCTGGAAGAACGCGCTCCAGGCACGGCGCGCTTGAAAGCGCCGCTCGTTCAGCCGAAGCCAGTCGCGATGCGTGAGGTCGACCGTGTGCACCATCACCGCGTCGGCGCTCATGTCCTCGGCCGGCCGGTGCGCGGCTCCCTCGCGCATGCGCGCCAGCACTTGCTCGCTCATGCGCGCGCTCAGGGCCGCGTTCAGCACACGCAGATAGATTTGGAACGCCTCGACGGGATCGAATGCGGGTCGCGCCGTCAGGCTCACCTTGGCACCCGCGCGGCGCAGGAACCCAGCCAGTTCCTCGATCTTCGCTACGCTCTCCGCGTCGGTCGGCTGGCTGGGCTCGCTCGCCCAGACCGCGACGTGCAGCCCTTCGATGGCGCGGACACGCGGCGCGGGCAGCTTGACCGATAGCGCGGTCTCCGCCGGATCGGGTTGGCCGATCAGGTCGAGCACGACCGCGAGATCATCCGCCGAGCGCGCGATCGGACCGATCACCGAGATGTCGGCCGCCGACGCTGCGTTGAAAAGCGAATGGCCACGCATCGAACACAGGCCCCAGGTCGGCTTGTGGCCGAACAGCCCGCAGTAATGCGCCGGCACGCGCACCGAGCCGCCGATGTCGCTGCCGATCTCCAGTCCGCTGATCCCCGCCGCGACCGCGGCCGCCCCGCCGCCGGATGAGCCGCCCGGCGTGTGACCGAGGTTCCACGGATTGTTCGTCGCGCCGTAGACCGGATTGAAGCTCTGCCAGTCGGCCAGACCGACCGGTACGTTGGTCTTGCCGAACACCACTGCGCCGGCCGCCTTCAATCGCTGCACCGCCAACGCATCGACCTCGGCGACATGGTTGCGACGGTCGGCGTAGCCCCAGGTGGTCGGCAGGCCGGCCAGGTCGAAGCTCTCCTTCACCGTCATCGGCACGCCGTGCAACTTGCCGAGGACGGCTTTGTTGCGGCGGCGGTCCATCGCCCGCGCTGCCTGGCGCGCCCGCTCGAAGTCGCGCACCACGATCGCGTTCAACCGCGGATCGAGCCGTTCCGTCCGTGAGATGAAGTGGTCGAGCAGCTCCAGGCAGCCGATGGCGCGACGACGCACCAGCGCGGCCAGCTTGGTGGCCGGGAGAAACCCCAGCTCCATATTATGACTCCGCCTTCATCGTCGTGGCTGTCCCCGGGCGCCTGACCCGGGGACGGCGATGACGAGGGGCGGGTCCTGCATCGCCCTTCATCACGACATCGACGAATTGAACGCCCCGCCATCCAACAGCAGGTTCTGGCCGACGATGAAGCCGGACGAGGCGGCGCACAGGAACGCGCAGGCATCCCCGAACTCCGCCGGATCGCCGACCCGTCCGGCGGGCGAGGCCTTGGCGCGCTCGGCCAGCACGTCGTCAACCGAACGGCCCTGCTGTTGCGCCGTGTGCGTCGCCCCGCTGCGCAGCCGGTCGGTCAGGAACGGCCCGGGTAGCAGGTTGTTGATGGTGACGTTGTGCCGCGCCACCTGGCGTGCCAGCCCCGCAACGAACCCGGTCAGCCCGGCACGCGCGCCGTTGCTCATGCCCAGGTTGGGGATCGGCGACTTCACCGAGGCCGAGGTGATGTTGACGATGCGGCCGAACTTGCGCGCAATCATGCCGTCCACCACCGCCTTGATCAGAAAAATCGGCGTCAGCATGTTGCCGTCGAGCGCCTTGATCCAGTCCTCGCGGGTCCATTCGCGGAAATCGCCGTGCGGCGGACCGCCGTTGTTGTTCACCAGGATGTCGGGCTCCGGGCAGGCGGCCAGTGCCGCGGCGCGACCCGCCTCGGTGGAGATGTCGCCGGCGACCGCGGTCACCTTGGCGCCGGTCTGCTGGCGGATCATCGCCGCGGCCGCCTCGAGATCCGACGCCGTGCGCGCGGTGATCACCAGCTCCACGCCCTCGCGCGCCAGCGCCAGCGCACAGGCACGCCCAAGACCCTTGCTGGATGCGCAGACGATGGCCTTCTTGCCCTTGATGCCGAAGTCCATAACCGTTCCTCCCCCAATTGCCCGTCAGCTCAGTCGGGCACGCTAATGCGATTCAGAATGGCGCGCGAGGCGTCCGGGATTGGGACCGGACGCTGCGTCGCGCGCGCAACGAAGACGTGCACGAAATGCCCCTCCGCCGAGGTTTCGTCCTCGTCGTTGCGGAAGATGCCGATCTCGTAGCGCACCGAGCTGCCGCCGATGCGCGCCACGCGCAAGCCAACCACGATGCGGTCGGGAAAGGCGACGGAACGGTGGTAGCGGCACTGCACCTCGGCCACGACGCAATGCATCGGGCCGGTGTAGAGGTCCACCACGTTTTCGGTCATCTCGTAATAGGTCACCGCGGTGTCGAAGAACGAGAAGTAGTTCACGTTGTTGACGTGCCGGAACACGTCGTTGTCCATCCAACGCGTCGTGATCTCGTGGAACCAGCAATAGTCGGCCCGGCGGCGAGGTGGCGTGCGGCTCATGCGACCCATGTCATGATGGCGTGCGGGCCAGAACTACACCCGATCAGCCGCGCCGCGTCCATGCCCCGGGTGAGCGATAGCAAGGCCGGGGCTTTGCCCCGGAGGGACTGGTCGACCCCGCCCTCATGCCGGCGTCGTTCGGGCGCGCTGTATTTGCATATTCGCCAGGAACGGAACAAGGGGATGCGCGCCCAGCGCGACAATACTCGACACCTCGAGCGCGACCAGCGCTTGCCGCTGCTCGTCCGTCAGCTTGAACCGATCGGCATAGGCCTGCGGATCGGCCAGAAATGCCTGCCGCGCGCCGCCCTCATGGGCCAGGGCATGCAGCGCGGTGATGAGCTGCACCAGCTCCGGCTTCGTTGCGGGATAATGCGGCGAGTGATCGCGCGGTTTCAGGTCGAACCAGCCGAGCGAGGCGTAATTGTGATGCCAGCTCGGGTCCATCGACACGACGTCCGGGCGCTGCTCGCCGATCGCGCCGGCGGCGCAGGCCCAGCAGCGCAGCTCGATATTGCCGGTCTCGTCGAGCTCGGTCTCGTCGAAGCCGATCAGGCTCTTCAAATTGCCCTCGGTCAGTCGCTCCAGCAGCTTGTTGTCCCAGCTCAGTTCCGGACTGCCGTAGCGATCGGTGCCGGGAAAATGCGACATGCCCCCGCTCGCCAGGATCACCGTGCGCAGCCCCATCGCCGTGACGGCGCGCGCCACCGCCTGACCGAAGGCATAGCACCGCTCCATCGTTGGCTGCGGCGGCAGATAGGCGTTGACATAGATCGGCAGCACCGGGTCGGTGAGGCCGATATGGGTCAGCGGAATGCCGATCGCGTAATCGATCCGCGCGGTGCTGGTGAAGGCGGGATCGAAGCCCTGGCGATACAGCTCGCGCACCAGCTCGAAGCCCGTGCTGCTTGGGATTTGCCAATGGAAATCATGACCGGCGAAATGCCCCTTTGCCTCACCGCCGACATGGATGGTGAAGGGCGGCGAGACATGGTGGAAGAACTGCTCGGCGTGATCGTTGGAGAAGATGATCCATAGATCCGGCTTCAGCTCGCGCAGCCGCGCCCCGATCGTGGCCGCGACGTCACGCACGGCCTGGATGACCTGTTTGTCCTCGGTATCCGGCAGGGTGAAGAACTGCGGCGCGTGCGGCAGCATCGCCCCGCCGACAATTGTGGATCTCATACGGCCTCCTGCAACTTAAGCGGTGTCCGGCGAGACGCAGCCGCGCCGCTCGGGATTTCGGCCTGCGCACCCCAGATGGCGCACAGGGTTTCCTGGTATCCCTCGCGACGATGGCACCTGTTTGAGTTTCAGTCCGCCAAAAAGCAAGAGGCCCCGCTTTCGCAGGGTCTTGCGGCCGCGCCGTACCAAGCCCAGACCCTACATGCCATGCCTAGCCTGACCTTGCTCGCGCAGCTACCATGACGGCCCGCTTGTTCTTGTTGATCAGGAGGCGACCTTGTCCGATGCCGTAGTGCTCTATGAACTGGACGAGAAGGTCAGCGTCATCACGCTGAACCGTCCGCAGAAACTCAATTCCATGAACGAGGAACTGAAGCACGGGCTGCTCGACGCCTTCGCGCGCGCCGATGCGGATCCCGCCACCAGCGTCGTTCTGCTCCGCGCCGAGGGCCGCAGCTTCTGCGCCGGCTACGACATCTCGCCGAAGGACCCGGCGCAGACCGCGTGGCGCACCGATCCGATCAAGGCCCATCGCTACCTGAGCGGGGATCTCGCCCTCGAGATGGTGCCCTGGAACATGAAGAAGCCGGTGATCGCGTCGGTCCAGGGCCACGTCCTGGGCGGCGGCTGCGAGCTGGTCATGCTGTGTGATCTGACCATCGCGGCCGAGGACGCAACATTCGGCGAGCCGGAAGTCCGCTTCTCCGCCGTCGGCCCCGCCATCGTGATGCCGGCGATCATCGGCTACAAGCGGGCGCGCGAGCTTCTTTACTTCGGCGACACGATCAACGCGAGCACGGCGTTGTCCTACGGCATGGTGAACCGTGTCGTGCCACGGGCCGAGCTCAAATCCGCGAGCCTTAAATTCGCCAAGCGCCTGTCGCTGATTTCCCCCGAGGCGCTCTACGCAACCAAGCTCGCGATCAACCGCGGCGCCGATGCAGCCGGATTCAGCCAACGGCTGAATGCCGGTCTCGACGTCGTCGCCCCGCTGTATGCCACGAAGACCGAGCTCGGCGTGAAGTTCCGCGAGATCATCGAGCAGGAAGGCGTGCCGGCCGCCGTCAAATGGCGGACCGCGCAGTTCAAGACATAGCCGCAGCCTGCAATGGGGACCGCGATACCGTGCCGGTGGACGCGCAAGAGAACGAGAGATGCCCCAAAAGCTGGCGGTCTTTCAATCATTGAGGGCGATGGAACGGCGACGGCCGGATGGCGTCGAGTGGCCTCTGTCCGAGAAATTGACGATGATCCGCGACGCCGGGTTCGACGGCGCCGGCGTGCGTTTCGTCGATGCCGATTACGCGCGCGAGGTGACCGGCTTCCTGCGCGCGCACGGTATGAGCTGGCAGGCGCAGTGCTATCCGCGCAGCGTCGAGGACCTGAAGCCTGTGCTGGCGCTGGTGCGCGAACTCGGTGCCGATCACGTCAATCTGCAGCCGGACGTGCGGCCCTATCGGCTGGCCGAGTGCATCCCATACATCGAAGGATGGTGCCGGTTGGCGAAGGATGCAGGCATCGCCGTGCATATCGAGACGCATCGCGACCGGATGACCACGGACCTGTTCTTCACGCTGCATCTGCTGGACTGCTTCCCCGACCTGCGGTTGACCGCGGACTTGTCGCACTATGTGGTGGGCCGCGAGTTCGCCTGGCCGATCGCGCCCGAGAATCATGCGATGATCCACCGAGTGCTGGATAATAGCTGGGCCCTGCACGGCCGCATCGCCAGTCGCGAGCAGATCCAGGTACAGCTTGGTTTCCCGCAGCACCGCGACTGGGTGGAGCTGTTCATGAACTGGTGGGAGTACGGCATCCGGTCGTGGCGGCGACGCGCGGACGCGAACGCCACCTCACCTTCCTGTGCGAGCTCGGGCCGCCCACCTACGCGATCACCGGCGCCGACGGTTACGAACTGTCAGACCGCTGGCAGGAGGCGCTGGAAATGCGCGACTTGGTCCGGGCGCTGTGGCAGCGGATCGAGCTGGAAGATCGCTGACCTTGGCCTGCCTTTCGGTTCGTTCGCGCAGGCCCCCACATCGTCATGCCAGCCCACCGGGTCAAGCGCCCGGCGGCAGGCTCCGCCTGTCCTCGGGCTTGACCCGTGGGCCGGCATGACGTGGGCGCAACGACGATGGGTCAATCTTTCGGGCGGTTGGTATTAGAGCACGTTCACGCTGACTGGAATCGCCGATCCCACCTGTCATAGCCCCCACCTGTCATTGCGAGGAGCGCAGCGACGAAGCAAGCCCCCGCGGCAGGGGATTGCTTCGTCGCTGCGCTCCTCGCAATGACAGGGTACATTTCCGGTCAGGGTCAAAATGCTCTAGACAACGGGCATATGCGGTGCAATCGCCCCGACGGGCAGCCTGTTCGCCTCGGCTGCGGGGGCGGGCGCCAGCACCATGGCGAGCACGGTGACGCAATTGCATAACACCATCAGCGCGGCCACGGGCCACCACGCCCCACCAACCGCAGCCACCGCGGCCGTCGCCACAAGCGGCAACGGCCCGCCGATCAACGCGCCGGTCGTCTCGCGCGCCAACGCGATGCCGCTGTAACGCAGCCGAACCTCGAACAACTCCGTATAGAAGGATGGCTGCACGCCGAACACCGCACGCAGGCCTACCGCGAAGCCTACGACCATCGCCAGAATAATGACGATCGGATTGCGCGTCTCGAGCAACCAGAAGAATGGAAACGCGTACAACGCCCCAAACACGGAGCCGCCAATCATAATCGTTCGGCGTCCGATCCTGTCGGAAAGCCGTCCGTACAGCACGCAGGCGATGCTCCCACAAAACGCGGCGATCACGAGCGCGCTCAACGCCGTCGCCTGCGACACGCCGAGCTGCCGCGTCATGAAGCCGAGCGTATAGACGGTGTAGACATAGCCGACACACGGCCCGACGTTGGCGCCCATCGCCACCAACACCCGCCGAGGATGATTGGTGATCAACTCCCAGGCGGGCGCGCGTGTCAGGCGTGCTTGGTCTTTTACAGCGTTGAATTCCGGCGTCTCGAGGATACGCCGTCGCACGAAGTATCCGATCCCGACCGCAACAAGGCTGAGCAGGAACGGCACGCGCCAGCCCCAGGCGACAAACTGATCCTCCGGCATCAGCGCGAAGAGGAAGAAAATGCCGGCGGAGAGGGCGATGGCAAGGTCGGTGGCAGACGGCGGCCAGCTCGCAAAAAAGCCGCGCCGCTGCGTCGATCCGTATTCTGCGGCGAACAGGATTGCGCCGGCGTACTCGGCGCCCGCCCCGAGGCCCTGCAGCAAGCGCAGCAGCAGAAGCATGATCGGTGCGGCAATCCCAATCGCGCCATAGGTGGGCAACACACCGATCGCCGCGGTACCGAATCCCATCAGCAGCAACGTGGCAATCAGGACAGGCTTGCGACCGTACTTGTCGCCGAAGTGGCCGAACAGCACGCCGCCGAAAGGCCGCACGAGATAGCCCACTGCGAACGTTGCGTAGGACGCAAGTATCCCCACCAGCGGATCATAATTGGGGAAGAACACCTTGTTAAGCACGAGTGCCGCGGCGGTGCCGTAGAGGTAGAAATCGTACCATTCGACGATCGTGCCGATGGTGCTGGCACTCACCGCCTGCCAACGGGTCGTACGTGCCCCCGCGGTTGCCGCGTGCTGCATGCTGGTTACCCTCCCCCTCGTGGGCCGGTTGGTCCCGACCCACTTTGCTCATTGTGCTGGGTGAAGCTCCGGTTGGCGAGCACCCTCGGCCACTTCGAAGAAGCGCCGCTTGAGACCCTTTTGGTTTTCGTAAATGGAACCTTGCAGATCAGCCGGCGGCAGCGGCAACCGTACCGGTACCGGTTCAAGCCGTGGCTGGATGGAGGGCGTGCCGGCGACCATAAGCTTGTCGTACGCCTCCAGCCCGCCGGGGAAGCCCAGCAGTGGCCAGGCATCAGCCGCGCGGTACTGCAGCAACAGCAGCCGCCGCTCCTTGTTCGACGTGTTGGGTGCCGAGCCGTGCACGGCGCGAACATGATGGACGGTGATTGAACCGGCATTGCCGGTCAGCGGGATTGCGCGGGCGTAGTCGATCTCGCTTGTTGCCGGGTCCATCGCCCCGCAAAATCTGCCGTCGGAGTGATGGTCGAACACCGGACCCTTGTGGCTACCCGGAATGATCATGAGAGGGCCATTCGCAAGTTCCATGTCATCCATCATGATGCCGACGGCGGCCAGGTCATCATTGGTGTGCGGATAGAAAGCCCAATCCTGGTGCCACTCCACCGCTGCGCCAAAGCCGGCAGACTTCATGTTGAGCTTGGCGGTATCGAACCGGATGTTCGGGCCCCAAAGCGCGTTCAGGACCGAGATGATCTTCGCATGCCGCACGAGGTCCCCGTAGCGCGGATGGTGCAGGTGCGGTGACTTGATCCGCCGCACGCGCGGCTGCTGCGGCGTGTGGGAGTCCTCCAGGTCGTAGATCTCGTCGTGATGAGCGACTGCGCGGGCCCTCTCGACGAATTCGTCCGTGACGTGGCGCAATCGCAGAACCTCGTCCTGCGTCAGCACGTCGGGTACGACGATAGCGCCGACGCGGTTGTACTCGTCGATCTGGGTTTGATTGAGCACGGCTGATTTCCTCCACGCTTCCTGCGCCGGACACGTGGCGCTGGTTACCCACGGCCCATTGTTCCTACCAGACAGTCATACTACGGGTACTCCGTCAATGAAGGGATGCCTGGGGTCAGTAGTCGCCGCCGGCTGCACTCCATTGTTAGGTATTGATCCGGGGATCAACCGCCGACGTTCGTCAGCACCATGCCGCGACGGATGGCCGGGACAGCCCCTGGGACAGAAATGACGATGAGGCGATGTCGTCGTACCATAATGAGACCGCTGGATGGGGGTGCTCGCCGTGGGGACCGGCCCGGCCCCGCCGCGTCCCGCGATGCGTCGCTCAGCCGCGCCCGTAGACCGCCCGCGCGTTCTCCAGGAAAACCTGCCGCCGCTGCGTCTCGGTCATCTTCAGCGGCAGCGCGTGCGCCGGGTCGTCGAAGTCCCAGTGCGGGTAGTCCGAGGCGAACAGGATGCGGTCCCAGCCGATCCAGTCGAACACCTCGGCAAGCTGCGCGCGCGGCTCCGGCTCCTCGATCGGCTGGGTGCTGAACCAGACATTGCTGCGCATATATTCCGACGGCAGGCGCTTCAGGTCCGGCAGTTCCTGCTTCAGCTTCTTCCACTGAGCGTCCATCCGCCACCCCAGCGCCGCGGCCCACGCCACGCCGCCCTCGATCAGCACGACTTTCAGGCTGGGGAAGCGCTCGAACACGCCCTCCAGCACCAAGCTCGCTACCACCGACTGGCTGCACTGCGCGTGCCCGACCATCTCCTCGATATAGTACGACGGCCAGCCGCCGGCGGTGATCGGGTAGCCGCCATAGCCGAAGGCATGGATGCCGATCGGCAGCCCCGCCGCCTCGGCCGCGGCATAGATCGGCCAGTAGCGCCGGCCACCGGGAGGCTCAGCGGTGCGCGTCAGCATCAGCACTTGAGCAAAATTCTTGTCGCCGGCGCGCAGCTCGATCTCCTTCGCCGAGGCCGCCGGATCCTCATACGGCACCACCACGGACGCCTTCAGCCGCGCATCTCGAGAAGTCCATTCCGCGATCTGCCACTCGTTGGTCGCATGCGCGATGGCCGCCGACAGATCCGGATTCTGCGCCCCCTGTCCGCTGGTCAGCGGATTGAGGATGCCGAGCGTAACGTTGTTCGGGTCCAGGTACTGCGCCGCCATGAAGGCAAGGTCGCTGCCCGGCTGACCGCCGCCCTCCGGCCAGGCGTCGCGCCGGCAGGCCATCGGTTGCGACTTCGGAAACGCCGGCCCCTTCTCCCACGGCTGGCGATAGGTCACGCCGAACGCCTCAAGGTGCGCCCGCCAACGCTGCGACAGCCACGGGTACAGCGATTTGTAGCCGAGGGTGCGTGGATGGATGTCACAGTCGGCAATCGCCAGCCGGCTTTGCGCGGCCGGCTGCACGCCGGATCGGTTCAGCACATCAACGATCATGGCACAGTCTCCCTCAGCCGAGCATACGTCCGAAGCGGGTTTTCCACCATCATCTTGTGCCGCAGCGCCGGACTTACACCCGCCGGCATCGCCGCGTCGCCGTCGAACTGCCAGTGCGGATAGTCGGTGGCGAACAGCAGCATCTCATCCGAACCGATCTGGTTCATCAACCGGTCGATTCCACCCGGGTCCGGTGGCGCATCGAACGGTTGTGATGTCAGCCGCACCCGTTCGCGCAGGATCTCGCCCGGCGGATCGCTGACCCAGGGGATCTCGCTGCGCAATCCCTTCCAGAACTTGGTGAAGCGCCACATGTAGGCCGGCAGCCAGCTCACGCCGGACTCCATCAGCACCACCGTCAGGTCGGGGAATTTGGCGAACACCCCCTCGGCGAGCAGCGAACTGAGCGCCGACTGAAAGCCAACCGCCTGGTTGACGTAGTCCTCGGTGTAGCTGCCCGGCCAACCGACGCCGGTCACCGGATGGCGGTAGGAACTGCCCGCGTGTACCCCAACCGGCAGATGATGGCGTTCGGCGGCGGCATAGATCGGCCAGTTCTGCCGCCGGCCGAGCGGCACCTCGCCGGACACCGGCAGCAGCACCTGCACGAAGCGCGGATCGGTGGCGCGGCGCTCGATCTCGGTCACTGCCATCTCGGCATTGGTCAGCGGCACCACGATCGAGGCCCGCAGCCGCGCATCGCGGTCCAGCCATTCATGCGCGATCCAGTCGTTCAGCGCCTTGCAGAACGCCGCCTGCAGGTCCTCGCTGAACATGGAAGCCGTGCCATACAGGCAGTTCAGAATCGCCGTTCCGGTGCCGAACGGGACCAGCGCCTCGGCGACCAGCCGCTCCGCCGTGCTGGCCGGTTTGCCCGCCGCATCGCGCCAGTCGGCCCGGACCGACAACGGCGAGTTGGCCGGATACGCAATGGTGTTCAGCTCGTCGAAGCCGCGCCGGATGGCCTGCTCGCGCCACATCTCGTCGAGATACGGATACAGCGCCGACAGGCCCGGCACCGTTGGGTGCACGTCGCAGTCGATCGGCGCGTTGGTGGTCATCGCTTGTGCCCGATCAGCCCGGCACTTTGAGCACCAGGTCGGCGCCCTCGACCTTCACCTCGAACACCTGGAGATCGACCTCGCAGGGCGCGGCGGTGGCCTTGCCGGTGCGAACGTCGAACTTGCCGGCGTGCAGCGGGCATTCGATCTCGCCGTTCTCCAGCCACCCGTCGTGCAGCTGCGAGTATTCGTGGGTGCAGATATTGTCCGTCGCGCGGAACTCGCCGCCTGGCAGGTGATACAGCGCGACCTCGCGATCGCCGACTTTCACCGCGATCGCCGCGCCCTCGGCGACATCCGCCGTCGCCGCCACCCGCACCCATTGCTCCGCCATCTTGGTCCCCTGGCCCGTTGTTGCGCGACTAGCATGCCAGCGCCTGCGCGTATGGCCAAGTTCGGTGGGCGCGTCGGAGGGCTGCTCCAGGACGGCCGCCTCATTCATCGCCGTATTGGCTGGGCAAGTGGCGCTCGACCTCCATGCCATCATACAAAACGCGGCCGATCCCAATCAGGTCGGGCATTATGGTTCGATAAAGCAATAGATGACGAGGCTGGCGGACAACCCCATCGGGCGTTCGCGCGTGGCGGCGACTGTGACGCAGGTGGTAGCTGCGTACGCCGGCCCCGAGCTCCGGCCGTGCCACGCTGCCGCGGCATTCGGGATCAGCCGCAATGTCCCGCAGGACGGCAACCAGCAGCGCCTCGTAGCGTCGTCGTGCGATCTCGCCGAACCGATCCTGCGTGTAGGTGAGGAGCTGGATGATGTCCTGCGCGGCGGTTGCTGAAAGGCGATAGGCCCGCACAGCCTATGAACCAGCGGCACTAACCCGCTGCCCGGCGAGCCGCCCGAGGCTCGCGATGAAATCCTCCAATTCGTCATCGTGCAGATCGCGATGGCGACCCTGATCGAGGTCGGCAAAACCCGTATCGGCCATCTGCCGCAGGGCTTCCAGCTTGGCCGCATCGCGGGCCTCGCGGGCCTCGACCATGCGCAGACCCTCGCGCAGCACTTCACTGGCATTTTGGTAGCGGCCCGTGTTGACCAAGGCCGCGATGAGGCTTTCATGGTGCGCGGTCAGGACCACATTGCGGGTCGGCATGGCATCGTCCTTGGCTCGGGTGATCGGTCTCCGCAGCTTAGCGGGATTGGCATAGTATGCCAATCTGGAAGGAGAGAGGCCCCGCGGCCGACGCCGGGCCACCATGGCCGAGGTGGTGGACTTGCCGCAGCCCGACTCGCCCACCAGCCCGACGCTCTCGCCGGCGCGCAAACTGAAACCGATGCCGTCGACCGCGCGGAACGGTTTCGCCGGTGGCGCCGCGCCGCACAGTCGGGCCAGCCATGCGGTACTCGATCCGGTGGCGGGATATTCCTTCACCAGTGTATCCACGTATGCCAGGCATGCTCACGATGAATCCAGCCCTGGGACACACTATGTTACTGCCTGAGACGATCGCCTGTGCTACCGACAGGCGGGCGACGGCGGGAGGGCCGTCACCACACTGCGAGAACCGGAGGACCATCATGCGCCGCATCATGTCGTTTGCCGCTCTGGCGGCCCCTCTCGCGTTGGGCGCCTGCGTGGTCGCTCCGCCGGCCGGACCGACCGTCATGGCCATGCCAGGGCAGGGCAAGAGCTTCGAGGCGTTCCAGCAGGATGACGCCACGTGTCGCGGCTGGGCCACGCAGCAAACGGGCGGCGTTCAGCCGGGCCAGGCGGCGAGCGACAGCGCGGTCGGCAGCGCGGTGCTCGGGACCGCGCTGGGCGCTGCGGCGGGGGCGGCGATCGGCTCGGTGGGCGGCGCGGTCGGCGCCGGGGCGGCGATCGGTGCCGCGACTGGGCTGCTGGCGGGCAGCGCGATCGGCGCCAACACCGCGCAGGCCTCGGGCGGCAACGTGCAGTATTCCTACAACATGGCCTATGCGCAGTGCATGTCCGCCAAGGGCAACAGCGTTCAGGGGCCGCAGCCGGCTTATGCCGGCGGGTATCCGGGGGCCTATCCGGCCTATGGCTACCCGGCATACCCGTACGGCTACCCGTATGGGTATGGCTATGGCCCCGCATATGTCGGCCCGAGCGTCGTGATTGGCGGCGGCTGGGGCTGGGGCGGCGGCTGGGGCTGGCGCGGCGGCTACCGCCACTGGTGAGGCCGCTCGCCGCCCGGGTCGGCTGACCGCTCGGGCCGGCTGATCGGCTGACACTCAGGCGCCATCCGCTCAGGCCTTCTCGGGCGCCGCAAGCGAGATCGCCGCTTGCGGCGTGATGGTCCAGAACGTGAAGCTCTCTTCGATATAAAGCCGGACCTGCTCTGCATCGTGACTGAGGTAGCCGATTGAGAAATCCTGGCCGACCGTCAGTTCGAAATCCCCCCCGCGCATCGACAATACCGCCGCGCCGTCCAGTCCTGGCGCCCATACAAGCGGTCCATCCACCAGGCGTCGCACATGCTCAAAAACCGGATAGCCCGCCTTCGTCGCGTCGGTCAGATCCGTGTAGCATCGTTCGCTCAGCGCGACCGCGTAGGGTCCGTTGACCCCGCGGTCCCTTAGTCTGTTCAGAGCCCCGGCGATCAGAACCGGGTAGCTCTCAAGGTCGTCGCCCAGGCTGAACGACGGCTCTGGCGGCGCGTCGCAGATGCCGCGAATGCCGGCCGCGGGGTAGCCGGAAAAAATAGTGTGGTTCTCGGCGATGGCAATTTTGCGCGCCGCATCGACAGCCGGATCGAGATCAAGGTCCCGCGCGCCCCGATCGAGCGCCGCAAGTTCGCTGCGGCGTATTGTGAAGGGCACACGCAGTTCCATGAGAGGAAGCACGTGACGTATCCGCGCCTCCACACCAGTTCCCTCCGCATTCCATAGCGTTGGCGATTCGAGAGCCTCACTGCGACCGGTACCGACCGACGATGCCTCCCAACCCTGTGGGCCTTTGAAATCGACGAGCTTGCGCGCGGCCAGGGTAATCTTGAGGGCCTGCTTTACCTCGGTCTCGATCTCGTGCCAGCCAGCCGACGAGACGGGTGCCATTTCACGGAATAAATGGTCCATCATTCAATCTCCGACCGTGCCGAGATTGTCGCGCGCAGACTGCCGATCGCCAGACTGTTCGTTGCGGGACCGGCCGCGCCGACAGCGGCAGTTTGGCCGGCCGTGGCCGCCGCACCTGCCTCCCGAATTGGACCTGTGGTGAAGAGGTACTTCCTCATCTGCTGATCGAAAGCGGCATCATGTCGGCGCAGCCATTCCAGCAGCATCGAAGCGTGCTCCGTTTCGTCATTCCGGTTGTGCAGCAGAGTCGCCTGGAGTTCCTGATTCTCGCTGGCCTGGATTCGTTGGTCGTACCAATCGATCGCCTCCAGCTCCTCCATCAATGTCGAGATCGCGCGGTGCCGATCGAGAATTTCCGGTCCCAGGATGGTCCGTTCCTCGTGCAGTGACTCACCAGCCATGAATGATGTCCTTCTGTCTCGTGGGTGGTTTTCCGGGCGGTCTCGTCGCCGTTTAGGCGGTGTTCGGCGTCCGCGCACAGGGGCGGCGGTGTGACGATGGCGATCGCCGACGGCGATTGCGGCGAATCGTGGATCCGAGTTTTCGCGTGCCACCTCATCGTGGCCAGTCAGCATTCCGGTCAACTCACTGGTGATTCCGGACCTTAGCGTTTGGCCAGGCGGGGCGGTAGGATCGGAAATTACTCAGCACCTGCGCCCGAAATCAGCCCCAGTCGTTGACGGGCTTGACGGGGCTCTGCCCGCTGAAATATGTGTGATCGCTCACTCGACACGAGGCTGCTCATCTGATGGTGGCGCAAGGTGGAAAGATCGAACGATACGAGCAGTCCCGCGACCTGACGGCGGAGATCGGCGATCTCGATTGCCGGAGAAATCTCAAGATCCGTACGTTCGTCAGCTTTGTTCTGACCCCAGTATTCCGCGATCTGCAGCCGCGACTCAAATATGCCGAAATGGGACGCCGCGGCGTCACGCCGATGCAGTATTACCAGGACTTCGTGAACCATCCGGCGCGCTACGGGTATGGCGATGAATTTGCCGGACATTACGGGATCGGATTATGCCGTTCACTGTCTGATGAGCCGCGCGGGCCAGGTGGCGAGATGCAGCGCGTCGAGCGACTCATTCTCGAAACCCGAGCGACTCTGACAGCACTTCGGGCGACCGGCGCTCCGGCCTCGCTTGGCTACCAACCGGACCTCGGTGAGCCGGCCACGGCGGGGACCGGCCGCGTCCTGCACGTGCTGACGCGGCCGAAGAACCCAGCGGGGCAGCGTTGGGTCAACGAAATCCCGCCAGAGATCGACTTCCTCGAGCCGCGCGAACTGGACGGGCCATACCCGACAATTCCGCATTTAAGCGCCATCGGGGATGGCTTCGACGCCATCGCCGGCGCGCGGCAAGGCGGGATCTGGGGAATGGCCAATGCGGACGTCTACCAGCACGTTCACGCCCGAGACTACATCATGGCGATGGAGAACGGCATCACGTCCGTGCTGACAGCGGCTGCGATCCCGCTCGACGCCTTCGCGACCGAGCGGGCTCGGATCATCTTCCGGCGTCCGTCCTTCGTTGGTCAGAGCTACGCTCTGGGCATTCGACTGCATCGCCGGGACGATGACATCGTGGTGCTCGGTGCGTTTCACGACGCCGCGGAAGATCCGCTCGCGAGTGCCGCGCGCGCCGCTGTCTTCCTGCGCTTCGAGGGACGGCTGATGTAGTCGGCGTAACACCTGCGACGCGGCGCCGCACTCTCTGCTTGGTTGCGCAGATTGGTGCGTCCGTTGGATCAGCCGGCGCCCGGCCATGACGCGCGAGGGCAAATGCCGACATAATCGCTCTTTCGCCACCGCTCGGTATAACTTGACAGCGGCGGTCCCCGCTGGGACAGTTCACCGAGTGATCGCTCGCTCGGATGTAGGGTCTCGTGAACTCAGATAGGTTTCTCGCCCGTCATCACACTGGCATCGGCAAACTGCTCGGGATCACCTTTCCGTTCGCGGCGCGACATCGCGTCGTCGCACATCTCGATATCGAACCGGAACATCTTGCCTCCCACGGCGCCGTGCACGGCAGTGTCATCATGGCGCTCGCCGACTGCGCCAGCACCTATGGTGCGGTCCTCAACCTGCCGCCGGACCGCGACACGAAGACACTCGAGGCAAAACTGAACTACCTCGCGGCCGGTACGGGCAACACGCTCCGAGCGGAGGCGAGCCCGCTGCATGTCGGGCAAGCCGTTTCGGTCTGGCGCGCCGTCGTGTTCCGTGACGAGCAACCGGTCGCCGACGTCACGCAGACGCAGATGACGGTCGAGGACGACGCACCCGAAAACCGAAACGCCGACCCGCACATGGCCCTGGCTGGGGGACAGGGGCGCCGGGCGGTAGGCGGCGGCATCGCCTCCGGCACCTTCTCGACCGAAATCGTCGACGAACGCTGGCGGCAGATTCTCGAGGGCGCATCTCGCGTAATCGCCGCCAAGGGTTTCGCCAAGGCGACCATCCGCGAGATCGCCGCCGCCGCCGAGATGCCGGTACCGACGATGTACCAGTATCTCGCGCACAAGGAGGACATCCTCTACAATATCTATAAGTACTTCATGACTGACATCGTCGCCGTGCTCGAGCGCTGGCGCTCGAACGAGACGCCACCACGGGAGCGCCTTGTCGGCGCGATCCGCACGATGATCGACGTCTTCGACAAGAACCACCGCTTTATCAAGCTGATGTTTCAGGAAACGCGCGCCCTCACGCCCGAGGCACGGCGCCAAGTCTACGAGCTCGACGCACAATACATTGCGATCTTCCGCGACCTTTTGGCCGAAGCGATGCGCAATGGCGAACTGCGCATCCGCAATGCGGAGCTCGCGGCCAACTTCGTCTACTTCCTCTGCACGATCTGGCCGTTGCGCTTCTGGTCGATCGGAAAATATGGCGAGGCGGCAGTTACCAACGAAATCGTCGATTTTGTGCTGGCTGGACTCGGCGCCACAGCAGCACACGACCAGGAACAGGAGCACCGCGCATGAAGTTCATGTTCTTCTCGGAAGCCGAAACGTTGCCGGGCGCCTCCTACCAGACGCGCTGCTGGGAACTGGTCGAGCAGGTCATCCACGCCGAAAAATGGGGCTTCGACACGTTCGGCGTGTCCGAGCAGCAATACGCGATCGGCGGCATCGCGACATCCTGTCCCGAGGTGCTGTTCGCCTATCTCTTCCCGCTGACCAAGACGCTGCGGTTCGCGCATGCGATTACCCTGTTGCCGCGCCGCATGAACCATGCCCTGCGCATCGCCTCGCGCACGGCGGTGCAGGATGTGCTCTCGAACGGACGCATCGAGCTCGGCGTCGGCCGCGGCAACACGACGCTGGCGCTCCACGCCTTCGAGGTTGACCTCGAGACAAACCGCGACGAGGTCAACGAGGGCATCCAGGTGCTCAAGAAGGCGTTCACCGAGGACCCGTTCATGTTCTACGGCGAGCACTACAAGATCCCGCCTCGCTCGCTCGTGCCGAAGCCGGTCCAAACGCCGCACCCACCGCTGTATCTCGCCGCGACCAGTCTGGAGTCACACAAGATGGCGGGCGATCTCGGCATCGGCGTGTATAGCTGGTCAAATTTCATGGGGTGGGAAGCGCTTGCCGATTCGGTGGCAGTCTTCCGCCAGGCATCGGCCGCGACCAAGGCGCGCGGCGAGCACGTCAACGACAGCGCGGGGGCGCTGATCCAGGCCTATTGCGCCGAGACCGACGCGATCGCCGAGGCCGAGGCCGGCGCCGGCAACCTCAAATGGCTGGGCATCGCCATCGACGGCTATCCGCGCCTCGCCAAGATCGCGCAAAGCTACGCCTACATGAACAAGATCACCGAGGTCGCCAAGAAAACCGACGATTTCGACTACTTCAAGGAACGTTCCGGTGCCGCGATTTTCGGCTCACCGGAAAGCTGCATCCGGGCGATCGAGCGCTGCCAGGCCTGCGGGATCGACCAGGCCGTGATGCGCATCGACAGCATCCCGCACGACAAAATCATGAAGTCGATCGAGATGTTCGGTCGCTACGTCATTCCGCACTTCAAGAGCCCGCGCAACTTCATGCGTCCGGCGGAGGACGTCATGGCCGATATCCGCGTCATGCGCGATCAGGCCAGGGCGATGGGTGTCTATGTCGAGAGCAGCAGCGAACGCCGCCCGGCGCCACCGTCCGCCGCGGCGGAGTGATACGATGGGCAAGATCCTTGAATTGGTCACCGTCAACGTCGCGACGCGCGATCTCGAAGCCTCGGTGGTCAAATGGCGAGCGATGGGCCTCGCCAGCCTGCCGCCGTCGCACATGCCGGCCCCGCCCGCCGAGATCACCGACGTGACGTTGCCGATCGGTCTCGCCGGCGCGGTCTCGGTCATCGCGCCCACTGGCCCCGGCTCGTCGGTTGCACGCTTTCTCGAGCGGCGCGGCGAGGGCGCCTACTCGATTGCGGTGCGGGTCGACAGTCTTTCCGAGGTCATGCGCGAATGGGGCGCGGCGGGGATCCAATTTGTCCTGCCGGATCCATATGAATTCCCACCCGGCACTCCGGCTGGACGCCATGTTCCGGACCGGCTCCTGGCGAACTGGGTGAAGCCGTCGTCGCTGAACGGCGTCATGCTTGAGGTATTCGAATTCGTTGGAAAGGTCGAGCATCACTGAGAATAGAGGAGGAGAAGAGAAGAAGAATCTCCCCCTCCCCTTAGAGGGAGGGGGTTGGGGGGAGGGGTCGGCGCGCGAGAAGCTTCGGTGCGATCGTGGCACCAACCCCTCCCCCCATCCCTTGGTCCGCTTCGCGGCCCAAGCCCTCAAGGGGAGGGGGAGAAATGTTGAACTCCGTCCCCGACCTACCTCACGCCTGCGGCCGACTGGTATTACACTGAACGGAAAAGCAGCATGATCGGCACTCCGACGTGAACTGCCATTAAAGAGGTGCAGAATGAATTTCGGGACGATCTTCGACCTGCCGCTTCGCATGTGGCCGGAGAAGGAGGCATTGATCGACGGGACGCACCGGGTGACCTATGACGAGTTGGAGCGGCGCACCAATCGCGTCGCCAATGGCCTGCACGCGCTCGGCATCGGGGCCGGTGACCATGTTGCGGTGCTGGTCAAGAACGACCACCGTTTCGTCGAGACAATGCTTGGCGCCCTGCGCGTCGGCGCGACGGTGACACCGACCACGACGCGCGCCCATTATAGCACCCTCGCCCACATCATGCAGGATTCGCGGGCACGCGTGCTGTTCGCCTCCGCCAACTTCGCCGAGGAGGCAACACGGCTCGCGGCGGCGGTGCCGGGCCTCCAGCACGTTTTCGTCATGGACACGCAAGCGGCCAATACCACGCACTATGACGAGTGGCTCGCGCGTCAACCCGAAGGCCGCCGCGTCGCCGCCACATCGCCCGCTGACCTCGCCTATATCTCTTACACCTCAGGCTCGACCGGACGTCCGAAGGGCGTGAGGCTGACGCATGGTGCGATCGACTGGGCAGCGCGCAACCTGCGCCGGGCACTGCTCTACGGACCCGACGAGCGCTGCCTTCTCGCGGTCCCCATGTTTCACGCCAACGGCATGTTTGGCGGGCTCTTCTCGATGCTCGAATGCGGCGGCTCGGTCGTTATCCTGCCAGACGTCAACCCCACCGAAATGATCCGCGCCATCGAGCGTGAGCGCTGCACCTACACCACCGGCGTCCCCGCCATGTACAAAATGATGTTGCGCGAAGAGGCACTGCTCGCTGCCTCCGACTGCTCCTCGCTCCGCTTCGTCATCTGCGGCTCCTCGGAAGTGCCGGAGGATCTGCTCGATGAATTCACCCGGCGCCTCGCGCCAATGCTCGAAGCCTATGGCCTCACCGAATGCGGTTTCGTCTGCAACAACCCGCGCTGGGGTGTGACAAAGCGGGGCACGTCCGGCCTGCCGTATCCCGGGGTCGAGCTGCGCATTGTCGATCCTGAGCAGGTCGACCGCGACCGCGCCACGGGCGAGCTCGGCGAGCTCCTGGTGCGCTGTCCCGGCAATCTTGTCGGATATCACAACCTGCCCGAAATCACCGCGGAGCGGTTGCTGCCCGACGGCTGGTTCCGCACGCGCGACATCGTCCGCGCAGACAACCAAGGCTACGTCGAGATCGTCGGGCGCATCGACGACCGTATCAGTTGCGCCGGCGAGAGCATCTACCCCAAGGAGGTCGAGAATGTGCTGATGGAGCACCCGGGAATCGTCGATGTCGCGGTCGTTCCCATGCCGGACCCAGTCAAGGGCGAGGTGCCGGTCGCCTTCGTCGTCGAGCGCGAGCAGGGCACGCTGGCGCAGGACGACGTGAAGCGGTTCTTCCTCGACAATGCGACGCCATACTTGCACCCGCGGCGCGTCTTTTTCCTCGCTGAGATGCCGCTCACCTCGGCCAGGAAGGTCGATCGCGCTGCGCTGAAGGCGATGGTCGTTGAACTTGCGGCGCCGTCTGGCGGCAGGGAATTGTCGGCTTAAGCCCAGCCTCCTCTGTCCGTCATGCCGGACCACGGATCGGCATGACGAAGTGGGCATGCGCCGTGCCCCATTTGAAGCGCTTGCTTCCCGGTGGCCGCTCAGCCCGATGCCGATCGACGCGCGCTTGCGTCACGCCGGTCGCGCCAGTCGAAATAGCGCATGGCGTAGGGTACGAACCACGGGTTCCCCCCATACAGCGGCACCGTGGGAAAATGCGTGCCGTCGAACACCGTGCGGCCTTCCGGCAGCCCGAGAATCTGCTGTGCGATCTTGCGGCCGAAATACGTGCCCATAGGAACGCCTGCGAAATTGTATCCCATCCCGTACCAAATACCGTCATGGCAGCCCATATGCGGCATCATGTCGAACGTCGCTGCGCAGAGACCGGTCCATAGATGGCTCAATCGGACGCCGGCGAGCTCGGGCAGGATCCGGCTGATGATCGCGCCGAGCCGCGACGCCATCGCTTCGACCGAGTCAAGCCTGCTGCCGGTCGCGCCCCCGAACAGCAGGCGGGTCGTATCGGGGGCGGGTCGGATGTAGTCGATGTTCATGTTGGAATCGAGCACCGTCCGCCCATGTGGGATCAGGCGCCTCAGCTGCTCCTCGCCAAGCACCTCGGTCGCCGCCATGTAGGCCGTGAACGGGATCACCCGCCGTGCATGCCAGCGGAATTTCCGAGGTGTGTAGCCATTGGTGGCGACGATCACCTCGCGTGCCATGACCGGCGCGGCGCTCGTCCGTAGCCGGAACAGACGCCCGTCCGGCTCGACCGAGCGCACCTCGGTCCGCCCACACACGATGCCGCCCGCGGCGAGGACGCGCTCCAGCAGGCCCCGGTGATACAGCCCCGGATGCAGCGACCCGAGATCCGGAATCACCGCCCCGCCCTCGTAACGGTCCGACGCGATCTCGCCACGCTGCTCGGACTTCGGCACCATGTGGAAGTCGAATCCGATATGCTGCCTGGTGATCTCGAGCTCCTTCGCCATCCGGTCGTAATGCGCCGCCGACGTGGCGCCGATGAAGCGCCCGCAGCGAGCGATGTAACAGTCGATGCCCTCGTCCGATATCAGCGCCCGCGTCGTCTGCAGCGCCGCATCGAGCTCGCGATAGACGGCCAGGGCGGATTCGCGCCCATGTGCCTGCATCAGCTCTGGAAAGCTCTTCTTCAAAGTTCGCCCGAGATAACCGGCATTGCGCCGCGACGCGCCAAAGCCGGGATCCTCGCTGTCGAAGATGACGACCTTGCGTCCTGCCCGGAGTAACGTCAGGGCGGCCGACAGCGCGGTAAGCCCCGAGCCCACAATGGCGACGTCGACGGAGCCAGACACTCCCCCGCTCGCAACAGGCACCGGAGGCGCACGGTCCCACCAGTACGGCTGGTTCTTGAAATCGGGAGTCAGGAGATTGTTGTCCACCATGTTTCCCTCTCGTCATGGCCGGGCTTGACCCGGCCATCCCCTTCAGCTCGGTGCCGCGACGGATGGCCGGTCAAGCACGGCCATGACGATTGTGAAAAGCTGCCAATCCACCGACCATGACGATTGTGAAAAGGTGCCAACCAAACTGACCCACCCCCAACGGAACCTTTCGTTTAGGCAATTTCCAGCCGTCTATAGCTCGATCGGCAGCCGCGCGCGAATCCAGTCGTTCATCGCGTGCACCACGTCGTCGCGCGACGACAGCGGGCCAGGCCGGAACTTGCAGGAGCGCAGACCGCGCTGCTGCTTTTCCAGGATACCGACGTCCTCCTCGGCGACGCGCCGCCAGCGGTCGTAATAGGCCTGCGCGCGGGTCGCGAAATCCGGCAGCGCAACGGTCTCGCGCGGAAAGCACCCGCCCAGCGACAGCACGGTCCGATCCACGGCGACCGGGCGCACCGCCAGCCACCACATGCTGTCCTGGGCACAGGCGAACTGGGTCATCGGCTCGATCACGGTGAAGAAGGCGCCCTGCCGAGCCTGCGCCGACAGGCCGGCGATCGGCGGGAACGGTGGCACGCCGGACGTCTCGAGCATCGCGATGGAGGTGCGCGATTGCACCTGGATCGCGTGCCATTCACCGCGCGTGGGAAAGGTCACGCTCGTCTGCGCGCCTACCGTCGCGGCATGCACGAAGCCGGTATGATAGCTCTCCATCGCATTCTCGAGCAGCAGTTTCCAGTTGCAGGCGACCTCGATCTCATCGCGCCAGGTGCAAATCATATCGCCGAAACGATGCGAGCCGAGCAGCTCCGGATAATCGCCGAGATGGGCGGCCAGATCGGGCGCGGCATCATCGAAATTGAGAAAGATGCAGCCTTCCCAGACCGCCATGCGCACCGGCAGCAGGCCATGGGCCTCCAGCGCAAAGCCCGGCACCGCCTGCATTCCCGGCGCGGCGCGCAGCCGGCCGTCCAGCCGGTAGGTCCAGGCGTGATAAGGGCAAACGACGCTGCGCCGATTGCCGCTTCCCTCCAGCAGCAGGCAGCCGCGATGGCGGCAGGTGTTGGCGAAGGCATGCAGCCCATCGGTCTCGTCGCGCGTGAGCAGTACCGGGCCTCCCACCGTCTCGATCGCGCGGTAGTCTCCGGGCTGCGACAGCTCCTCCGTCCGGGCGACGAAGAACCAGTTGTGCAACAAGATGTGTTCCCGCTCGAGGGCGAAGATCTCGGGTGAGACGTAGCATCGCGGCGGCAGGCCGGTGGCGCTGCCGAGCGCGCTGCCCGACCAGAGAAAAGGCGCCGGTTCGCCAGGCCGTCCCGCGCGCGTCATACCAGCTTCCCTACGTGTTGAGCTGAAAGGTCAGGTCAGCGCCAGCCGTCCACATGTTTGACCCCCTTCATGACACCAGCTTGCCGACATCGGCGGCGATCTCCGTTCCGGTCTCGTCGGTGCGGATCGGCGCGATGAAGCGCCCGTTCGGTCCCATCAGATACAGAATGGAGCTGTGGTCCACGGAATAGTCATCCGGACCCGGCCCGGTGCGGTGTTCGGCATAGTAGACGCGATACGCCTTCGCAACCCCGGCGATCTGCGTCGCCGAGCCGGTCAAACCCAGCAGACGCGGCGTGAAGGCAGCAGTGTACTGCTTGACCACCGCCGGTGTGTCGCGCCGCGGATCGACGGTGATGAACAACGGCTGCAGCCGATCCGCCTTCTTGCCCAACCGGTCGAGCGCGTCCGCCACCGCATTCAGCGTGGTCGGGCAGACATCGGGACAATAGGTGTAGCCGAAATAGACCAGCATGAACTTGCCGCGGAAATCCCGGTCGGTGACGGTGTGGCCGTCGCCGTCAACCAGGGCGAACGGGCCCCCGACCACCGGCCCACCAGCCTCGCCGTTGAGCCACAGGAAGGCGCCGGTGCCCAGCAGCAGCAGCGCGACCAACAACCCGAGGATCGCATAGGCGGGCGGGCCCGACCGGGGATTTTTGCCGCAGCCTGGTTCGTCATCCTTGGCTTGCATTGTAACCTCCTTCCCCGTGGCGCCGGGGCCGTGCAGTCCTGGCGACCCAGACTCATGCGCGGAGTGCGGCAAAGCAAGGTCATGGCCCGCCGTGAAACCCGCCAGGGCATTGCCCCCCTTGGTCCGCTTCGCGGCCGAAGCCCGCAAGGGAGGGCGAGAAATTGCTACAGGATGGCGCGCTCGATCAGCGGACGCCCCTCGACCAGCCGCGCGCAGCCCAGCGGCGAGAGGTCCAGGCTGGTGTAGCCGCCCGCGGCGATCAGCTCCGCCACGCCGCGGCCGGTGGCCGGGGAGTGCTGGATGCCGTGGCCGCTGAAGCCGGTGGCGTGGATCAGGTTCGGTGCCGCCGGGTGCGGCCCGACGATGCCGTTGTGGTCGAACAGGTTCATCTCGTAGTAGCCGGCCCAGGAACTGGCCAGCTTCAGCTCCTCCAGGGCGGGAATGCGCTCGGCCAGCACCGGCCACATCATCTCGTAAAACATCGATTCGTCGACCTCGAGCGGCGGCTCGTCGGGGTCCGGCTCGTCGGCGCCGGGGGAGCGGCAGCACAAGTAGAAGGCGCCTTCCGGGCGCATGCAGATGCCGCCGGGCTCGATGACCATCGGACAGTCTGGCAGCGGAGTGCGGCAGGCAATCACGAACACCATGCGCTTGCGCGGGCGAACCGGCAGGTCGATGCCGGCCCAGGAAGCGACGCGCGCCGACCACGGGCCGCCGGCGTTCACCGCCACGTCGCAGGCGAGCTCCGCCCCGTCGGCGAGGCGCACCCCGGTCACAAGGTCGCCGGCACGGGCGAGGCCGACTGCATCCTTCGCCACATACGTCACGCCGAGGGCCCGCGCCTTGCGGCGGAACGCGGCGAGCAGGGCCGGGCCGTCGAACCAGCCCTCGCGCGACAGGCCGAAGCAGGCGGCGGCGACGCCATCGGTGGCGATCCAGGGGAAGCGCGCGGTGATCTCGGCCGGCGACAGCAGAGCAACGTCAGCACCCTCGGCGCACTGCACCGCGTGGTTCTCCCGCAGCGTCGGCACGCCGGCGGCGGAGGCCATGAACAGGTAGCCGCTGTGCTTCAGGCCGAGGGCGGGGCGGTCGCCGTCAACCTCCAGACGCTCGGCGCCGGTGCTCAGGAATTCGAAGCCGAAGCGGGACATGGCGATGTTGAGCGGGGTGGAGAATTGCTGGCGGATCGAGCTGGCGGACAGCGAGGACGACGCGATGCGGTAGGTCGGATCGCGCTCGACCACGGTGATCTCGCCGTGGAAGGCGGGATGGCTCGCCAGGTGGTAGGCGATCGAGCTGCCGACCGCGCCGCCGCCGATGATCACGATCTTTCGCATGCCCAATCCTTTGCGGCCCAATCCGTTGCGGACCAACCCTTCGCCGCCCAATCCATTGCGACCCCGTCCGATGCGGGGCCGAGCGCCGCCGCGCCGTGCTCTACTGCCACGCCCCATGCAGCGGCGCGACCGGTGGCCAGCGCGAGACGGGCCTGCGTCGGTATGGTCTGGTCAGCGCGCCCGCACCCGGCTATCCGTCGCGCGACGATTGCACAAGGCGCCAACCATGACCAAGACCGATATCGACCGGGTGCAGGCGTATCTGCGCCGCATCCTTGGCTCCGACCGTATCAACGTGGTGGAGCCGCCGCGGGCGGGGTTGTCGGTGGAGATAGCGGTGAACGACGAGGTGATCGGCACCGTGCACCGCGACACCGACGACGGGGAGATCTCCTATTCGGTGCATCTGACGATCCTGGAGGAGGATCTGCCGCCGCCGCCCAAGCCGGCAGCAGCGGCGCCAGCACGGGGCGGCCGGCCGGCGCGGTAGTGCGGGCTCGTTGGCTGGACCTGCGTATAGTTCTGCCGCTCTTCGCGGCAGAACCCGACGCGTGGAGCTGCCGGCGTGAGGCTGAGCGGCGGCGGCACGACCCTCACCCGCGTCGCAAGGGCTCCGCGACCTCTCCCGCGGCGTGCGGGAGAGGTGTAATCCGAGAGGGGCTCCATCGATGGAGGCACCGATGATCAAATCGCCCAGCACGTATCCGGATCTCGCGGACCCGCAGGGGCGGCCGCGCTACACCGGCATCGCGACGTTCTTTCGCACCCCGCAGGCCGACACCCTGGATGCGGTCGATATCGGCCTGATCGGCGTGCCGTACGACGGCGGCGTGACCAACCGGTCCGGCGCGCGGCACGGCCCGCGGGCGGTGCGCGAGCAGTCGAGCCTGATGCGCCGGATGAACGCGGCGACCGGCATTTCGCCCTTCGCCGGCGTGCGGGTGCGCGATCTCGGCGATTGCTGGATCGAACGTCCGTTTGCCCTGGAAGGCGCGCTCGACGAGATCGGAACGTTCTACCGGGACATCGTTGCGGCCGGCGTTATCCCGCTCAGTGTCGGCGGCGATCATTCGATCAGCCTGCCGATCCTGCGCGCGGTGGGCGCGGCGCGGCCGGTCGGCATGATCCATATCGACGCGCATTGCGACACCGGCGACGACTACCTCGGGTCGCGCTTCCACCACGGCGCGCCGTTCCGCCGCGCGGTGGAGGACGGCGTGCTGGACCCGACACGGGTGATCCAAATCGGCATCCGCGGCACCACCAACGATCCCGATATGTGGGGCTTCTCGCGCGACAGCGGCATGCGCGTGCTGGGCATGGACGAGTTCCACGACCAGGGGTGGCGCTTCGCCGCCGCCGAGGCGCGCAGGATCGCGGGGGACGGGCCGACCTATCTGTCGTTCGACATCGACAGCCTGGATCCGTCGCAGGCGCCCGGCACCGGCACTCCGGAGGCCGGCGGCATCACCGCGCTGGAGGCGCTGCGGCTGCTGCGGGACCTGCGCGGCATCGACTTCGTTGGCGGAGACCTGGTGGAGGTCGCGCCGCCGTTCGATGTGGGTGGGCTGACTGCGTTCAATGGCGCCTCGATCCTGTTCGAGATCCTCTGCCTGCTGGTCGAGGCCCGGCAACGCCGGTGCGACAACGAGGTGCAGTAGCGCGCCTCCCGTCGGCTGGCATCTGTGTGAAGGAAGCAAAGGTCAGGGCGGAGCCCTGACCTTTGCTTCCTTCACACAGATGCCAGCCGACGGGAGGCGCGTTATCGCGGCCGGTCGGNNGTCGGCTGAGCAGCAGGAAGGGCGGACGGCGGCGTTCGTCTTGCCATTCAGGATGTTCGGCCAGTGCGGCGGCCTCCGCTTCCGGTTCCTCCAGTCGCGCCAGCACCAGTCCGGCGTCGAGCAGGGTGTTCACATAGGTTTCGACGGTCCGGTGGTATTTGACCACGCCATCCACAAACCATCGTGTGCGCCGCTCGTTTTCGTCGCGATAGCGGTCGACCGGCCAGTGCATGCGGGTTCCGTCCTGGCGGGTGTGCCAGTCGCCGGTGCCATGCGCGGTGAAGATTGGATGCTCGACCGAGAAGGCGAACCGTCCGCCCGGCACCAGGCAGGCGGCGACGCGGCGCACGATGCGCGGGTAATCGGCGATGTAGTGCAGCGCCAGGGACGACACGACGAGATCGAACGAAGCTGCCGCGGGCTCGAACTCTTCCAACGAGGCCCGCAGATAGGTGATGCCGGCGTCGTCGGTGCGCGCTCGGGCTTGTTGCAGCATGCGTTCGGAAAGGTCCACGCCGAGCACCTGGCGGGCGCCGCGGGCGCGGGCCTCGCGGGCGAAGTATCCCAAGCCGCAGCCGAGATCGAGCACGCGCTTGTCCCGCAGCTTGGGCAGCAGACGCTGGAAGGCGGGCCACTCGAAGACCACATCCAATCCCGATCGGGAGCGGGGAAGTTGCGCGTAGCCGGCGAAGAATGCGGGGTCGTCGTAGATGTTCTGGGCACTCATTGCGTATGGCCTTTAGCACGCCGGAGGCCGTTGGCACGCTGCGAGGTCTGCGTCGGTTGGACAACGAGGCCAGGCGGTCGCGGATGTTGAGGCTATGCTACGATGGGGCGGCCGTTTCGGCACGCCCGCCGGCCGACCGCGATTGCGGCGAATGACGGGTTCGCCGGAACTTGATCTGGGTCAAGGCAACGGGGCCGCCATTAGGCCCAGACTGCGCGCAATCGCCCGGACTGCGCGCAAGCGAGGGAGTGGCTTAATGCCCAAATTCATCGTCCTGCCATGCACCGGGAGCGAGACCGATACGCCGGTGTTCGCGACGGCGCTTGCGGTGGCGCGACAGTTCGGTAGCCACCTGGCCTTCCTGTACGTCCGCCCCGATGTCCGCCAGGAGATCGCCGCGCTGGCAGCCGCCGAGGTCGGCGCGGTGAGCGGGATCGGCGATACGATGGAACGCATGGAGCGAGAGGCCGACCAACGCGAGCACGCGACCGAACTTCAATGGCGCGCGCTGTGCCGGCGCGAGCAGCTCACGGTGCGCGACGGACCGCCGTTCGACGGGGTCTCGGCGGAGTGGATCGGCGAGGTTGGGGCCGACGCGGCCTGGGTCGCCGAGCATGGCCGCACCGCCGATCTGATTGTCGCCGGCCGCGGCCAGGTGGGCGGCGGGTTCGCGATGGACGTGGTGGAGGCAGCCTTGATGGATAGCGGCCGCCCGGTGCTGGTCGCGCCGCGGGCCGCTCCTGCCTCGGTCGGTCGGGTCGTCTGCATCGCCTGGAAGGACACGCGCGAGGCCGCCGGCGCGGTATCGGCGGCGCACCCGTTCATCGCCCAGGCGGAGCGCGTCGTCATCCTGACGATCGACGAGGACGACGAGCCGGACGACCGCTCCGCCGAGCGGCTGCAGCGCGCGCTGCGCTGGCACAACCCGCATGTGCTGGTGCAACGGATGGTGCGCGAGCACCGATCAGCGGCAGAGACGCTGCTGGGGGCTGCCGCGCGGGCCGAGTCCGACCTGTTGGTAATGGGCGGCTACGGCCACACCAGGCTGCGCGAGGCGGTGTTCGGCGGCTTCACTCGCCATGTGCTGGAGCGTGCCGAGCTGCCGGTGCTGATGGCACACTGATGCAGAAGCCACACTGTTGCAAATCGCGCACTGTTGCAAATAGCAGATTCGCGTATTGATGCCGAAGCCACACTGTTGCAGATAGCACACTGTTGCAGATAGCACACCGTTGCAGATCGCACGCTGTCGCACACAGCACTGGGCGCGACCCGCAGCGGTCTCCGCGACGCCTCGACGCCGCGGAGAGTTGGGTGGGCGTCGCTCAGTTCTTGATGGGCGCGAACGGGGCCGGGGTCATGAGCTTGTTCTCCTGCTTGATCAGGTAGCCAGCCTCGGCGTTCTTGCGCATGAAAACCTGCCACTCAGGGTCGGCCTGCATGGCGGCGCGCTTGGTGGCGCGATCGGCGGCGTCCTTGCACACCCAGAGATGGACGTAGGTGTTCAGCTCGCCCGACTCGGCGATCAGATAGGCCAGCGGTTCACCGAGATGGCGCTTCTGCGCCGTCATCCCGAATTCCTCGTACAGCTTCAGTTGCTGCGGCATCGTGCCGGGGCGGACCGTGTAGGTGCGGTGATCGATCAGCATGGCGTTGGCTCCCGTTGAAGTGCGGCGCGCGGTGCGCGGCACGGCAGTTCAGCATGGAGTGCGCGGCCCTGTCAGCTTGGCGACCCTAACATTGGCGCCTCCTGTCAGTAGCGGCCTGTCAGCTTCGCGCGGCGTCAGCTTGACGGGGAATCAATTTCGCGCGCGTCAGCTTGACGAGGAACCAGCTTCGCGCGGCGCCAGCTTGACGGGAAGCCAGCTTCGCTCAGGGCCAGCTTGGCAGGGTCAGCTTGGCGGGGTCAGCTTGGCGTCAGGTGGCGGATCAGCATGGCGGCAATGGCCTCGCAGCCGGCCTGGTCCGCCGGGTCGAATCGCCCGGGCAGTGGGCTGTCGAGGTCGAGCACGCCGAGGATGCCGGCCCGGGTCGGCACAGCCTCGGTCGGGCCAGCGTTGGACAGCAACGGCACCACAAGCTCGGAGCGCGAGGCGGTATCGCATGCGATGTGGCCGGGAAATGCGCGCACGTCGTCCACCAGAACGGATCGGCGCTCCGCCGCCGCGGTGCCGCACACGCCCTTGCCGAGCGGGATTCGCACGCAGGCCGGCTTTCCCTGGAACGGGCCCAGGACCAGTTCCCGGCCGCGCAGGAAATAGAAACCCGCCCAGTTCAGATCGGGCAGACTGTGATAGATCGCGGCCGCGGCGTTCGCAGCATTGGCGATCGGGTCAGTTTCGCCGCTCAGCAGCGCGTCCAGTTCCTCAATGAGGGTCTGGTACAATGCCAATCGGCCGTCGCCCTCTCGGACAGCGGTCCACGGCGTGGCACGGGACGGGTCATGCATTGTCGGCTTCCTCGGTGGCCGGTCTGGATAGACCCGCCCCGAGGAGCCAGGCAATGCGCCGCGCGATCCGATCTAGGCCGCGGCTGCGTGATCCGAATTCAGGCCGCGCGGCTGCGCGAAGCCTTCGGCGAAGCCGCATCGCGCAGGTAGCCACGCAATTCGCGCAGGAACGCCATCCCCGGTGGGGTGCGCTGAACCAGCACGCTGCGCCGGTCCAGCGGGTCGGTCTTCCGACGAACCAAATCGAATTCCGACAACCGGTCGAGCGCCCGCGTGATCGCCGGCTTCGAGACGTTCAGCTTCGCCGCCAGCCCACGGACCGTCTGCGCCTCGCTCTCGAGGTAGCAGGTCAGGAAGACTCCGAGCTGCCGGGCCGACAAATCCGGGCCGTCGCGCCGCACCAGATCAACGATCGTGTTGCGCAGAATTCCAGCGAGACCGTCGCCGACATCATGTGCACTCATTGTTACGGACCTCTCTCGTTCATTAACTTTCGTTAATCTCAGACACGGACCCCGCGTGCATGCTTACGCATACGCGCCGAATGTCGACTCGACGCCCAGACGGCTAAACATCTAATCCGCGAAACGAGATATTGAACCCTCGAAACGCAGATCGCTGTGCACGTTGCCGTGAACCGGACAGCGAATCCGGAACTTTCGAACACCTGCGCGTAACCCGGCACCAGTGACCAGGCGCTCGGCCGCGGTACCGCCAGGGGTTGCGGTCCACAGTCCGATCGCGCCGGCCACCAGCCTGTGGTCTCCCAGCGGCAGAACCCGCATTTTGCATCTAATCGCCTGTCCTGACGCATTCCGCTACATTACGACCACGACAGGATGCGACCGACGCACGGATCGATGCGCAGCCACAGTCTGGGTGACGACATGGGTGCGCGGCAGCAACGGACCTCGGGCGCGGTGGTGTCGCGCACGCTGATTTAGACGCAGTATACGCAATTATTGCGTTGGGTGCTACATCGAAATTGTAACAATCGCGCTACCCGCGCGCTACCCGAGACCGCATCGGACCGGGGCACTTCTTGCCCCTTGATCCGGTCCGCCGCGTTTTGCGCCTGGTTCAATTCCGGGGGGCGCGAGACCTTTTGGGCGCCCTCCCCCGTCCGCGTCAGATGGCCACGCGGACACCCAGTTCCACCACGCGATCGGAGGGAATGCGAAAGAATTCGGTCGCCGGGACCGCGTTGCGCGCCATCACCAGGAACAGCCACAGCCGCCAGAGCGGCATCTTCGGTGCCATCGCCGGCACCATCACCTCGCGGCCTAGGAAGTAGCTGACCTGCATCGGATCGAACGCGACACCGAGCCGCTTGAGGTCCTCGAGCGCGCGCGGAATGTTCGGACTCTCCATGAAGCCGTAGCGCAGCACGACGCGATGCACGCCGGGCACTAGTTCCTCGACCTCGGTGCGGCGGTCGCGGCCGACCTCGGGTCGATCAACGTTCAGCACGGTCACGAACAGCACGCGCTCGTGCAGCACCTTGTTGTGCTTCAGGTTGTGCAGCAGCGCGGTCGGCACGTAGTCGGGGTTGCCGGTCAGGAACACCGCCATCCCCGGCACCCGCAGGGTGCGCGACTGCGGCAGGCGGGCCAGGAACGAGCTCAGCGGCAGGCTGTCCTGCTTCCAGCGTGCCAGCAACAGATCGCGGCCGCGCTTCCAGGATGTCATCAGCGCCATCAACGCCAGGCCGAAGGCCAGCGGCACCCAGCCGCCATTGGGGATCTTCAGCGCATTGGCTGCAAAGAACACGCTGTCGATGGCGAGGAACCCGCCGAACACGCCAATCGCGGCAACGCGCGACCAATGGAACTGCCGGCGGAACACCACCGTCGCCAGCACGCAGGTGCACATGAACGTTCCGGTTACGGCAATGCCGTAGGCGGCGGCCAGCGCGCCCGAGCTCTTGAAGGCCAGCACCAGCATCAGCACGCCCACCATCAGCGCCGCATTGACCTGCGGCATGTAGATCTGGCCTTCCTCGGTGATCGAGGTGTGACGCACCGTCATGCGCGGCAGGAAGCCGAGCTGCATGCATTGCCGCGTCACCGAATAGGCCCCGGAGATCAGCGCCTGCGAGGCGATCACCGTCGCCATGGTGGCCAGAATCACCAGGGGCAGCCGCGCCCACGCGGGGGCCAGCAGGAAGAACGGGTTGGCGAGCGCGGCGGGATCGCGCAGGATCAGCGCGCCCTGTCCGAAATAGTTCAACACCAGCGATGGCAGCACGAAGAACGTCCAGTTCAGCCGGATCGGGTAAGCGCCGAAATGCCCCATGTCGGCATACAGCGCCTCGGCCCCGGTGACGCACAGCACCACGGCGCCGAGCACCACGAACGCCAGGACCTTGTACTGGACGCACAGCAGGACCGCGTAGTGTGGCGAAATCGCCAGCAGGATGGCGGGATACCGGACGATCTCGGCCAGGCCGAGCACGCCGATCACCACGAACCACACCGCCATCACCGGGCCGAAGGCGCGCCCGACCGAGGTGGTGCCGCGCCACTGCACGGCGAACAGGACGACAATCACGCCGACACTGATCGGCAACACGAATTCAGCGAGGCCTGGGGTCGAGACCTCCAGCCCCTCCACCGCGGAGAGCACGGAGATCGCCGGCGTGATGATGCCGTCGCCGAAGAACAGGCAGGCCCCGGCAATGCCGACCAGCGCCACGACGTTGCGCATATGGGTGCCGACCGAGACGCGCAGCGCCAGTGCCATCAGCGCCAGGATGCCGCCCTCGCCGTGGTTGTCGGCGTGCATGATCAGGGTGACGTATTTGATCGTCACGATCAGGATCAGCGACCAGAAGATCAGGGACAGGATGCCCAGCACCTCGACACTGGTGATCTGGACGTCCTCGAAGATATGCAGGCTGGCCCGCAGAGCATACAGCGGACTGGTGCCAATGTCGCCGTAGACCACGCCGAGGACCGCCAGCAGCACACCTACGGGCGGCAGTTTGCGCGGCGCCGCCTCGCCGTTGGTGGTGGCTGTCGTCGTCGTCATGGTCGCCCTACGGGCAGGCCGCTCAGCCAGGTTCGGTTCATCGAGCTGCCCCTGCCCGTCCAGACCATCCGGTCGAACGGTCGGCGGACGCATACGCCGCCTGCCCGGGGAGACACAAGCCAGTGAAGGTGCTCCCCCACCCCTTGAGGGCGTGGGCCGCAAAACGGGCCAGGATTGGGGGGAGGGGTCGGCGGAGAACCACGGGGAGCTGGGAGACGTCCCATCGATCCATGTCATTCCACCCGGCCCGGCCGAGCCGACCGCCCGAACCGCTTGCCACCGCGCGCTGGCGTATCAGCACGCATGGGTGCCTCCCCGCCCTCCGCGGTTCTTGGCCTTCCGTGGTGAAATGCTTGCTCGCTTACCGTCCACGGGCCGGGACGGAGCTCACGCCGTCTGGAGCGCCGGTCCGCCATCGCCGGCGTAGCGCGGGTCGCCGGCGCCGGCGACCGTGCCGATGATCCCGCCGTGTGCCAGGACTGCTTCCCCGCATCATGTTCCCGATCAGCCGGGGCGTTGCGCGCGCATTTCCTGCGTCATGCCGTTCTGGGTCATGCCGGCCTGGGTCATACCGGCCTGGGTCATGCCGGTCTGGGTCATCACCGGGGCCACGGCAGGTTGCTGCTCGGTGGCCAGCGGGCGCCAGTCGCGGAAGAACGCGGTGCCGATCTCGCCCGCCAGCAGGATCAGGTCGCGCTGCACGCCATCGAGGAACTCGTGCAAGCCCTCGGCGATCACCCGCTCCACCGGCCGCGACAGGATGGCCGCCCGCACCTCCTCGATGCGTTCCAGCGCGGCAACGGTGCCGCGCAGCCCATACCGGCTGCGCAACAGCCCAAGCAGCCATTCCATCTGGCCCACGCACAGCAGCACGCTGCGCGGGAACGACGCATCGGTGAGCAGAAACCGCACCACGTCCTGCGGCGTGAAACCCGGCGGGGCGACGCGGCGGAACGCATGGTAGCCGGCGGCGCCGCGCAGCACGCCGGCCCACAGGGTCATTTCCTCTACGCGACGTTCCTCGGTGCCGTGCGGCACCAGCGAGTGGAAGCGGATGTCGAGCAGCCGCGTGGTCTGGTCGGCACGCTCGATCAGCCGGCCGAGCTCGTAAAAGCACCAGCCCTGGTCGCGGAAGAAAGTGCCCTCGGTGATGCCGGTGTGCTTCTGCACGCCCAGCTTGATCATGCCGCACAGGCGCGACAGCTTGTCGCCTTGCAGCTCGTCCTCGGTGATCGCCGCCACGTCGCGGTGGAACATGTTGAGCTGCATCCACATCTCGGTGGAGATCAGCGGACGCAAGGTGCGCGCGTTCATCCGCGCCGCGTCGATCGACGCGGGGATCGAGCTCGGATTGTCACGCTCCAGCAGGTAGAAGCGCTTCACCGTGTCCGGGTCGGCCGCATGAGCGCGCTTGGCGAACTCGTCCTCGTCGGCGTTGATGCGGATCAGCGCATACCAGGCCGCCGCTTCGCGCCCGGGGCTTTCGAAGATCTGCGTCACGTCGATCAGCCGCGCGAGGTTCTCCACGCGCTCGAGATAGCGGGCCATCCAGAACAGGCTCTCGGCGTAGCGGGCGAGCAGCGGCAGATCCTGCGACATGATTCTCAGCCCTCCGCCAGCACCCAGGTGTCCTTCGATCCGCCGCCCTGCGACGAGTTGACCACCAAGCTGCCCTCCTTCAGCGCGACGCGCGACAGCCCGCCCGGCAGCACCCAGGTACTGCGCCCGGTGACGGCGTAGGGGCGCAGGTCCAGATGCCGCGGACGCAGGCCCTGCTCGGTCAGGGTCGGCGCGACCGACAGGCCGATCACCGGCTGGCTGATCCAGTTGGACGGGTCGTTCAGCAGCAGGGCGCGGGCAGACTCCAGCTCCATGCGGCTGGCGCGCGGGCCGATGGTGATGCCGTAGCCGCCGGACTCGCCCACCGGCTTGACCACCAACTGATCCAGCCGATCCAGCGTGTATTGCAGGCCCTGCTTCTCGCGGCAGATGTGCGTCTCGACGATGGGCAGGATGGGGTCCTGATCGAGGTAGTAACGAATGATCCGCGGCATGTAGGCGTAGATCGCCTTGTCATCGGCGACGCCGGTGCCGACCGCATTGGCCAGCGTCACGTTGCCCTTGCGCCAAGCGCCGATCAAGCCGGGCACGCCCAGCATGCTGTCCGGCCGGAACACCGTGGGATCCAGGAAGTCGTCGCCGATCCGACGGTAGATCGTGTGCACCGGACGCAGCGCGCCCGTGGTGCGCATCCAGACGCGGTCCTTCTCCACCGCAAGGTCGGCGCCCTCGACCAGCGGCACGCCCATCTCGCGCGCCAGGAACACATGTTCGAAATAGGCCGAGTTGTAGATGCCGGGCGACAGCAGCACGATCTGCGGATCGTCGACGCCCTCCGGCGCGATCTCGGTCATCGCCTCGCGCAGCCGCTGGCCGTAGTCGTCGACCGGGCGCAGCCGCAAGCCGGCGATCAGGTCGGGAAACGAGCGCAGCATGACATGGCGGTTCTCGACCACGTAGGAGACGCCGGAGGGCGTGCGGGCATTGTCCTCCAGCACGCGGAATTCGCCGTGTTGGTCGCGCACGATATCGACGCCGCAGATGTGCACATAGGTGCCGAAGCGGACCGGAAAATCCTCCATCTCCGGGCGGTAGTTCGGGTTGGTGAACACCAGGTCGGCCGGGACCACGCCGTCGGTGGTTATTTTTCGCGCATGGTAGATGTCGTGCAGGAATGCGTTCAGCGCCGCGACGCGCTGCTTCACCCCGGCCTCGATGCGCGCCCACTCGGATGCGGTCAGCACGCGCGGGATGCAGTCGAACGGCAGGATGCGGTCGATCGCGGTGGCTTCGGAATAGACGGTGAAGGTGATGCCGAGGTTGATCAGGTCGTTCTCGGCCGACGCGGCGCGCGCGCGCAACGCATCGAGGCCAATGGCGCTGATCGCCGCCCGCAGCCGCGCGATGGCCCCGCCGTCGCCGCCGCGATCCGGCGCGAGCTCGCAGAAGTAGGGGTCGGGGTCGTAGCCGGCGAACGGGTCGGCGACGGGCGGGGTCATCGGCGCGGGGGCATCGGCAAGGTCATCGGGCGGCGGATCCGGATCGGGTTGCGTGGTCATGGTGCCGTTTCGCACGGCGAGCCTAGCAGACCCGCATGGAATACAAGTGCCCCGAATGCGTCCCGAATGCGCTGCCGCTCGCTGATCCGCACCGCGCCGATGCCGGCCGCCGGCCAATCAACCGGTCCAAGCCTGGTCGCCGCAAACCGAGCAGATGCGGCCTGTCGACGTGCAGGTGCTTGACAAACCAACATGATATAGTTAGTATAAATTGACAGCTTCCTGCGAAGCACCACGCCATGCCATCCGACTCGCATCCATTCGATGAGCTCTCGCAGGCGTTCGACGAGATAAAGCTGCCGTTCATTTTCGTCCCGCATGGTCTGCCGGAGCCGCCCGAATGGCTGGAACGCCGCCCGGACTATATCAAGCTGCCGGCGACCTTTGTGCCGCGTGCGCGGAGCGGGGGTCGGACCAATCCGTCGTCGCCCAACTCACCCTGGCAGAACGCTCCGGTTGGGGGTCTGCTACCAGTGAAGCCCTAACACGGAAGCATGACATGTCTCTCTTGGTTTACACCCACTCATACCAAGACCGAGAAGCGCTCGTACTGGCGTGTGATGACAGCACGTTGGAGTGGCTCTGCCAAAATTTCGGGTTGCTCGCGCAGAGCGGTCCGAGGGGCCAGGCCGACTTCATCTTAGGTGATGGAGGGCGCGTTCGATCTGAGCAGGGTATCAAAATCTGCGTCAAACTGGCTGACGGGCCAGCACTGAGCCGCATCATACGCGAGGATGATCGCTTTATCTTTTACGTATCACGGAATGACGCGCGGAGGTTCCAGGGACTAGGGCCTGTCGTCAATTAAGCCAAACGACGCCGGCGACGGGCTGGACGGCCGCGAGGAAGTTCCGTGCGGTCTTTTCGTA
>PLXO01000184.1 GCA_003151425.1 Acetobacteraceae bacterium
GCACCGTGCTGCGGGGATGGCCGGAACAAGTCCGGCCATGACGATGTGGCAACCAAATGGGCCAAAATGAGAATTGCTGGCTTCGCGCAAGCCTTCTGTTTGACTTTGCGCGAAGCGCCATCACTTCCTTTCCGTGTGCTCCGTGGCTTCATCTGCTTTTCCGTGCACTCCGTGTTATTCTGGCTTGCTCGATTTGCGATCCACACACGATGCGCATCAGCGGCACCCGAGCCGACGCATTCTGCCAAATGCGATTGCCCTGGCCTGCCCCGGCAGCGGGCTTGCTGGATAGGCCGAACTGGTGCACACTAATCTGTGAACGCCCTGCCAACGTGACAACGGTCGGCGTCGGGAGGACAGAATCCATGGCCAGCATGGCCGCACCCAGCGGGCTTTCAGACAGCGAACACAGCACGCAATTGCGCAAGGCGGTGATCGCCGCGACCGTCGGCACCACCATCGAGTGGTACGACTTCTTCCTCTACGGCACCGCCGCCGGACTGGTGTTTCCCAAACTCTTCTTTCCCAACGCGGATCCGTTGACCGGGACGCTGCTGGCGTTCAGCACCTACTTCATTGGCTTCGTCGGCCGGCCGATCGGCGCCGCGATCTTCGGGCACTACGGCGACCGAATCGGGCGCAAGGCGACGCTGATTGCCACGCTGCTGGTGATGGGCGTCGCCACGTTCCTCATCGCCTTCGTGCCGGGATACGACTCGATCGGCATCTGGGGCGCGATCATCCTGACCGTCCTGCGCATGCTGCAAGGCATCGGCGTCGGCGGCGAATGGGGCGGCTCGGTACTGATATCCATGGAATGGTCCCGCGGCCATAGCAGCCGCGGGCTGATCGCCTCGTGGCCGCAATTCGGCGTGCCGTCAGGCCTGTTCCTGGCGAACCTGGCCATCCTCGGGTTCAGCGCCTGGTCCGGCCCCGACTTCGCAACCTGGGGCTGGCGCGTGCCATTCCTGCTCAGCATCGTCCTGATCGGTATCGGGCTGTGGATCCGGCTCGGCATCCTCGAGACGCCGGTGTTCAAACAGCTCCTTGAGACGAAGAAGATCGAACGCACCCCAATCATCGAGGTGTTCAAGAAGCAGCCGCTCGAGATCCTGCTGTCCGCCCTGGTGCGCATGGCCGAACAGGCGCCGTTCTACATCTTCACCGCCTTCGTCTTCGCCTATGGCACCACCACCTTGCACATGTCACGGAACCTGATCCTGACCGCGGTGCTGGTGGCCTCGTGCCTGTCGTTTGTCACCATTCCGCTGTCGGGCCATATCTCCGACAAGATCGGCCGGCGGAAGATGTACCTGATCGGCGCGGCGGTGACCGGGCTGTTCGGCTTCCTCTATTTCGGCATGCTGGACAGCGCGCTTCCGTCCGCGGTGTTCATCGCGATCGTGCTGTCGCTGATCCCGCACGACATGATGTACGGCCCGCAGGCCGCGCTGATCGCCGAGGCGTTCACGCCTCGACTGCGCTACAGCGGTGCGTCGCTCGGTTATCAGCTCGCCTCGATCATCGCCGGCGGGCCGGCCCCGCTCATCGCGACCGCGCTGTTCGCCGCGTATCACACCGGCTACGCGATCGCGATCTACATCGCCGGCTGCGCGGTGGTCAGCCTGGTCGCAGCGGGATTCATGCCGGACTACACCGGCCAGGACATCTCGGCGGAGTACGACGCGGCCGACTAGAGCATTTTCACCCTGACCGGAAACGTACCCTGTCATTGCGAGGAGCGNNCCAGTCAGCGTGAACGTGCTCTAGCAGCCTGAGCGAAGCGAAGGCCGGGGCTTCGCTTCGCTCAGGCGCCCATCGCCTGGCGCATGAACATGCGTTTGAGTGGTGCCGTGCGATGCACAGCGGCGATGCCAAGGTCGCGTGCCAAGCGCACCACGCCGCTGTCGTTGCTGAACAGCCGGTCCAGTGCGTCGGTGGCGGCGAGCATGGCGAGATTGTCGGGACGGCGCTGCCGCTGGTAGCGCACCAGCACCTCGGGCGCGCCGGGGTCGGTGCCGGCGGCGACCGCGTCGATCACCAGCCCGGCCAGCACCTCGACATCACGAAAACCCAGGTTCAGGCCCTGGCCGGCGATCGGGTGGATGCCATGCGCAGCGTCGCCCACCAGGGCCAGCCGCGTATCGATGTAGCGATGCGCAAGCATCGCCGCCAAGGGGTAGCTCCAGCGCCGTCCGATCGGCCGCACCGCGCCGAGGTGATCGCCCAGCCGCCGTGCGATCTCGCGGGCGAAGCGGGCGTCGTCCAGTCCCAGCATGATCCGCGCCAGGCGGTCGCGCTCAGTCCAGACGATCGCCGAGACATGGGGTGCCGAGCCGTGCGGCGCGCCGGACGTGGCGCACATCGGCAACTGCGCAAACGGCCCGGACGGCAGAAAGTGCTCCAGCGCCACGTTGTGGTGTGGCTTTTCGTGCGCCACCGCACAGACGATGCCGGTCTGCCCGTAAGGCAGGCGCGTCACCGGGATGCCGGCGTCGTCGCGTAACGGGGACCGCCGCCCCTCCGCGGCGATCACCAGCCGGCAGGCGATCGTCGGGCCGCCGGCGACTCGGACCGCGGCGCCGTCGGCCCGGCGTTCCACATGCGCCTCGGCCGGAGCGAACACCTGCAGCGCGGGCAGCGCCGCCATATGCGCGTTCAGCGCCACCCGCAGGCTGCGCGCCTCCACCATCCAGCCGAACGGGCCGGCCGCCTCCCCCACCTCACGCGCGGCAAAGTGCAGATGCAGCGGCGAGGCGGCACGCCCGACGCGCCCATCGGTCACCCTGATATCGAGGATGGGGCAGGTCGGCTCCGGCAGCTTCTCCCACACCCCAGCCGCTTCCAGCAGGCGGCGCGGGCCGGCGGCGACGGCGTAGGCGCGCCCATCGAATGCCGGGTGCTCCATCGGCGACAAGGGCGCGCGGTCGACGATCGCCGTCTCGATCCCGGCCATCGCCAGGCGGCAGGCGAGCGTGCCGCCGACCGGGCCAGCCCCCACGATGCACACCATGACGTCCCGCGGTTCGGTCATGCCACCCGGGTACGCCCTGCCCGCTCCCGGTTCAAGAGCGTGCATTCGGCGCTTCATTTATCAGGGGGTTCCCGCCTATAGTTGCGGTAGCATACGAACCGTGGGTCCGCGAAGGGGTCTGCCTGCCATGGCGATCGCCGCCAGAACGCGCTCCGCCGACATCCCCGCCCCGAGTGGCGGGCGATTGGCCTCGCCTGCCGTGATCGCGCTGCTGCGCCAGCGCACGGCGCGGCTCGGAGGGCTGGCGCTTGGGCTGCTGGGCCTGACCCTGCTGCTGGCGCTGGCCAGCTACGACCCGCGCGACCCGTCGTTCGACACGGCGACGATGCGGCAGGCGACGAATCTTGCCGGGCCGGCCGGCGCGTTCCTGGCCGACCTGCTGCTGCAGGGATTTGGCCTCGCCGGCGCGTTGCCCGGCGTCGCGATGCTGGCCTGGTCCTGGCGGATCGCCTCCTACCAGGGGATTGGCAGCATGACCGCGCGGTTGGCCGCGACTTTGGCGGCGCTGCCGGTCCTGGCCGCGGCGCTGGCAGGCATTCCACTGCCGCAAGGGATGGCCTGGCCGACGGTGGCCGGACTGGGCGGCGCGATCGGCGCGCAGCTTGGCCACGTGGCGATGGCGGCGGGGCGGACCGGGCTTGGGCCACTCGGCGGCGTGCTGGTCTGGATGCTCGGTCTGACGCTTGCCCTGACATTGACGTTGCTGGCGCTGGGTCTGACCGCGGGCGAATGGCGCGCGTTGGGCCGGACGGCGGTTGGCGCGGCGCGCGTGTCGGTATCCGGCGGACGGATCGCCTCCAGTCTGCTGGCACGCCTGATGTCGCGGCTTGGCGCGCTGCCTGCGCTGTTCCGCCGCCGCACCGACTGGCGCGCACGCGACGTGGACCCGGATGTTTTGACACGGGAACACCATGCGTTCTCGACCGGGTCGGTGGCGACGCCGTTCATCGCCCCATCTGACCATGCGCCCGATCATGCGCCGCGTGACCAGGCGTCCGTCGGACCGACCGGGCCGCGGTCGTCCACGCCGCGTGGCGCCGGCGCCAAGGCGCGCCAGCCGCGCGGGGTGCAGGGGGACCTGCCGCTGGACGAGCCACGCTGGCGCTTCCCCTCGCTGAGCCTGCTGAAGCCCGCCCCCCCGCGCGCCATGACCGGACCGAGCGTCGAGGCGCGCGCGGCCAATGCTCAACTGCTGGTCGGTGTTCTGGCCGACTACGGGGTGCAGGGCACGATCGACAACAACCACCCGGGGCCGGTGGTGACGCTGTACGAACTGGTGCCGGCGGCGGGCATCCGCAGCGCGCGGGTGATCGGCCTGGCCGACGACGTGGCGCGCAGCCTGTCGGTGACCGCGGTGCGCATCGCCACCGTCCCCGGGCGCAACGTGATCGGCATCGAGGTGCCCAACGCCAGGCGCGAAACGGTCTACCTGTCGGAGATTTTTGCGAGTGACGCCTGGCGCGGCTACCAGGGAAGGCTGCCGCTGGCGCTCGGCAAGGATATCGGCGGCGAGCCGGTGATCACCGACCTCGCGCGGATGCCGCATCTGATGATCGCGGGGACCACCGGGTCGGGCAAATCGGTCGGCATCAACGCGATGATCCTGTCGCTGCTGTATCGCATGCCGCCGGAGCAGTGCCGGATGATCCTGATCGACCCGAAGATGCTGGAGCTGTCGGTCTACGAGGGCATTCCGCATCTGATGGCCCCGGTGGTGACCGAGCCGGCCAAGGCCGTGACGGCACTGAAATGGACCGTGCGCGAAATGGAGCGGCGCTACCGGTCGATGAGCCAGCTCGGCGTGCGCAACATCGGCGGCTACAACGAACGGGTGGCGGACGCGCGGTCCAAGGGCGAGATCATCTCGCGCCGGGTGCAGACCGGATTCGATCCGGATACCGGACGACCGACCTTCGAGGAGCAGCCGCTGGCGCTGGAGCAACTGCCGTTCATCGTCGTGGTGGTGGACGAGATGGCGGACCTGATGATGGTCGCGGGCAAGGAGATCGAGGCCGCGGTGCAGCGGCTGGCACAGATGGCGCGCGCGGCGGGGATCCACGTGATCATGGCGACGCAGCGGCCGTCGGTGGACGTGATCACCGGCACCATCAAGGCGAATTTCCCGACGCGGATCAGCTTCCAGGTGATCAGCAAGTTCGACAGCCGAACGATCCTGGGCGAGCAGGGCGCCGAGCAGTTGCTGGGCCAGGGCGACATGCTGTTCATGCAGGGCGGCGGGCGCATCGGCCGCGTGCACGGCCCCTTCGTCTCCGACGAGGAGGTCGAGGAAGTGGTAAAATACCTGCGCACGCAGGGTGAGCCGGCGTATGTCGATGCGGTGACCGAGCCGGACGACGACGATGCGTCCACGGCGCTGCTGGCTGGGGCGGCGGGCGGCAGCGAGGGCGAGAAGGGCTTGTACGAGCAGGCGATCGCCGTGGTGGCGCGCGAGGGCAAGGCGAGCACCAGTTTCATCCAGCGCCACCTCAACATCGGCTACAACCGCGCCGCCAAGCTGATCGAGCAGATGGAGAAGGACGGGATCGTCGGCGCGGCGAACCATGTCGGCCGGCGCGACGTGCTGATCCGCCACAGCGCGGACGAGGATTGAGCGGCAGCGAAGAAGCAGGGGAAGCAGGATTTTCAACCGCTGATGCCCGCGGATAAGGCACCGTATTTGCTTCCCTGCCTGCCGCTCCATCCGCTATCCAGATCCTACCCGATGCCGTCCTACACCCCCTACCACAGCCAGTATCTGGCCCATCGCCTGACGCTTGAGGGCGTGACGGACGACGCTTTTGCCAGGTCGCTCTCCGCCGCTCGCGTAGACCTCAACCCTCATCAAGTTGATGCGGCCCTCTTTGCCCTCTCGTCCCCGATCTCCCACGGCGTGCTGCTTGCAGACGAGGTTGGGTTGGGAAAGACGATCGAAGCCAGCTTGGTCATCGCGCAGCGCTGGGCCGAGCACCGGCGCCGCATCCTGCTGGTCGTGCCTGCCAGCCTGCGCAAGCAATGGTCGCAGGAACTCCAGGAAAAATTCTCCCTCCCCTCCGTCATCCTGGAAGCGCGCACCTATCGGGAGCAGGTCAAGGCCGGCCAGCGCCAGCCCTTCACTGTGGATGGCCAAGTCGTCATCACCTCCTACGAGTTTGCCGCCCACAAGGCCGATGACGTGGCGCGCCACGAGTGGGACCTGGTGGTGTTCGACGAAGCGCATCGGCTGCGCAATGTCTACCGCAAGGGAACTGCTGTTCGCGCCAAGGCGCTACGCGACGCGGTACGGGGACGCTTCAAGCTACTGCTGACCGCAACCCCGCTGCAGAACTCGCTTGGGAGCTGTTCGGCCTTACCTCGGTCATTGACGAGTTGCTGTTCGGGGACGAGGCGAGCTTCCGCACCCTCTACGGCGGTGCCAGCCCCAGCCCGGACAACCTTCTGCTTCTGCGCGAGCGGCTCAAACCAGTCTGCCACCGCACGCTGCGGCGCAGCGTCCAGGAAGCCGGCCTGATCAGCTTCACCCGGCGCAGTTCCCATACCTTCCATTTCGAACCGGGCGAGGACGAGCTCCGCCTCTACACGGACATCTCCGGCTATCTTCAACGACGCGACACGATCGCGTTCGGCACCCGGCCCAATCCGCTCGTCACGCTAGTCGTCCGCAAAATCCTGGGCTCCTCCAGCTTCGCCATCGCGCAGACCCTCGGCGCCATCGTTGATCGGCTGAATCGCATCGAGCTACCGACGGTGACCGATCTCGAGGACGTCGACACCGCGACCGAAGCCGCGGAAGAATGGGAGGAGCCGGACGATCCTGACGCGCCGCCTGCGCCAACCCTCGATCCCCACAAGCTGAAGGCAGAAATCGACGAACTCAACCGCTATCGCGAACTCGCGCTGCGCATTCCGGTGAACGCCAAGGGCGAGCATCTGCTGGCGAAGCTGCCGGAGGTGCTGGACGAGATCGTCGCTCGCGGCGGTCAGCGCAAGGCGGTGATCTTCACCGAATCTGTCCGCACCCAGCGCTACCTGGCCGAACTGCTGAGCGAGCGCGGCTATGCTGGCCGGATCGTGCTGCTGAACGGCACGAACGGCGACAGGGAAAGCCAGGCGCTATATGCCGCCTGGATGAAGCGCCATCAGGGTACCGATGCCATATCCGGCTCCCCCACCGCGGATCGCAGGGCCGCTGTGGTCGAAGCCTTCCGCGACGACAAGGATATCATGATCGCCACTGAATCCGGCGCCGAGGGCATCAACCTGCAGTTCTGTTCATTGGTGGTGAACTTCGACCTGCCCTGGAACCCGCAGCGGGTCGAGCAGCGCATCGGCCGCTGCCATCGCTATGGGCAGAAGATCGATGTGACGGTGGTAAGCTTCCTGAATCTGAGAAACCATGCCGAGCAGCGTATCTACCAGTTGCTGGACCAAAAGTTTCGCCTGTTCGATGGCGTGTTTGGGGCCAGCGACGAAGTGCTTGGTGCCATCGAAAGCGGTGTGGATTTCGAGCGGCGCGTGCTGGAAATCGTGCAATCGGCGCGGTCCGAGTCCGAGATCAATCAGGAATTCGACCGGCTGCAAACCGAGCTGCAGGGCCAAATCGACACATTCGTGCTGGATGCGCGCAAGCGGCTGCTGGATCGGGTGGACGAAGACGTGGTGCGGCGTCTGAAGACCCGCAAAGGCGAGATCAACCAGGTCATGCACGCGTTTGAGCAGCGGCTGTTGACCCTGGCACGGGCGGAGCTACCCGGGCCCCGTTTCACCCCGACAACCCGCGCCGGTTCGATCACGACGGCCAGACCTGGACGACGGAATGGCCGCTGGCCGACGCGCAGAACTGGCAGTTCTTCCGCCTGGCCGAGGGCACTCTCGCATACGGCCTGGCGGAGGCGGCCCGCGCCCGGCACCTGCCGGTGGCGGCGCTGCGCTTCGATCCGAAAGCCTATGCCGGCGGGCGGCTGATGGTGGTGGAGGCGCTTTCCGGCACCGCGGGCTGGCTGCGCGTGACCCGGCTGATCGTCACGACGGGCGGGGAAACCAGCTCGCATCTGCTGCTGTCCGGGATGACCGACGACGGTGTGGCGATGGAGGAGGAGGCGATCGACCGGCTGTTTCTCGTGCCCGGCGAATCGCGGTTGGCGCTCGGCCCGGAGCCGCCGGCTGCCGCACTGGACCGGATCGAGGCGACGCTGCGGGCGCGGCGGCTGGCCGAGGCCGAGGCGGCGACCGCGGCCTGGATGGAGCAGGAAACCGCCAAGCTGGATGCGTATGCCGATGACATGGAGCGGGCGGCGGACGCCGAAATCCGGGGGTTAGATGCCGAGGTGAGGGCGCGGCGCAAGGCATTGCGGGGCAACACTTCCATGGCGCTCGCGGCAAAAGCGGAGGAACAGCGGGCAATCAAGAAGCTGGAGGCGCGGCGGGATGAGCTGATGCTGGCGCGGTTCGAACGAAAGCGCGTGCTGCAACGCCAGATCGAGGATATCCTGGATCAGGTGCAGGCAAGCCTCGCTCTGGCGCCGGCGGCGGAGCCGGTGTTCACCGTGCGGTGGGAGGTGGCGTAGCGCCGGTGCTGCGGGTCGCGCTTTGGCTCGCGGGTCTGGCGTGACGCGTGGCATGCCATGTTCTGGGAGTGTCGCATGAATGAGCTGGTGACGATCGAGATTCCCGTGTCCCCGGAGGCTGGCACTGCGCTAGCCGATGCCGACCGGCGCGCGGCGCTGGGACGCTATGTCAGCCGGATGCTGCGAGGTGCGAAGGCACGCGACCTGCTGGCCGAGGCGATCGCCGAGACGAAGGCGGAGGCCAGGGCGGCCGGGCTGACGGATGCGGCGATCGATGCCGAGCTTGCCGCCTACAACGCCGAACGACGCGGGTGATTGTCGTTTTCGACGCGTCCTCACTGGTTGGCGCCGTCCTGCGACAAGGCAGCATACCGGACCAGGCCCTGCTGGAGGTCGTCGATCGGGGCACGCTGGTGGTATCGCGGGACGTCATCGGGGAATATCGCGCGGTACTGCGGCGGCCGAAGTTCGCGGGCGCTGTTTCCGTGGACCGGCGGGAAGGCGTTCTTGAACTGATCGAGGTGCTCGCGCAGCGGGTCGAGCCGACCGAGACGGTGGACGATTGTCGGGACCCCAAGGACAACAAGTATCTCGCTCTCGCGGCCGCGGCCGGCGCGGAAATCCTGGTGAGCAGCGACGCGGACTTGCTCGTGCTGGATCCCTGGCGGGGAGTCCGGATCGTGACGCCGGCGCAATTTCTTGCGCTGATCGGGGTTGGCGGCGCGGGATGTTAGCAGCACCCGATCGATTACGACGCGATCGATTACGACGCGACGGCGGACCTGCTCTACAAGCTGACCGGCCAGGTGGTGGCACGACTGCGCTCCTACCTCGCGGATGAGCAGGAGGTCGAGAACGTTCTGTTGGCCCACGGGAAGCAGCTTGCCGAATTCGTGTTCCACCAGATGATGCAGCATTACGTTGAAACGCCGACGCGGTATGTCGGCCGCATCTCACGTGGCTTTCAACTCCTGCAGCCGGTCAGCTTCAAGATCGCCGACCTGAATGCCGTGCGGGACTATCGCGGCCCGGTGCGGCCACTCGGGGATACGCGCAAGCATGTCTTCGGTGGTTTCAGGAGATGCGTGTTTCCCTGCCAGTCCTTCCAATCGGACGAGGAGCGGCGGTTCGCGGTGCTGATCGACGTGCATGAGACGGCGGTGATCCGCTGGGTGAAGCCCGGGCCGAAACAGTTTCGGATCGAGTACCGGCGGGGCGAATCGTATGAGCCGGATTTTGTCGTTGAGACCGAGGCGGAGAAGCTAATCGTCGAGATCAAGGCGCGGCGTGACTTGCAGCACGAGGACGTGCTCGCCAAGAGCAAGGCAGCCCGCACCTGGATCGGCTACGCGAACCGGCATGCCCAGTCCTATGGCGGCAAGCCCTGGCGCTACGTGCTGGTGCCCCATGACATGATGACAGAGAGCGCCAGCCTGGCAGGCATGGCCGCCGCGTTCTCACAGCCGGAAATTGTCGAGGAGGAGCTCGCCACCTGAACATCGGCCACGACTTCGGACGAGGATTGATCGCCGCCCCTCGCTCCGCCACACCCCTCTCCATGAAACCCTCCCCCTGGCTCCCCGCCCTGCTCGGCTTCCTCATCGCCGTCGGCCCGGCCGCCACCGACATGTACCTCCCCGCCTTCCCAGCCGTGGAGGCATCGTTCCACAGCGCCCCAGGCACGGCGCAGCTCACCCTCGCCTCCTGGTTCGCCGGTCTCGCGGTCGGCCAGATCACCCAGGGCACCGTCTCCGACCGGTTCGGCCGCCGGCTGCCGCTGATGATCGGCACCGCCGGCTTCACCCTTGCCTGCATCGGCTGCGCGCTCGCCCCCTCGATCTTCTGGCTCGCAACCTTCCGCGCGGTCTCCGCCTTCGCCGCCTCGGCCAGTATGGTGATCCCGCGCGCCGTGGTGCGCGACCTTGCCGACGGCCACGCGGCGGCCATCCTGATGTCGCGGCTGATGCTGGTGATGGGCGCGGCCCCGATCCTGGCGCCCTCGATCGGCGGCCTGGTGCTGCTGTTCGCCCACTGGCGCTTCATCTTCGTGATCCTCGCGGTCTACGGCGCGATCGCCTGCACCCTGGTCTGGCGTTTCCTGCCGGAGACGCTGGGCACGGAGCACCGCATCCAGCTCGGCTTCCACGACCAGTTCCGCCGCTACGGCAGCATCCTGCGCGAGCGCGGCTTCGCCACCCACGCGGCGATGGGCGGCTTCGCCAGCTTCGGCATGTTCGCCTATCTCGGCGGCTCGTCGCCGGTGTTCATCCAGGGGTTTCACCTGTCGCCCTCGGTGTTCGCGCTGATCTTCGGCCTGAACTCGATGGGATTGATCGCCGCCTCGCAGCTCAATGCGAGGCTGCTGCGCCGCTACAGCCCGTCGCAGCTTCTGGCTGTCGCGCAGCGCGTGTCGCTGGCCGCCGGCGTGGCGCTGTGCGCGGTGGCGTTCGCCGGGTTGCACGTGCTGGCGCTGGTCATGGCGCCGATCTTCGTCTCGATCAGTTGCATGGGGTTCACCACGGCCAACGCCATCGTCGGCGCGCTGTCGCGCCACGCCGGGCATGCCGGCAGTGCCGCGGCGCTGATGGGGGTGGGCCAGTACAGCCTGGGCGCCACCAGCGGCCTGCTGGTCGGGCTGCTCACCGACGGCACGCCGCGCGGCATGGCATTGCTGATGTGCGCCGGCTCGCTCGGTTCGGTGATTGCGGAGCGGTTCCGCCCGCGCCAATAGTTGCGGCTCCAACCGCAGAAAGGGTCGCGCGTGATGGACGTAATCGTCGGCATTCCCGCCTGCGCCAGGGAGGTGAACGGCCAGCCCCGCCACGACACCCCGGCGCGCTATGCGATGGCGGTGCTGGGCGGCGCCGGCGCGATCCCCATCATGATCCCCCCGCTGGGCG
>PLXO01000258.1 GCA_003151425.1 Acetobacteraceae bacterium
CGTGGCGCATCGCTCGCCGGCAGGCCGTCGCGTGGCTTCGTCGCGGCCTGCCGCGCGAACGCCACCTGCGACGGATGCATCGGCGCCCTCAGCTCCGGCGGACCCTGCCCCAGCCGCGCCGCCATCTCGGGCGGCAAATACGCTCGCAGCCGCACCGCCGCGCACGTCAGCCGGGTCCGCGCGGCCAGCGTCCGGACGTAGCGCTGCTGCGCTCGCTGCGGCGCGCCGGCCATCCCGCACATCCCATGCGTGGTGTTCGCCGCGATCATCCGCGCCATGCCCTCCGGCGTGCGAGGCCCGGTGCTGCGCCCGCCATGCATGCGGCAGCGCCCGTTCGACATAGCTGGCCCGCGGCACGGCGCGCCCGAGCGCGCCTTCGCCCCGCAGCGTGGCGGTGGATGCGGGGGCACCCGCGGCTCCGGAGGCACCCGCGGATCGCCATGCCGCACCGGCCCACCTGCCTCCGCCGGACGTGTCACCGGCGCGCCCGGTGGCAGGCTCGGCCCGGGGCCCGCCGCGGCGGAGGCCGGGGAGTCTGCCCGGGTGGCGGCCGGGGAGTCTGCCCGGGTGGAGGCCGGGGAGCCTGCCCCGGCGGAGGCCGGGGTCTCCATGTCGCACATGGTCATGCCGCCTGCGCTTCCATCCGGCCATCGTGCATCGGAGCCGGCAGGCCCGCCATCGTGCGGAGGGTCGGGTCCGACACCGGCGTCGCTTGTGGTGCGCTCTCGCTACCGGGCCGTAGCCCCGCCGGGTCACGCCCTGCGGGGTCGAGCTCCACCGGCACCAACTCCACCGGCTCACACCGCACCGGCTCAAACCCCACCGGCACCCGCCCGGTCGCCGCAATCCGCGCCATCGCAAGCCCCACCGGCTCAAGGCCGGCCAGGGCAATCCCGGCAGCAGGCTGAGGCGGTCCAGTCTCCGCAGCGGCAAGCGCTGCAGCGGCAGGTTCGGATGCAGCAGTGTCCGGAGCGGCAGGCTGCGGCACGACAGCCGCCCCCACGGCAGCCGCCCCCACCGAAGCCGCCCCGGGCCGATCGGCCCGTGCGCCCTTGCACCAAACCGCATCCAGCGCCGCGATATCGACCTGGTCGCTCAGCACAGTCCCGAAGAACGGCGCCGGCTGCTCCTGCCGCCGTGACAGCGCGCGCTCCAGCGTCGTGGACGTGCGCGTCAGGTCGGCCGCAGCCCGGCGCACCCGGCAGACCTGCTCCACCGTCAATCCGGGCGCGTTGGCCCGATCCAACGTGTCATCCGCCGTCTCGCGGAACACGACGATCTGCGCCGCCAGCTTCGCCTGGGCCGCGTCGGCCGGCATCAGCACGCTGATCTCACGCACCAGCCGCGTGAGGCGCGCCTGCCGCCAGGACGCCGAGGCGTCGGGCGGCGGCGGCGGCAGGATGGTCACCGCACCCTCCAGTAGATCGGCGTCGAGGTGGTATGGCGGCATCATCTCCTGGATGACGGTCTGGGTGATTCCGGCGGCGAGAAGCGTCATGATGGGAGACTCCAGCTCAAATTGGGATTGCGTATGAGGTAAGATAGACTAACTGACAGGTAAAAGCCAGGAAACATTTTCGGGGCGGCCGCTCGCGGCGCCGCGCGCCGTTCCCGCCGCAACGGCGGCTTGGGCCGGCGTTAGCCGGCCGCCGCGCGCCTTGCGTGACCGGGCTGCGCCCAACGCCCGGCCAAGCGTCGCGTCGAGGCATGCGTGAGGCCCCCCCGCACGACTGTCGTGCAAGCGGTTGGACAGTTCCCACTGCCGCGCGACGAAGCGCCTTGCCCCCTCGCACTCGAAACTGGATGTTTGAATCATTGCAGAAGCAAGCAAGGTTTTTAACGCAGATAAGGGCAGCAGATGCACGCGGAACACGCAGATGGTTCGGCGCGGCTTACCGTCCACGAGACACTCGCCGGCCACCGCGCCTTCGAAACGCACCTTGACGCCACGGCGTTGCGCAACCGATAGGCCCCCAGCCTTCGCCGAGGCAGGCTCCGACGCGGTTCATGTGCCAACGCGTTCTCATGGACCTTTTCCACGAATCCCATCGCCAGCGTATTGAGCACGGTGAACGCGTGGCCAGCACATGGCCCGAAAGAGATCGTTCAGCCTGTTGCTATCTGCGTGTTCCGCGTGCATCTGCTGCCCTTATCTGCGTTAAAAACCTTCCTTTACTATGCTGCCGACAGATTGCGGCAGGCTCTAGAACAGCAATTCCATGAAACCACACGTATCGCCAGGGGTTTGGAGCAACTACCCGCAGCGCGAGGACCCGGCACGACCGGGGCCGCGTCATGTCGGCTATGTTGCCGCGAGCGTCGGCGCGGGTAACGCCGCCGCCGTGTGGCTTGCCTACACGACAAGCCAGCCGTGGACCGGGCCGAGGCCGTCCGGCGTGTACAGCATTGACCGTGACAGGGCGGCGGGCATGGGGCAGCCCAGACCGTTCACGCTCGATCTTCGACGCGTGGCGGCCGTGCCGGTCACGGCAGAGTGGTTTCCCGAACTGGACGCGCCGGATCACGGGATCGTCGGGCGAGCACCGGAGAGGCTCCGCCTTGCATATGAGGCCGCGCTGACAGAGCTTGCGCGTCGCCACCCTGAGAACCTCGAAATGCCAGGACCGCGCAGCCCAAGGCCCCGGCGCTAGTCGCAACACGGCGCACACGTCGCCGACGACGCGCCCTTGCATCCCACTTGGGTAAGTGGGGTCACCACACGATTTGTCCAAAATCGTGCGCCAACAGAGCTTGCAGGTCAGCAGGGCCTTTCGGCGCGAAGTCGAGGGCGGTCCGGGCCAAGGAAGTCCGGGGATTTGCCGCCGGAAGCCGGATCAGGGAGCGACTAGCCGGTTTTGTAACTGACTCATTTTCACCACTTTTTGGCTTTCACCACTTTTTGGCTTGGAGTACGATTTTGGACAAATCGTGTGACGATCCCAGGTTGTTGGAAAGCTGCCACTGCCGCCTGACGACGCGCCTTGCACCCTCGCACACGAAACAGAATACCTGATCTTAGTACAGCGTTTCCATGAAACCACGCCACGTGCAGTCGACCAGAACTGGTTTGTCCCCCCTTGCATCGCGCCTCAGATTGCGCTTGAAACCGCGCCCCTTGGCGGAGCGGCCGGATGATCAAGTCAATCGGGATCGACTTCGGCACCACGAACAGCGTGGTCGCGCTGCTGCATGCCGACGGCACGGTGACCACCGCGCGCCATGCCGCCGGCGACACGCTGGTCGAGGTGTTCCGCTCCATCCTGTGCTTCTGGACCGAGGAGGCGCCCGGCCGCCAAATCCTTCGCCATGCCGCGGGACCCGAGGCCATCACCGCCTATCTGGACGAACCGCTCGACAGCCGGCTGATCATGTCGATGAAAACCTTCCTGGCACAGAAGAGTTTTACCGAGACACGCATCTTCGGCCGCCCCTTCACGCTGGAACGCCTGATCGGACGCTTCCTGGCCGCCTTGCTCGCGCGGATCGAAGTGCCGCCGCGCATCGTTGTCGGACGCCCGGTGCGCTTCGCCGGAGACTTCGCCGACGACGGGCTCGGCGCGGCCAGGTTGCGCGGCGCCTATGCCGAAGCCGGCCTGCCCGAGGTGACACTGGCGCTGGAGCCCGAGGCGGCCGGGGCGCACTTTGCCCAAAGCCTGACTGCGCCGGCCACCGTGCTGATCGGCGACTTCGGAGGTGGCACCAGCGATTTTTCGGTCCTACGATTCGAACCGGGACGGCACGGCGGGGTCACGCCGCTCGGTCATGCCGGCATCGGCATCGCCGGCGACGTGTTCGACTTCCGCATCATCGACCGCGCGATCGCGCCGCTGCTTGGCAAGGGCGACAGCTACACGATCATGGGCAAACGCCTGCCCGTGCCGCCGGAATATTATTCCGGCTTCGCGCGCTGGCACCTGCTGTCGCTGATGCGTACGCCGCGCACGCTGCGCTCGATCGCCGAGGTGGCGCGCACCGCGGAACATCCGGAGCGCCTGCGTCATCTGGTCGCCCTGATCGAGGATGAGCTCGGTTATGCGCTCTATCAGGCCGTTTCGACCGCCAAGGCGGCGCTATCCACCGCCGAGAGCACGGAACTGCGGTTTGCCCATCGTGATTTCGCTGTCGAGCGGACCGTCACCCGGGCCGACTTTGAAGCCTGGATCGCCGACGATCTGAAGCGGCTCGGCGCCACCGTGGACCAGGCGCTGGCAACCGCGGGGGTGCCGCACGCGGCTGTCGACCAGGTCTTCCTGACCGGCGGCACGGCGTTCGTTCCGGCTGTGCGACGGCTGTTCGCAGATCGTTTCGAAACTGCAAGACTGAGCGGCGGCAGTGAGTTCGTTTCGGTCGCCGAGGGCCTGGCGCGGATGGGTGCCGCGTGACGGTTGCCGCGTGCGGGCGGAACGCCTGGTCACGTGGCCACAAGTCCGCAGGGACCAGAGATGGCGCAAGTCAGGCTGCGGGATGTCGTCAAGCGCTATGGCAGGCTGGATGTCGTCAGCAACCTGTCGCTGACCACACGTATGCGCGGGGTCCGAAGATGGGTCGCTCCGGGGGCGGGATACGCCGGATCGGAGTCATTCCGCTCAAACGATGAACCAGTGCCCCTGCACAGCGGTCCTGGCCGATTGAGCGTGTCCCGGCCGTGGCTCGGAGAGGTTGCGATCGCGTACGGTCTCGGCCCGCGCTGCGAGCTTTGTGGCATTGCAGAAGCAAGCAAGGTTTTAACGCAGATGAGGGCAGATGCACGCGGAACACGCAGATGGTTCTGGACTGGTTTACAGTCCACGAAACACGCGCCGACCCCCGCGTCTTCGTAAGGCACCCTGACGCCACAGCGTTGCGTAAGCGACAGGACCCCGGCCTTCGCCGACGCAGGCGCCGGGCGCAGTTCATGCGCCAAAGCGTTCTCATGGACCTTTTTCCACGAATCCGATCCCCAACGTCTTGAGCACGGTGAACGCGTGGCCAGCACATGTCCCGACAGATCATTCGGCCCGTTGCTATCTGCGTGTTCCGCGTGCATCTGCCCTCATCTGCGTTAAAACCTTCCTTTACGATGCTGCCGACAGGTGGTGGCAGGCTCTAGTACGGCGATTCCATAAACCACTCGTATCGCCAGGGGTCCGGAGATGAGTCCCACCGGGGGACATGCCCGGTCAGAGTCGTTCCTCGGAAACCCTGTATCAGGCAGCAAGCAAGGCTCTTTGGTGTTCACTCCGCCCGCAGCGCGGTGCGCAGCGCGGCAAACCCGGCCGGGTCCTCGAGCGCGGCCAGCCGGCCGGCCGCCAGCGTGGCGAAGCGGTGCAGCAACGCCCGGCGCCGGGCAGCGGGCAAGGGATGCGAGGGCGCGTCGCGCACCAGCTCCGCCTCCAGCCCGGCGGCGACGATCAGCCCCACCTCCGCCGGCAACAGCGCGTGCGGGAAGTCGGCGTCGACGGCGAAGAACAGTGCGTCGGCGTAGTCCCGGTAGTCCGGCCATTTCGCGTCCACCAGGAAGTCGCGCGGGCCGGACTTCACCTCGATACAGACGAAGCCGCCATCCGGGCGCAGCGCCAGAATGTCGGCGCGGCGGCCGCTGGGCAGCCTCACCTCGTGCAGCGGCGCCCAGTCCAGCCGGGCGCACAGCCGCGCCGCGGCACGGCGGATCAGCGCCGCGCGCTCCGGGAAGCTGGGCTCCATTCAGGTCCGCGCCATTCAAGTCAGCGCCATTCGGGCCGGCCCCGTTCCGGCCAGCCCCTTTCAGTCCAGCAAGCCGTCGATCGCCTTGGCCAGCGCGACGTCGTTGCCGGTCAGCCCGCCGGCGTCGTGCGTGGAGAGCGTGATCTCCACCTTGTTCCACACATTCGACCAGTCCGGGTGGTGCCCGAGATGCTCGGCCAGCAGCGCCACGCGGGCCATGAAGCCCCAGGCCGCGCTGAAATCCTTGAATTGGAACGCGCGATGGATCGCCAGGCCGTCGTCGCGCAGCGCCCAGTCGGGCAGCGTCGTGGCGAGCGTGGCGCGTTCGGCATCGGTCAGTCGTGTCGGCATTGCCATCTCCTCAAGCTTGACCCGGCGCCCGCGTCCTGCACGGATACGGGCATGAGTGCATTGTTCAGGCGACCCCCGGCCTTCGGCCTGCCGCCCAGTGGCGATGATATCGCGGATTTGGCGGAACGCGCGCTAGCGGCGATTCCGGCCAAGCTGGCCGAGCACGTGCGCGGCGTCGGCATCGCGGTGGAGGACATGCCGGACGACGAGACGCTGGAGGATCTTGGGATCGAGTCCGCCTGGGAGCTGACCGGGCTGTATCGCGGCACGCCGCTGACAAGGCGCAGCGTGGACGACGTGGCGCGCGAGCCGGACCTGATCTTCCTGTATCGCGAGCCGATCCTGCTGGAATGGATCGAGAGCGGCGAAGATCTGTATCACCTCGTGCGCAGCGTGCTGGTGCACGAGATCGCCCATCATTTCGGGTTCAGCGATGCGGCCATCGAGGCGATCGAGCGGGAGATGGACTGACGCAGTATTGAGGATCGCCGGGGTGCGGCGGTGTTGGTGGAGCGAAATCGAGCCGATACCTTGCATTGGATGTGCGGCGCGACGGACCAATTCGAATATCCTATGCGATTGGATATATTTTACCCGTTTTGAGTTGAGTGAAATTGATAATTTGAGGAATAACATCTATGTTTAAATTATATATTCATTTTGCGATCACGGCATTCCCGCCACCACCAAATTTCGTTGGATGCACGAATTCGGTATGACCAGGTTTGCAGGAAGTGTGGTGCCACCACCTCGGATCGCCGGCGGCGCCGCAAGCCGCAAATCCAGCCCAGGTCTTGCGAAAGCCCGGCGCGATGGCCAACCTCGGTCACAGACCGCCGAGCAAATCGGACGTGTCGAAAAAAACGCAACCGAGGGAGCCTTTCGTAATGTCCTACGCCGCACGTTCGTCATCGTCGGGTCCATGGTGGCAGGAGCCCACCAGGGACCAATGGTACGCCTTCATCGCCGCCTGGCTCGGCTGGACGCTGAACGCGTTCGACTTCACCGTTTTCCTGTTCCTGCTGGTGCCGATCGCCAAGGAATTCAACGCCGAACCGGAGGTGGCCGGGCCGGGCCCGGCCACCTTGCCGCGCTTACGCGAAACGACCTGACCCGAAACGGTCGTATGCGGAACGACCTGACCCGAAACGAGCGGGATGCACTGCGATGCCGACCGAGCCCGCTGCAAACCCTCCGGCTGGGCAAACTCTCGGGCCGTGGAATCGTCGGGCTGGGCAAACTCCCGGGGCAGCCAGATCATTCCGCTAACGGGTTCAGTGCGAGATCTCCTCCAGCGCCAGCCCGCGCGTGCGCGGCCCGAAGCCGCCGATCGTGATCACCACCACCAGCATCGCCGCGCTGATGAAGCCGAACACGCCGCCCGAGCCGAAGGTCTGCAGGAAGAACGCGATGATGAAGCTGGTGAAGATGGTCGACAGCCGGCTGAACGAGTAGACGAAGCCCACCGCGCGCGCGCGAACCCGGGTCGGGAACAATTCCGCCTGATAGGCGTGATAGGCATACGACAGCAGATTGTTCGATCCGGTGATCAATATCCCGAACAGGATCAGCAGCACCGCGTCGGTCTGCTGGGAGAACAACAGCCCGAACACCGCGACACCGATCGCGGCAGCGCAAATCTGCCACTTGCGCTCGACCTTGTCCGCGAACAGCAAAAACAGCAGCGGCATGGTCGGACTGGCGAGGGCGATGATGAAAGAATACTGCAGGCTTTTGGAAAACCCGGCGCCCTGCGACGCCAGCAACTGCGGCACCCAGTTGCCGAAGCCGTAGAAGCCGATGGTCTGGAAGATGTTGAACACCACGAACATGATGACGCGCCGGCGATACGGTGGGTGCCACATTTCGCCGAAGCCCGCCTTGCCATGCTCCTCGGCAACCGCCGGACCGGGCGGCGGCAGCGGACCTGTTTCCGCCGCGACCCGCGTCTCGATCATGCTGGTGACACGGTCCGCCTCGTCCAGCCGACCGTGCTGCGCCAGCCAGCGCGGGCTTTCCGGCACGATGCGGATGATGAAGAACACCATCACCGCGGCGATGGCGGGGAAGGCCGCGACGAAGCGCCAGCCGGCGATGCCGAACGGGTCGAGCGGCACCAGCAGCCAGCTCAGCAGCGCCACGGTCGGCACGGAGCAGAACTGGATCGCCTGGTTCACCGTGAAGGCACGGCCGCGCATCTCCTTCGGCACCAGCTCGGCGATGTACGTATCGATCGTTACCAGTTCAACACCGATGCCGAGGCCGGAGATGAAGCGCCAGATGTCGACGCCGAGGACCGAGTTCTGGCACGCCATGATCACCGTCATGACCGAGTACCACAGCAACGCCCAGGTGAAGATCTTCCGTCGGCCGAACGTGTCGGCGACGTAGCCGAAGCCGATCGTGCCGACGAAAAGCCCGGCGAAGGTGACCGAGGCGAAGGCGGCCTGGTCCGGCAGCCCAAACAGGCCGGTGTGGCCGGGGCTGAAGATGCCGCTGCGCACCAGGCCCGGCGCGACGTAGCCGGTCATCAGCAGGTCGTACAGCTCGAACCCGCCACCCAGCGACAGCAGGATGACGAGCTTCCAGATCTCCCGCGAGGCGGGCAGTCGATCGAGCCGCGCGGTGATCGATGCGGCGGTGGGTGCTGAGGCTGACATGGACGTCCCCGGGTTGTTGCCACATCAAACGGCGAAGCGCACCGCTCTGCAAGCGTGCGTCAGGCGGCGCCCAAGGGCTGCATCAGCCGAGAGAAGGCCGGGGCTTCGCCGCTCGGCATCATGGGGCCCCACCGGAGGGTCAGCTCAAACCATCGTGCCGGTGGCCGCAGGGGTCAACGCGCGGCTACGTCCTTCCGGTTACGTCATTTCGGTGCAGTCGCTTCGATCGATATCGTTCTGGCGGAATCCTGCTTCACCTTCTCCAGACGCGCCTGGTGGCGGTGGCGCAAGACCTGCTCGTTTGTTGGATCGAGCTGGACCGCGTGATCGTAATCCTGAATCGCCAGATCGTACTGCCCCCGGTTCAAGTAGGCGTCGCCCCGACCGATGATCGCACTGGTGAGCCCGGAATCCAGCCGGATGGCCTGGCTGTAATCCTGGATCGCGCGTTCGTAATCGCCTTTCTGGCTGTAGACATTCGCCCGGTGCTCATAAGCCGTCGCGAATGCCGGATCGAGACGGATTGCCCGGCTGTAGTCCTCGATTGCGCTGGCATAATCATTTTCGCGCATGTAGGCGCTGCCGCGCCCAGCGAAGGCGTCGGCGCGTTTTGGTGCAAGTTGAATGGTCCGGTCGAAGTCACGGACCGCAGCATCGTAGTCCTGCCGGTACAGATGGGCGAAGCCGCGACGATCGAACGCATCCGCACTTCCTGGACTGAGCTGCACCGCATTGTCGAGATCCTGCAGTGCCTCCTGGTACTGCGCCTGCGCGAGATAGATGCCGCCGCGCGCGAGATATGCGGCGCCGTCGCGCGGCCGAAGCTGGATCGTTTCGCTGAAATCCTCGATCGCCTTGGCGGCATTGCCCGACTGCGCATAGGCGGTGCCCCGCTTCGTATACAGGTCGGCACGCCGCGGGGTGAGCAGGATTGCCTGGCTGTAGTCATCGACGGCCCTGGCGTCGTCTTTCATGCACATGAGTGCATCGCCGCGACCCTCGATCGCGTCGCCGAATTTCGGGTTCAGCCGGATCGCCTGATCGTAGTCGACGACGGCGGCGTCGCACTTGCCCTTGTGCCTGTAGGCATCTCCCAGAAACCTGAGCGCGACGGAATCCTGCGGGCCAATTCGGAGTTCCTCGGTGTAGTCCTTGATCGCCTCGTCGTACCGGCCGGCGTCGTAATACAAGCCGGCGCGCATCTTCAGTGCCTCGACACGATCCGCGACGGGCGCCGTGTCCGAGTCGACAATCGTCGTGCAGGCCTGAATGATATGGTCCACCCCCGATGGCACGGCGCGATCGCCCTTTACGCAGATCTCCAATGCCGCGCGGTAGCGTATGGCGGATTGATCCTGCACCTCGGTGTGCGTCGTCGAGCAGGCCGCGACGGCAGCCATGGAGACGACGCAAAGAGTTCTCCCGATGCCCTTCATGCTCCGCTGCTTCTCACCCCGCTGGGTCATGTCCCGCTGGACCACGTTCCGTTGGTTCGGGCCCCGCTACTTCACGCCGGCTACTTCACGCCCCGCTGCTTCACGGTATGTTCGCCTCGATCACGCCGCTGCGGCCGCATCCTCGATATCAACACAGACGGCGGCGACGGTCTCTCCAACGCTCGCCGACCGGCGGTATGTGGGTCGATTGCCTCAGGGCACCGGCGCGCTTGCCTCCGCCAGGAAGTCGTGAATTGCCTTGGATGGCATCGCTCGGCCAACGACAAAACCCTGGATCTCATCGCACCGCGCCGACCGGAGCCATTCCAGTTGTGCCTGGTTTTCCACACCCTCGGCGATCACCTTCAATTTGAGAGCGCGGCCCAATGTCAGAATCGCCTGAACGATCGCCTGTGCACCGTCATCCTCACAGAGGGTTCGCACGAACGAGCGGTCGATCTTGATGCAGTCGAAGGGAAACCGTTGCAGATAGCTCAGGCTCGAGTAACCCGCCCCGAAGTCGTCGAGCGCGATCTGTACGCCCAGCACCTTCAACTCGGACAGGGCAGCCAGCACCTGGTCGCTGTTGTCGATGAGAACCCCCTCGGTGACCTCCAACGTCAGCCGTGCGGCGGGCAGCCCGGTTGTGGCCAGGACGGATGCGACACGATTCGGCAAATCCGACTCGAGGAACTGTTTCGGTGACAGATTGACCCCCACACGCAGTGCTTCGGGCCAAAGCATCGCTTCGGCACACGCCGTTTCCATGACCCAGTGGCCAAGTCTCACGATCAACCCAGAATCTTCGGCGACAGAAATGAAATCCTCAGGGGATATCTCGCCTTGCGTCGGATGCGGCCAGCGCACCAGTGCCTCGAAGCCGGTGACTTCGCCGGTCGCGGCGGCAACGATGGGCTGGTAGAACACCACCAATTGCCCGAGTTCCAGCGCGGTGCGCAAACCTTGCTCCAGCGCGCGCCGCTCGGCGATGCGGATATCCATCGCCGGCTCATACAGCCGGAACGTCCGGCGGCGCTCTTTCGCACGGAACAGCGCAGTGTCGGCATTGGCGAGCACCTGGTCGACCGAGGAACCATCGGCGGGACAAAGTGCGACGCCGATACTGGCGCTCAGCAGAACCTGCCGGCCATCGATCAGGTAGGGCTCCGCCAGCACGTTCAGCAGGCGTTGCGCCAGCATTTGCGCCACGGCGGCATCCTCGACAGCTTGCAGCAGGATGCAGAATTCGTCACCGCCAAACCGCGCGATGAGATCTTCGCCGCGTACCAGCCCACGCAGCCGCTCCACGACCTGGAGAAGCACGCGATCGCCAAACACATGGCCGTACAGGTCATTGATATGCTTGAACCTGTCAAGGTCGATCCAAACCACTGCGCAGGGTTCGCCACCACGCTGCGCCCAGGCGATTGCCTCCGCCAGCCGATCGTGGAACCGCCGGCGGGTGGGCAACCCGGTCAGGCTATCGTGCAGCGCGAGATGGATGATTTGCGCTTCCGCGCGCTTGCGTCCCGTGATGTCGGTATAGGTGCGAACGGCGCCGCCGTTGCCGAGCGCATGGGTGCGTATTTCCAGGATCGTGCCGTCCGCTCCAACCCTCTCATAAGATCCGTCGGGGCTGGTCGCAACAGGGCGATCAGGCGTAGCGCCAATTTCGGTTTCCGGATCGATCCTGCCAGCCGGCGATTGCTGATTGTCGATATCCTTGAGAGTGAGGTCGGCGACCTTCAGGTGCGTCGGGATGTGCAGGAGCTCGCCCGCGCGACGGTTGATGACGGGAATCCGGCCCCTTGGATCGACCATCACGATGCCCTGGCTGACCGCATCCATGGTGTCCTGCAGGACCTGGCGCGAGCCCACGAGGCGTCTTGTATTGCCGAGCAGCAGACAGCCGGTGAGCAGGATCAGCAGGGTCAGGCCGGCGCCGAAGATGTGGCACTGCCGCGCGTACAGCATGTAGGGCGCCAGCACCTCGCCGGAATCCAGGCCGACCACGACGATGAACGGGTTATCGGCGAGACGCCGGAACGAAATGATCTGCTGCGCGCCGTCCACCGGACTTTGCCACGTCAGGGTTCCCCGATCGGCGTTGGCGGCCGAGGCCAGCAATGTCGATCCCGCCAGGTCCAGCCCGATGCCTTGGTTAGAATCGGAGGTGGAACCAATCGCCAGCGCGCGCACCACGCCGTCGGTGCCGACGAGCAACAGGGCGCCGCGTCCGATGTCCAGGCGCTGATGCAGGCGCGTCAGCCATGCGGGATCCACCGACGCCGCCATGACCCCCATGAACCAGCCATCGGCCGCAACCAGTTTTCGGGTGAAGAGCAGCGACCAGCGACCGGAGGTGCGTCCAAGGATCGGCCGGCTGATGAACAGTTGGTCCGCGTCATCGCCGGCCTGCGCCTTGAAGAAGTCCTGGTCGGAGAAATTGATCGGGGCAGTCGTCGGGGCCAGGCTGCTCGCCGCCAATATCCCGTTCCGGTCGATGATCGCGAACTCGAGGGCGACCCCGTGCGTCCGATTGACCCGGCTGGCCCAGGCACCGATGTCAAAGTGCTTTGGATCGCTGTTGTAGACCGCCCGCATGAAGCGCATTGCATCGTCGACACCGGCGATCGTCTGACCGATACTCTCCGCCGCGGCCTGCGCGAGGTTGCCGCTGTCGCGCCCCGCCTGTTGCTCGAACTCCCGGCGCTGCTGTGCCAGGAGCAGCCAGATGCTGCACCACACCACCGCGATCATTCCGGCAACGAGCAGCAGGTTGACCACGGCCGCCCGCGTCAGCAGCCAGCGATAGGCGCCGGACCTCGCTGCCCGAGTGGCACGCAGCGGCGAGCGGGGAGGCGGACCGGAAGGTCCTGCCGCCGGCTTCATCTCGACGCCGTTTGGCTCAGCGAACGCCATGTGAAAAAGTTGCCTCGTCCCGCCAGTCAATCCTGGAGTGCCGGGATCGTGTCACCGGTTCAAGTATCCGCAGTGTAGCGGATTCATCCAGTATAACCAAACCCGCAATCGTTGTAGCAGAACATGCTGCCGAAACAGCAATTCTCGTTTTGGTCGGGCGGTACGGCCTTTCAACGTCNNAGATGGGCCAAAATGAGAACTGCTGCTGCCGAAACCCGTGGTCTCCGGCAGAGACGACGATGATAGCTTGCCGTGCACAACATGAAACTTGAGGGACTGGTCGTGCGCAAAGTGAAATTCGAGGGGCTGGCCGTGTGCAACGTGAAACTTGAGGATCCGATCCGCTCGGATGCCGTTCACGACTATTCCTGGGGATACTCCTTTTGGTGCGATCCTGACCCACATTCGACCGGCGATCCAATGCGCCGGTCATTCGCGTTGCGTGAAGCACAACCATGGATCCCCTTCACGTCCTGGTTGTTCCCGGAGAAATTTAGAGCATTTTCGGGCTGACTGGAATCGCTGTATCCACCTGTCATTGCGAGGAGCGCAGCGACGAAGCAATCCCCTGCCGTGGGGGATTGCTTCGTCGCTGCGCTCCTCGCAATGACAGGTGGTGTTTCCGGCCAGGGCGAAAATGCTTTAGTGCGGCCGGCAAGCCCGCACCAGGCGCCCGGTTTCCACCACGCAGGCGCGTCGCAATGACGGGTTGATACCGCCGCCTTGACGCAGATCAATGCGCACCTCACCGGCAAGAGACGAGCCTTCCGGCATGCTCATCGGCCTGACCCAGGCACGCCCCGCTTTGCCGGCACTGGCCCGAGCCGCGGCCCCGATCCCCATCTTCGTGCTCGCGCTGGGCGGCTTTGCGTCCGGCTCGGGCGCGCGCCTGCTCGACCCGCTGCTGCCGCAGATCGCCGACAGTTTCGGCGTCACCGTGGCCGCCGCCTCCGCCGTGATCGCCGCCTTCCTGATGGCGTACGGCCTCGGCCAGATGGTGCTCGGCCCACTCGGCGACCGGCTCGGCAAGCTGCGGGTCGTCGCGGTCGCCCTCACACTGTATGGCGCCTGCGTCATGGCCTGCGCCGCCGCGTCCGGATTGACCGCGCTGGTGCTGCTGCGCGCCGCGTCCGGCCTGTTCGCCGGCGCCGCCATCCCGCTGATGATGGCCTATCTCGGCGACGTGGTGCCATACGCCGAGCGACAGGCCACCCTCGGCCGCTTCCTGACCGGCATGGTGATGGCGCAGATGCTGACCGGCCCGATCGCCGGCGTCATCGGAGAGCGCGCCGGCTGGCGCAGCGCCTTCGTGGTGCTGGGCGTCCTGTCGATCGCGATCGGCCTGACCCTGGCCTCCTGGCTGGGCCCGCGCCTGTGGCGGGGTGCGGAGACCTCCGGCGAAACCGTCCCCGGCCCGACCGCCTACTTGAGCCTGCTGTCCCGGCCGGTCGGGCGGTGGCTGCTGATCTCTGCCTTCTTCGACGGGCTGTGCCTGTTCGGCGGCGCCTTCGCCTATGTTGGTTCGTTCCTGATCCAGACGTTCAGCCTGTCCACCGGCGTCGCCGGGGTGCTCGTCGCCGGGTTCGGCCTCGGAGCCTTCATCTACACCCGCTTCGCCCGCCACCTGGTCCGCCACCTGGGCGAACGAAGGCTGCTGCTGCTGGGCGGAACCGGGCTCGCCGCCGGCGTTGCCAGCCTGGCGTGGGCCCCTACGTGGCAGGTCGTCGCCGCGCTGCAAGTGTTCCTCGGCCTGATGTTCTACATGTTCCACGGCGTCCTGCAGGCCCGCGCAACCGAGGCAATGCCGGAAGCGCGCGGCAGCGCCGTCTCCGCCTTCGCGCTGGCCCTGTTCCTCGGCCAAACCGCCGGGTCGCTGGCGTTCGGCGGCCTGCTGGCCATCGTGGGCTACCGCGGCGGCTTCGCGGCCGCCGGCACGCTGATGCTGGCTGCCGCGATCTGGAGCTGGCGGGGCCTCGCCCCAGCGCCGCACTCGGCATGAGGGAGGCAAGGTCACGCGAGTGCGGCGGTGACGGCGTGGCGCAGTGCCGGCAGGACTTCGGCGGCGAACCACGGGTTGCGGCGTTCCCATGCGGTGGTGCGCCAGGATGGGTGCGGTAGCGGGAAATAGCGTGGCAGGGTCTGGTGAAATTCGTGCACGCGTTCGGTCATTGCGCCGCGGCCGAGCACGTAGATCTGCGCGTAGCTGCCGACCAGCAGGGTCAGGCGGATGCGTGGCATGCGGTGGATCAGGCGCTGGTGCCACAGCGGCGCGCATTCAGGGCGTGGCGGCGCGTCGCCGCCGTTCGGCAGCCGGCCCGGGTAGCACAGGCCCATCGGCACGATGGCGATGCGGCGCTGGTCGTAGAACGTCTCGCGCGGCATCTCGAGCCAGCCGCGCAATCGATCGCCGGACGGATCGTTCCATGGGATGCCCGTGGCGTGTACCTTGGTGCCCGGTGCCTGGCCGATGATCAGCAGCCGCGCGGTGGCGGCGACGCGGAACACGGGGCGCGGACCGAGGGGGAGTACGGCCTCGCAGATCCGGCAGGCCCGCGCCGCGGCGGCGGCCTGCGAGATAGTTTCTTTCATGCAACGATGCCGCGCCGGCGCAGATCGGCGAAGATCCGCTCGGCGAGCACCTCGGCGGGCGCCTCCAATGTCGGCAGATGGATCTCCGGCGCCTCGGGCGGCTCGTAGGGCGCGTCGATACCCGTAAAATTGCGGATCTGGCCGGCGTCGGCGCGCTGATACAGGCCCTTCGGATCGCGCCGGCGGCATTCGTCCACCGGCGTATCGACGTAGATCTCGATGAATTCGTCGGCCTCGACGCACTCGCGCGCCAGCATGCGCTCGGCGCGGTACGGCGAGATGAACGAGACCAGCACGATCGTTCCGGCCTCGACGAACAGTTTTGATACTTCGGCGACGCGGCGGATGTTCTCCACCCGGTCCGCTTCGGTGAAGCCGAGGTCGCGGTTCAGCCCGTGGCGCACGTTGTCGCCGTCGAGCGTCATGGTGTGGCGGCCCTGCGCGTGCAGCCGCTTCTCCACCAGGTTGGCGATGGTGGACTTGCCGGCGCCGGACAGGCCGGTGAACCACAGCACGACAGGCTTCTGGTGATTCAGCGTCGCGCGGGCCGCCTTGTCGACGTCGAGATGGTGCCAGTAGATGTCGGCGCGCCCGCCCGAGCGCAGCTCGGTCACCAGCCCGGCACCCACGGTGTTGCGGGTCTGCCGGTCGACGAGGATAAAACCGCCCAGCGCGCGGCTGGTTGCGTAGGTCTCGGCGGCCACCGGATGCGATAGCGACAGCGCCACCTGGCCGATCTCGTTCAGATGCAGCTCGCGCACCGGCTCGGTGGCGAGCGTCTCCATGTGCAGGCGGTTGACGATGTCGGTGACGGTCGCGGAGACGCTGCGCGTGCCGAGCATCAGGGTGTAGGCACGGCCGCGGAACAACGGCGTGTCGTCCATCCAGACCACCCAGGCGGCGAGCTCCTCGGCGAGTTCCGGGGCCGGCTCCGCCGCAATCACGTCGCCGCGCGAGACGTCGATCTCGCGGTCGAGCACCAGCGTCACCGGCGTGCCCGGTCCGGCCTGCTCCAGATCGCCGTCCATGGTGACGATGCGCGCCACCTGCGCCTTGGTGCGCGAGACCGCGTTCACCACGGCATCGCCCGGCCGCACCACGCCGCCGACGATCGTGCCGGCATAGCCGCGGAACGTGTGATCCGGCCGCGCAACGAGCTGCACCGGCATGCGGAACCCGCGCCCGGTTGCGTCGATCGCCGGCTCCGCGGCTTCCAGCGCGGCGAGCAGAGTACCGCCGGTGTACCAAGGCATCCGCGTGGAGGCAGCGGTGACATTGTCGCCGTCGCGCGCGCAGACCGGGATGGCGGTGACGACAAGCGGCCCCAGCCGGTCCTGCAGCGCCGCGAAATCATGCGCGATCGTGTCGAAGACGGTCTGGTCGAACCCGACCAGGTCCATTTTGTTCACCGCCAGCACCACCTGGCGGATGCCGATCAGCGAAACGATCGCCGCGTGCCGGCGCGTCTGGTCCAGCAGCCCCTTGCGCGCGTCCACCAGCAGCACGGCGAGCTCGGACAGCGACGCGCCGGTCACCATGTTGCGGGTGTATTGCTCGTGGCCCGGCGTGTCGGCCAGGATGAAGCGCCGGCGCGGGGTTTCGAAGTAGCGGTAGGCGACGTCGATGGTCACTCCCTGCTCGCGCTCGGCGGCCAGCCCGTCGACCAGCAGCGCGTAGTCGACGCCGCCCTCCACGGTGCCGAAACGACGTGAATCGCGTTCCAGCACGGTCATTACGTCGTCGGGGATGGTGCCGCATTCGAACAACAGGCGGCCGATCAGCGTGGACTTGCCGTCATCGACGGAGCCACAGGTCAACACGCGCAGCAGCGAGTCGGGCATCAGAAATACCCCTCGCGCTTTTTCTTCTCCATCGAGGCATCCTGGTCCTGGTCGATCAGCCGCCCGGCGCGCTCGGACATGCGCGTCGTGTGCATTTCGGCAACGACCTCCTCGAGCGTCTTCGCGTCGGACGGCACCGCGGCCGACAGCGGATAGCAGCCCAGCGAGCGGAAACGGACCATGCGCGGGGCGGGGGTTTCGCCCGGCTCGAAACGCATGCGGTCGTCGTCGACCACGATCAGCGCGCCGTCGCGGATCACCGTCGGCCGCTCGGCGGCGAAGTAGAGCGGCACGACCTCGATGCCCTCGGCCTGGATGTAGGTCCACACGTCGAGCTCGGTCCAGTTCGACAGCGGAAAGACCCGCAGCGTCTCGCCCGGCGCGAGGTGGCCGTTGTAGATCTGCCACAGCTCCGGCCGCTGGCGCTTCGGGTCCCAGGTGTGGCCGGGGCCGCGCACCGAGAATACCCGCTCCTTGGCGCGCGAGCGTTCCTCGTCGCGCCGGGCGCCGCCGATCGCGCAGTCGTAGCGGCCCTCGGTCAGCGCCTGCTTCAGCGCGTCGGTCTTCATCACCTGGGTGTAGAGCGAGCTGCCGTGGTCGAACGGGTTGACGTTCTGCCGCAGGCCTTCCGGGTTCGTATACACGCGCAGGTCGAGGCCATGGCGCGCCGCGGTGCGGTCGCGATGGGTGATCATGGCGTGGAACTTCCAGGTGGTGTCGATGTGCAGCAAGGGGAAAGGCGGGCGGGCGGGGTAGAACGCCTTCAGCGCCAGGTGCAGCAGCACCGACGAATCCTTGCCGATCGAATACAGTAGTACCGGTCGGGCGGTCTGACCGGCGACCTCGCGAAAGATGCCAATGCTCTCGGCCTCCAGGGCCTTGAGATGGTGCGGCAGTGCGGCGGCCATCAGGCGGCGGCCCGGGTGCGGTGGGGGGGCGGTGGGGGAATGGCGTTCATGGGCGCTTTGTGGTCGGAAAGCAGGCCCGAACGCAAGCCGCCGATGTTGCATCGCAGCGGCGGTCGCTCGCACGAAGGCAAGCCGGGCTTTGCCCCGTAGCCCCACGGGGGGGCCAACATCGCCTCCGCGGCAGCGGGACCGCAACTGGAACCCGCCGGTTGCGTCACCCCATTTTCCCCTTCTTTACCTCTCCCGCACGCGGGCTTGGGCCGCGAAGAGCGGACCGAGGCGGGTCGCGCATCGATCCGGGTGAGGGTCCGCCGCCCGCACCGACCCAACCGCCTTCCGGGTTTTCCCCCACTCCGCAAGCCAGCAAGATCCACCGCGGAGGACGCGGAGCGCGCGGAGAAGCATCACCACCCGTCGCCCGCCAGGTGATCCCACCGGACAATATCCGCGACGGACCCCACCGGGAGCATGCAACGCACGCGCAGCCGACCGGCGTCCTCCGCCGTGCGCTGCCGGGCCTCCGCCACCCCCCGGCCGCCTGTCCCTCCCGGCGTGTTTCGCCACGTGGATCGCCATCAGGACCGTCCAGTCACCTTCGCGCTCGGCCCGCGCCGCCGGCTCATCCGCCGGGTCGTTGCTGACGGCGCCGTTCGACCGCTCAAGCCGGAACCGAATTTCCCCGCTCCCCTTCAGAGTTGTAAAGGGCAGTGGCCCTAATGTCTGCTTCGCGCCCAAGGTGGCCGTTCCAGACCACCTCGCCGTCGCTCGAATGCCGACGTTCGGCCAAGTGCGACATTAGCTGCTCAGATGTCTGGTGCGGGTGGATAGCGGCCGTTCCCAACCCCGGCGGCTATTGACGCCTTTGCGCCCCACAATGGGTCCGCCCTGGGATCCACACACTGCCCTGCGCAGCACACAGCATCACGATCTGGGTCTTCCCGTTCCTCCCCTCGAGCCTCCATCCATGATGCAGGTCACAGCAATGGTCACCCAAGCGAGCAGAGAATATGTTGCAGCGCCTCCAGACCCACGGAATAAATGAGGCGCTTTGTAGGTAGTCCCTTGGGGCCTATCGTTGGATCGCCTGATGGCGGCAATCCAACGATCAAGAGAGGCGGCTATCCAAAGACCAGACGGGAGCGCACAGTCTACAGGATTAGGAGGGAATCAGGATGAGGCGACGTACTTTCCTCACGGCGTCGGCCACGGTGCTTGCGTTGCCAGGGGTGACGCGGGCAGCGTCGAAGCAGGTGCTCAAGTTCGTCCCGCAGGCGGACCTGGCGGTGCTCGATCCGATCCTGACCACGGCCGGCGTTACCCGCAGTCATGGGTACCTCGTGTTCGATACACTCTACGGCATGACAGGGCCGGAGGACGGCTTCAAGGCGACACCCCAGATGGCGGCAGGTCATCGCGTGGAAGATGACGGCAGGACATGGAAGGTGACGCTGCGGGACGGCCTTGTCTTCCATGACGGGCAGAAGGTACTGGCGCGCGACTGCGTGGCGAGCATCCGGCGCTGGGGGGCGCGCGACACGTTTGGCCAGGCGCTGATGGCACGCATCGACGAGGTCTCGGCGTCGGACGACAAGACGATAAAGTTCCGGTTGAAACGACCGTTCCCGTTGTTACCCGACGCCCTTGGCAAGATGGCCGCCAGCATATGCGCGATCATGCCAGAGCGCCTGGCCAACACTGATCCGTTCAAGCAGATAACCGAGATGATCGGCAGCGGGCCATTCCGCTTCAAGGTGGACGAGCGGATGCAGGGCTCGCTCTTTGTTTACGAACGCTTTGCGGGCTACCAGCCCAGGGACGGAGAGCCGAACTGGACCGCGGGTCCAAAGGTTGCCCACTTTGATCGTATCGAATGGCATATTATCCCAGATCCGGCCACTGCGAGCGCAGCGCTGCAGTCGGGCGAGGTTGATTGGTGGGAGCTGCCGACCAGCGACCTGCTACCGATGCTGCGGCGTGGCGGCAAGGTCAGGGTTGAGATCACCGAACCCACGGGCAATTACGGCTTGCTCCGGACGAACCACCTGCATCCGCCCTTCGACAACCCCGCGGTTCGCCGTGCCTTGCTGGGTGGGATTGATCAGGCCGAATTCATGACCGCCGTCATGGGCGACGACACATCACTGTGGAAGACGCCGTGTGGTTTCTTCCCACCATCCTCTCCGATGGCGAGTGATCGAGGGTTGTCAGCGCTGACTGCAAAGCGCGATTACGAGCGGGTGCGACGGGATCTGCTGACCGCGGGATACCACGGCGAGAAGATCGTCTTCATGGCACCGCAGGATGTGCCGAACCAGAAGGCGATGAGCGAGATCGCCGCCGACATGATGCGACGCGTCGGTATGAACGTCGACTACCAGTCGGTGGACTGGGGCACGATCATGCAGCGCCGCAGCAACAAGAGCTCACCGGAAAAGGGCGGCTGGAACGCATTCTGCACGCGCTTCCTGGGTACGGAGGTCTTCTCCCCGGCGGTGAATTCAACGCTGCGAAGCAACGGCGCTCAGGCCTGGTTCGGCTGGCCATCGAGTCCTCGGATCGAAGCATTGCGCGAGCAGTGGTTCGACGCTCCCGACCTTGCGACGCAACAGACGCTGACTGCGGAGATTCAAGCGCAGGCCTTCGAGGATGTGCCGTACTACCCACTCGGCCTGTATTACAATCCAACGGCGTACCGCTCCGATCTCAGCGGAATCGTGAATGGCGGCCCGTTCTTTTGGAACGTACGACGGACGTGATTTTGCGAGTGGACTGCGACCCGACAGAATGGTGGACTGAGCTTGTGGCGTCGCCAACATTTGGTGATCTGCGCCGTTTTCGCCAACCAGCAAGAGGCTTTTGAATTACATGCCGCATACAGCCCGTCATACCGACTACATGGCAGACGAAATCGGAACCGCGCGTCTCACGGTCGGCCATGGCGGGCAGTTCGAGGCCGGCAGCTTCCAATCCTTCGAGCTGACCTTCACCGCCGGGCGGTTCGGCATGGACGACACGGGCTCCATCCGCATCGTGCACCGCTTCGCCTCGGACATGGGCACGCCGCAATTCAGCGATCCTGCGGCGCCGAATTACGTTACGGCTACAGCGTCCAACGGAGCCAGGTTGGAGCTGTCCTATAGCCCGCGGCTCAATATGCGGCCCTGGGGCAAGACCCTCACCATTGCGGTGGGACGCGGTTTCCTGTCGCCGGGGGACAATATAACCGCTCAACTGGGCGATCGCAGTGGCGGGTCGCCGGGAATGCGACTGCAAACCTTCTGCGAGGACCGGTTCGAGTTCCGTATTCTTGCGGATGTGTTTGCCACGTGCAACTGGGCGCTGCTGCCCGATCAACCGAGGATCTCCATTGTCCCTGGCGCTCCCGTCGCATGGCGCGTCGTATTGCCGACTTTGCGCCGCGCTGGCGAGAAATTTGCGCTGTCGCTGCGAGCGGACGACCAGTGGGGCAACCCTTCGCACCTTGTCGAAGGTCAGTTCTGCCTCCGCGCCAAGGCGGCGATCGACGGTCTGCCTGCGGCCTTCACCTGGCCTGCCGGCCAGCGCAGTCATCGGATCGAAGGACTGTCGGCTGCGGCCGGCGATTTGGCGATCGTCCTGCTTGACGAGGCTGGAACCGAACTCGCTGTCAGCAATCCACTACGCATCGCTACGGAAGCGGAGTACCTACCGTTCTGGGCCGATATGCACGGCCAGTCGGAAGAGACAATCGGCACCAATAGTGCGCGCCGTCTTGCTGAATATGCGCGCGACCTGGCCTTCGTGGATGCCATGTGCCATCAGGGCAACGACTTCCAGATCACGGCGGAATTCTGGCAAGACCTCAATGACCTCACGCGCGCGTTCGACCAGCCCAGCCGCTTCGTTTTCTTTCCTGGCTATGAATGGTCGGGCAACACCGCACTCGGCGGTGATCGTAACGTAGTACTGAAGCGAGAAGGGCGCACTCTGCACCGCTCCAGCCACGCGTTGGTCGAGGACCTTTCGGATTCGGATCTTGATACGCTGGACGTCAGGGCGCTGCACGCGGTGCTGCGCCAGGAAGACGACGTCCTCTGCCTGCCGCATGTTGGCGGCCGGTATGCGAATCTACTTTACACGCATGACAAAGCGCTGGAGCGCAGCGTCGAGGTGCACTCGGACTGGGGCACCTTCGACTGGCTGCTGGAGGACGCCTTACTCGTCGGGGGACGCGTCGGCATCGCCGCGAATTCCGATGGCCACAAGGGACGCCAGGGCGCATCGCACCCCGGTGCATCGCTGTTCGGCGCCTACGGGGGCCTAACGTGCTACCTGGCGAAGGATCTGTCGCGGGACGCGCTCTGGGACGCGATGCTCTGGCGGCGCCAATACGCGACGACTGGAGCCTGCCGCGCGCATCTCGATGCGAAGGTGCGGCTGCACATACCGGCCAATCTGCACCGCGACGATCCGGCACTGGGAGGCGCGCCAGTTGGCCGTGCGACCGAGGCAGGGCTCGGCGCCATCCTGACGCATGTGGCGGATGCGGAGGTCGAGTTCGGTTTCGAGATCCTGGCCGGGGCGCCAATAGAGCGGGTCGAGATCCGCAACCACGCCACGCTTCTGGAGGTCTGGCATCCTTATGCCCGGGCGGAGCTTGGCCGCCGCATCCGCGTGCTGTGGGAGGGGGCTGAGTGTCGTGGCCGCGGGCGGGAGACGATGTGGCGGGGCGATCTCGTCTTATTCGGAAACAGTTGGGACGGCGCCCGCGCACTCAATCGCTTCAACCTCGATCGCCGCTTCGATCTGACGCCGGCGGGGCTGACGTTCGACGGCGTCACCACCGGCGGCTTTATGGGCGTCGAGGCTATGTTGGAGGATGCGCAGGCGGGCACGCTGGAGATCAAGACCAACCTTGTTCACGCCAGCCTGCCCGTGGCAGAGATCGGCTTCGAGGATCGTGTCTTCGACGCTGGCGGCCTTGGGCGCCGCATCCGTGCTTTCCGCCTTCCCGACGTGAACCCGCACCGCCGCGTCCGCCTCAGTCGCCGCATCCCGCTTCGACGCGACGAGGACAACGCACTTTATGTCCGGGTTACGCTCGAAGACGGCAACGTGATGTGGTCGAGTCCGATTTACCTGATTGTGAACGATGGCAGCCAGGGCCAGCTCGGCGCGAACGGCCGCCAAGGGTCGACGGCTGCAGTTGGCAATACCCATGGTAGCACGTCTGCTTGTTGACGTTGCGCACTCCAAAGCGGCTGTTCCGCTTTCGGCCAGACTCGGGCACATGGATTTTGGCCGTGAACGTCTCAGTTGGGTCGCTAGCCGACGAACTGACCCACTATAAAGCGGTAGACGGCTTGTGCGATCACCGCAAAATCGGTGACTCAAAGCATCACGCCCGTCGGCCCGCATCTTTCGAGGGCGACAGCGGATCGGCGCGAAACCCCGCGATACCGGCTACGGCCGCAGCGGGGGACAGAGGCCAGCCAGCGAGGTAGCCTGCACCACCCGATTGATCCGCTGCTGGTCGTCCTCGCTCAGCTCCTTGCGCCACCGATACAGCGCGGCCGTCGTGTCGCGGAACACCGCGTAATAGCGATTCGGTCCGCTGTAGGTGGTGCTGCGGCGCAGGAAGGTCTCGGTCTGGCTGTCCCAGGGCAGCCCGGCGAACGCCAGCAGCTCCCGCGCCTGCTCCAGCGGGTGTTCGCAGAGATCCTGATATTTCAATATCTTGACCCGATCCAACCCGCCCAGATCGTCGATCGCCTTCTCGTTCAGGATGGCCCAGTTCCAGGCAAACTGCTCGACCTGCGACAGACTGGCCAATCCGGCCTCGGTCAGCCCATAGCGTGCCGCCTGCTCGGTCTCCAGCAGCTCGGCGACCGGCACCCCCTCCTCGAATTTGCCCAGCGCGGCGCCGCGCTGCATCGAGGCCACCTGGCCCCAGGGATCGCGCAGGATGAAGATGATCCGGGCCCCGGGCAGCGCCTCGGCGAACAGCCGGGCGCGGCCGCGCGAGCTGACCGACTTCATGACCACGCGCAGCTCCGGATGGCGCGCCGGATCAACGAGGTCCGGAATGTGCATGCCGCGGGTCAGCCGGCGGGAGACCTTCGCAAAGTCCGCCGCCTGCAGGGCATGGATGATGGCGGCCCGCGCCAGGCGCGCCGGGGTGCCCTGATAGCGCTTCGGAAACATCGGCAGGCTGCCGGCGGTCTTCAGGGTCGCGGTTGCGATCAGTTGGCGCAGGTAGATGCGTGCCCCCTCGACGTGCAGGTGCACCTCGTCGCGCCGGCACATCCACGGCAGCTCCCAGGTGCGCAGCACGGTGTCGGGCTCGTGGCGATACAGCACGTCCGGGTGGCTATCGAAGATTTTGCCGAGCCATGAGGTGCCGGAGCGCGGGGCGCCCAGCAGCAGCACGATCCGCTCGCTCGGGATATCCGACAGGTTCATGCCCGGGCTGCCGCGTGGCATGGCGAGGGCCGACGTGGTGCGGGCCGCCACGTCGCAACGGTTCTGGATGGCTTGATCACGCAACCGTCGAACCCATCGCTCCGCACCAGACCCCAGCCGGTCGCAAGCTGACCGATCATGCGCGATCGGGTCATGCAGCATCGTGTCATACACGATTGCGTGATCGCGCTGTAACGCAACCATCGCGCATACGATAGCCCATCCGTCGGCAAGTGTGGCATTCGCGTCGTATCCGTCCAGAGTTATCGTTCCCGCCCCGCCATGGGTATCGCCAAAGGTATTGCATGTGATGAACGCTGGCACACCCTGGCATCGCACGATGGAAGTGGCCGAGGCGACGTTGCGGGCGGCGGAGACGGCGCCGGACCTCGATGGCGCCATCGCGGCCGCGACCGACGCCGTCACGCGGTTTCGTGCCGCGCTCGATCTCGCGCCAGGGGGGCTCGCGCCAGGGGGGCTCGCGCCGGAGGCACGTGCGCCGCTCGACTGGGCGGAGACCCAAACCCGGCTGAGCGCCGCGCTGCGCCTGCTCGGCGCCCTGCTGGACGACGTGGACCTGCTGCACGACGCGATCCGGTCGGCCCAAGCGGCCCTGTCCGTGGCACCGCTGGCGACGGCGCCGCAGGTCTGGGGTCGAGCGCGGGCCGCGCTGGGCTCGGTCTATGTCGTGCTGGGTGAGCGCGACGGCGATCTTGCCACGCTCGCCGAGGCCGCGGCGAACTACGCCGAAGCGCTCGAGGGATTCCCGCGCGTGGCCTTCCCGCTGGACTGGGCGCGCATGCTGCGCAACCGCGGCGCCGCGTTGGCCCTGGCGGCTGAGGCCGGCAACGATCCGGATGCCCTGCATGATGCGATCGGCTGCTACCGCGCGGCGCTGGAGGTGTATTCGCCCGCCGCGACGCCTGCCGCGGCGGGACTGGCGGCCTCGGCACCTGCGGATCGGGCACCTGCGGATCGGGCACTTGCGGATCGGGCACTGGCAGATTGGGCATTGGCAGATCCGGCAATGGCGGACCGGGTGCGGGCAGATTGGGCGCTGACGCAGAGCAACCTCGGGCAGGCGCTGCGGCTGCTGGGCGAACGGTCCGGCGATACGCCCGATGGGACACCAAATGGGGCGCCCGATGGGACGCCCAATGGGACGCACCACCTGCACGAGGCGGTCGCGGCCTGCGAGGCCGCCCTGGCCGCCACCGCCCGGGATGCCGCACCGGAAGAACGCGCGATGGTGACGACGAACCTCGCCAACGCTCTGGCGGCGCTGGGCGAGCGCGCCGGCGATCCGGACAGCTTACGCCGGGCGATCGACGCCTACCGCCAGGCCCTGGCGGCGCTGGGCGGACCGCGATGGTTACGCCAGCGCGCGATCGCGCGGCACAATCTGCGGCTCGCCGAGCAGCGCCTGGCCGCGCTTCAGGCGGACGCTCCATGAGCGTGACCACACGGACGGTCGGTGACGCGCTGACCGAGGCCGCGGCGCTGCATCAGCAAGGCCGGCCCGCCGAAGCGGAGGCAATCTATCGGGGGCTGCTGCAACGTCACCCCGGGAGTCCGGATGCGCGGTTCCGGCTGGGCCTGCTGCTGGCTCAGAGCGAGCGGCTGGCCGAGGCGGTCGAGATGTTCAACGCCGCGCTGCTGATCGCGCCGGCTTTCGCGCCGCTATGGAGCGAGCAGGCGGCCGCGCAGATGCGCCTCGGCCGCTTCGACGCCGCGGCGGCGAGCTATGACCGGCTGCTTGCGCTGCGGCCCGACGATACCGAGGCGCTCAACAACCGGGGCGCGGCTCTGATGCGCCTGGCGCACCCGGCCGACGCACTGGTCGACTTCGACGCGGCGCTGACGGTGCGACCGGATCTGCCGGAGGCCCTGTGCAACCGCGGCAATGCCCTGCTCGCGCTGGGCCGTGCGGCGGACGCGCTGGCCAGCTACGACCGGGCGCTGGTGCTGCGCCCAACCCTGGCGCAGGCCGCGACGTACCGTGCCGAGGCGCTGGAGCGGCTCGGTCGCCCGGCGGACGCGCTGGCCAGCCTCGACCAGGCCATCGCCGCGGCGCCAGGACTGGTGCTGGCGCACTACAACCGCGGCACCCTGCTGCAAGCGCTCGATCGCCAGGCCGAGGCGATCGCCAGCTTCGATGTCGCGCTGGCGCTGGCGCCCGGCCATGCCGCCGCCGCCTGCAATCGCGCCACCTCGCTGCGCGCGCTCGGGCGACTGGATGCCGCGCTCGCCGGCTACAATCAGGCGCTGGCCCACGACCCGACACTGATGCAGGCGCTGGTCAATCGCGCCATCCTGCTGGCGATGCACGGTCGCCATCAGCAGGCGCTGCAGGACTACGCACGGGCCAAGGCGGTGTTCCCGGACAGCACCGAGGTCCATTGGAATGAGGCGCTGTGCCGGCTGGCGATGGGCGACTTCGAGGGCGGCTGGCGCGAGAATGAATGGCGCTGGCGCACCGACGCGCTGCGACCGGGCGAACGCCACTATGCGCAGCCGCTTTGGCTGGGCGAGACGAAGCTGGCGGGGCGCACCATCCTGCTGCACGGCGAGCAGGGCCACGGCGACGTGCTGCAGTTCTGCCGGTTCGCCCCGCTGGTCGCAGCGTTGGCGGGACCAAGTGGAGGTGCCCAGGGAACTGCAACGGGAACTGCAACGGGAGCTTCAACGGGAACCGATACGCGAACCGCAACGGGCGCGGCAATGGGAGCACACGTCGTGCTGGCGGTGCCGTCCACGCTGGCGCGGCTGATCCGCACCATGCCGGGGCCGCAACGCGTCATCGCACAGAACGAACCGCCGCCGGCGTTCGACCTGCATTGCCCGCTGCTCAGCTTGCCGCTGGCGCTTGGCACCACGCTGGAGACCATTCCGGCAACGATACCCTACCTCGCGGCCGATCCGGACCAGGAACGTGCCTGGAGAATCCGGCTCGCGCCCCTGCCGGGGCTTCGCGTCGGGCTGGTCTGGGCGGGCAATCCGCGCCCGGCCGATCCCGCGTCGAATGCGATCGATCGCCGTCGCTCGATGTCGCTGTCACAAATGGCGCCACTTGGTGCGGTGCCGGGCGTCAGCTTCGTTTCGCTGCAAAAGGGCCATCGCGCGGATGAGGCAAAGGCACCGCCGGCCGGGATGGTGCTGCACGACTGGACCGACGAGTTGTGGGATTTTGCCGATACCGCCGCGCTGATCGCCGCGTTGGACCTGGTGATCAGTGTGGATACGTCGGTGGTGCATCTGACCGGCGCGCTGGGCAAGCCGGTCTGGGTGCTCAATCGGTACGATACATGCTGGCGCTGGCTGTACGGCCGGACCGACAGTCCGTGGTACCCGACCGCGCGGCTGTTCCGCCAATCCAGCTACGGCGACTGGGACGGCGTGATCGCCGAGGTCGTGACCGCGCTGCGCGAGCGAGCTGGTTGAGGCGAACTGCACCTGCGCTGCCTACGCGCGCAGCATTGCGATACCAGCGCTGGCATATGTGCCAGTTAGAGCATTTTCACCCTGACCGGAAACACCACCTGTCATTGCGAGAAGCGCAGCGACGAAGCAATCCCCCACG
>PLXO01000116.1 GCA_003151425.1 Acetobacteraceae bacterium
GACAACGATCATAAATCGGGGTTGCGTGACTCCAGCGACTACGATTCTCTCGGGTTTGCGAAGACACCGAGGAGTTGGATCATGGCCTGGACTGGAATCACGCGCCCCAAATATCGGCGCGATGGGCTGCGCTATGCAAGCGATACCACCGACGAGGAGTGGGCGGTGATCGAACCGCATCTGCCGCCGCCGGCCAAACTTGGGCGGACGCGCGCGACCAGCCTTCGAGATGCGGTCAATGCCATCTACTACATTGCCCAATCGGGCTNNGGCGTGATCGACAGCCAGTCGGTTAAGACGACGGAGTCTGGCGGCCCGCGAGGTGGAGCCTGCCCTCGGGCGGGCCTTCGGCCCGACCCGTGGGACGCTGGCAAGAAGATCAAGGGCCGCAAACGGCATATCCTCACCGACACGATTGGCCTGCCGGTTGGGATGATCGTGCATCCGGCGGATATTCAGGATCGCGACGGCGCACCCTCTTTGCTGGCGCGAGTACGCAGTTCATTTCCCTGGCTGCGCCACGTGTTCGCCGACGGCGGTTACGCCGGTGAAAAGCTGCAGGATGCCTCGAAAATCTCGGTGATTGGACGATCGAGATCGTCAAACGGTCGGACGTTGCCAAGGGCTTTGTACTGCTGCCCCGTCCCCCGCCTTCGCAGGGGCAGGCTGTTGGGTGGTCGAACGCACCTTCGCCTGGCTGAACCGCAACCGGCGCTTGGCCAAGGATGTCGAAGCAACTATCGAGAGTGCGGTGACCTGGCTCTATATTGCCAGCGTTAAGCTGATGTCGCGCCGTCTGGCCGCCGCCTGAACGCCACGATGGAACCGGTTTTGCCCACGAAATCAAGGCGGTCGCGTTGCTGGACCGATTCGAGTCAGACTCTTAAGCAGTTGTCCCTACCAACGGGGATGATAACCTTTGCCTGGATTTTCTTTGGCGGCGGGGCGCCACAGGTGTTCGATCCAACGTTCTATCCGCCGGGGCGGTGGTACGGAATCCTGTAACTGGTCTCAACCGCCAGCCAGCCGCCCTACCCCTTCGATCACGCTGTCCCAGTCATCGACGTTGCGGTCGTGCGGATGCACCATGATGTGACCGACACCGACCGCCGCATACGCGGCAACGCGATCCCGTAGTTCGCCCTCGTCCTTGCCGCTCCAATGCACGCGCATGGAAACGGTAAACCCGTCATCCGGCCGCTCGGCGCGCAGACGCTTGATGACCGGCGCCGCTTCCTCGGCCGTGTAGCGGCTGCCGTGCCAGCCGTCCGCCACACGCGTGGTGCGTTTTAGCGCCGCGTCGGAACTGCCGCCGATCCAGATCGGAATCCGACTGATCGGCATCGGCAACATGGTCATTTCGTCAATCTCGGCCGCAATATACTTGCCCCGGAACGTCACCGGATCCTGCGTCCAGACCGCACGCATCATCGCGATCCCCTCGTCCATCCGCCGCCCTCGCTCGTGGAACGGCACGCCGAGTGCCGCGAACTCCGGCTCCAGCCAGCCAACCCCGGCGCCGAGGATCAACCGCCCCTCGGACAGATTGTGCAGCGTCGCCAGTTCCTTCGCCAACGGCAACGGATGGCGCATCGGCAGCACCAGCACGCTGGTCCCCAGCCGCACCCGTTGCGTCACCGCCGCCACCCAAGTCAGCGTCAGCACGGGATCATAGAACAGCGGCGAGCGCGGGAATGCCGCGCGCGGCACGATTATGTGCTCGCTTACCCACACATCGCTCAGCCCGAGCGCCTCGGCCCGCACCGCGAAGCGCCGGATCAGCGCCGGTGTCGCCTGGTCGCCGGCGTGCGGCAGATGGATGCCGAGCTGCATGCGTATCCTCCGATCAGATGGCCGCGGGCGCTGTCGTCATACCGGCCTCTCCACGTCGTGCCGGCCCCCGGGTCAAGCTGCCCGGGGGCAGGCTCCAGCCGGCATCCACGACGTGCCTTCGCACCGGCGGACACCTGCGGCCGCGGCCGCAAAAAAGTCGTGAATACCGGCTGGAGGCTGCCCCCGGGCAGCTTGACCCGGGGGCCGGCATGACGGCGCGCTTCGCTTGCCGTCAGTCCGGCAACCGCGTCGACTGCCACACCACCATCTGCCACTGCCCACCGCGCCTCGCATAGACGTCGGTGAACCGCACGCCGAACTTCATCGCATTACCGCCGGAGGTCACACCGATCCGCGCCACCCCGGTCAGCACCACCGCATCGCCGCAATCCTGCGCCACCACATCGGACGGTTCGACCGAGGAATAAACCGTCGCGCCTGACTGCATCGCGCCGATCAGGCTTTGCTTGGTATCCAGCCGCGCCGAGGAATGCGTGTAGACCAAATCGTCCGCCAGCACAGCATTCAGTGTGGCGACATCCTTCTCCGCCATTGCGACCATGCGCTTGCGGTCCAGTTCGATGATCATCTGCCCGTTGTCGGCCATTACGTCCTCCTCCCGAAATCCCGGGTGCAGCTTGCCCCGGATGCCCGACGCTGGCCAGTGCCGGGGACCGGTCCGCCCGGCCGCGACCCATCGCCCGTGGGTTGCGATCCGCGGCACTTCGGCTCCGCGCTACACGCGCTCGAAGATCGCCGCGATCCCCTGTCCGCCGCCGATGCACATGGTCACCAGCGCATAGCGCCCGCCGGTCCGCGCCAGCTCGTACAGCGCCTTCACCGTCAGGATCGTTCCGGTGGCACCGACTGGATGGCCGAGCGCAATCCCCGACCCGTTCGGATTGGTCTTCTCCGGATCGAACCCGAGATCCTTCGCCACCGCGCAGGCCTGCGCCGCGAACGCCTCGTTCGACTCGATGACATCCATATCAGCCAGCTCCAGCCCGGCCCGCTGCAACGCGGCGCGCGTCGCCGGCACCGGCCCGATGCCCATCACCTTCGGATCGACCCCGGCATGCGCATACGCCACCAGCCGGCCCAGCGGCTTCGCCCCCCGCTTCGCCGCCGTCGCCGCATCCATCAGCACCACCGCCGCGGCGCCGTCGTTGATCCCCGAGGCATTCCCCGCCGTCACCGTCCCATCCTTGCGGAACGCCGGGCGCAACTTCGCCAGATCCGCTGCGGACGCATTGGCCCGCACATGCTCATCGGTATCGAACACCGTCTCGCCTTTCCGGGTCTTCTGCGTGATCGGCAGGATCTGCGACTTGAAGCGTCCTTCGGCGATCGCGCGCGCCGCCCGGCGATGCGACTCGACCGCCAGCCCATCCTGGTCGGCGCGCGTGATCTGGTGGCTTTCCGCCAGGTTCTCCGCCGTCTCGCCCATATGGATGTTGTGGAACGGGTCGTGCAGCGTGGCGACCATCATGTCGATCATTGCGGTGTCGCCCATCCGTGCCCCCCACCGCATGCCCTGGGCCATGTAGGGCGCGCGGCTCATGCTCTCCGCCCCGCCGGCCACCGCGATGTCGGTATCGCCCAGCAGGATGCTTTGCGCGGCCGAAACGATTGCCTGCAGGCCGGAGCCGCACAGCCGGTTCAGCGTTAGCGCCGGCGCGGCCTCGGTGACCCCGCCGCCCAGTGCCGCGACGCGGGCCATGTACATGTCCTTCGGCTCGGTATGGATGACGTTGCCGAACACCACGTGCCCGACTTCGGCGCCCGCCACGCTGGCGCGCTCCAGCGCCTCGCGCACCACCTGCGCGCCGAGCGCGGTCGGTGCCATGTCCTTCAACGCGCCGCCGAAATCGCCGATCGCGGTGCGCACGCCGGAGACCACCATCACCTCACGTTGCATATCTGAGCGTTGCATGCCGGACTCTCCCTTTGGGTTCCATGCTCTCGCGGGCCACCGCGTCAGGGGTGTCGTATGCTCAAACCGGGCCGCGTCAAGGTCCCGCACCGGGTCACGGCGCGGTGACACACGGCGCGCGGAACGACATTTTTCCGCCGGTTCGATGCCGGAGCGGCGTTGCTCGCCGTGCTTTTCATCCAGGGTGGGGCGGATCTTCGCCCGCAAGTCGGCGGTCAGGGATCCTTTTCCTCCGACATTGTCTGTCGGGAGTGACCCGGGTCTCTGGGGAGCGGTCCGGTCCGGCGGCACGAAGACCGTCGGAGAATTTTATAACTTCTTCCCAACCATATCGCTAAAATAATTACAAATCTAGCGATTCCAATTCACAGAAATTATGGCACGAATATTGCCAATCTACTGTCCGGCGCCCCAGCGGCGGCGACGCAGCCATTTCCCTGGCTGCGCCACATCTTCGCCGACGGTGGTTACGCCAGTGACAAGCTACAGGAGGCCCTCAAAAATATTGGCGATTGGACAATCGAGATCGTCGAGCGGTCGGACGTTGCCAAGGGCTTTGTTTTGCTGCCCCGTCCCCCGCCTTCGCAGGGGCAGGCTGTTGGGTGGTCGAGCGTACCTTGGCCTGGCTGAACCGCAACTGACGCTTGGCCAAGGATGTGGAAGCGCCTATCGAGAGTGCGATGACTTGGCTCTATGTTGCCAGCGTCAAGCTGAGGTCGCGTCGTCTGGCTGCCACCTGAACGCCATTATGGAACCGGTTTCACGCACGAATTCAAGGCGGTATCGTTGCTGTGACTATGCTAATAAGAATCTAAGACGTAACTAACAAAAAAGCAACCCAGGACACAGAGTGCACACAGAGTTTCACAGATAAAGCAATTGGTGCTGCGCGCCATGCGCTTTGACCGGTGCACCAGTCATCAGAGCGAAGTGCCAACAATATCTACTCAGTGCAACTCCATGTCCGATGGCCTTGATTACTGGCCTTCTTGCGGCCCAATCAATCGCCGACCATCACAGCAGTACAGTTCCGCCATCGACCGCGATGGTCTGTCCGGTCACGAACCGACTGGCGTCCGAGATCAGCCACGCCACCGTCCCCGTCAGATCCCCCGGCACCAGCGTGCGCGGAATCGACTGGCCGGCCCGGATCACCTCCAGCGCGCGGTCGCGCTTCTCGCCCAGGAACTCGTCGGTGCCCTCGGTCAGCACCGCGCTCGGCGCCAGCGCATTCACCCGGATGTTGTCGCGCCCAAGCTCGCGCGCCAGGCCGCGGGTCAGCCCGATCACCGCCGCCTTCGAGGTGGTGTAGTGCAGCGCGTACGGCATCCCATAGGTCGCCGCCAGCGAGGCGACGTTGACGATCGACCCGCCGCCCGCCTCACGCAGTGCCTCGACCACCGCCTTGCAGCAGTTCCAGATGCCCTTGACGTTGACCGCCATGGCGGCATCCCAGCTTGCCTCGGAAATCGCATTGAACCGCCCGCCGCGCAGCGCGCCGTATAGCGCCGCGTTGTTCACCAGCGCATCGATCTGCCCGTAGGCATCGAGCGCCGCCCGCGCCATCGCTTCGGCCTGCGCCATGTCGGTCACGTCCAGCGCGACACCGATCGCCTGCCCACCCGCGTCGCGCGCCGCCGCTACGGTCGCGGCGCAATCCAGTACATCCCCCGCCACCAGCTTCGCACCCTGCGCGGCGAGGCTGACGACGTATTCGCGTCCCAGCCCGCGCGCCGCGCCGGTGACCAGGACCACCTTGTTGGCAACGGTCATCAGCTTGCTCCCAATTTAGTTGGTTCCGCCGGAACACGCGGTCGGCGGCGTCGGATCCACCACGAAGTGCAGCAGACATGCGCCGAAACGCGTGGCGAAGTCGATGCTGTTGCCGGCGCCGTGGCCGGTCAGCCCCGCCGGCTGATCGATTATCAGCAGCGCTGCGACACGGCCGGTCAGCCCGATGCGCAGACTGGAAACGCGTTCATCCATCCCGGTCGGCACAAACGCATCGCCCTTGAATTGCGCGATCGCCACGCGCGTGGTCGGGGCGTTCGCCGCATGCGTGATGCGATAGACCTCGGCAGCCTGCGCTGCCGGCATGCTTGAACTGAGACTGGCCGGCGAGACGGCGACCACTGCGTCCGCCAGACCTGGCGTGTCGAGCATCTGCAGGCTGTTCCAGCCGCCGCGCGACTGGCCGCCCACCACCAGCATCCGCCAGCCGAGCGCGCGCAGCTTAGGCAGTGCCTGGCGCAGCCAGCCCTCGGCGTTGTCCGCATAGTCGCCGGCGGGCGCGCGCGCGAACCGCACCACGTCGAAGCCGGCATTGTTGAAGGCGCGGACATAGCTTTGCGGCTGGTCCCCGCTCAGGTCCTGCCCGGCGGGGGACTTGCCATGGCCCCAGACATACAGCCCGCGCGCTGCCTGCGGCCCACGCCAGATGAAGCGCTGATCCGGCACGAAGGCGTAGCCGCTGCCAGTGATCAGCGGGCCCGGCACCGCCAGCGGGTCGACGTGCGGCCGGCCGGGCCAGACCACGGTCAGGTCCTCGGCATAGATCGCGCAGTCGGTCGCGCCGTTGGCCGCGCAGGTGGCGAGTGCCTTGGCACGGGCCTGCTCCAGCGTGCCGCCGCCGCCATACCGGCCGGTGGCGCCGGTGCGGCTCAACGCGAAGGCGCGCGGCAGGTTGATCATCAGGAACCGTTCATACGACGCGCGAACCTCCGGGTTCAGATAGGGCACGGCAGCGATATCCAATACCGGCAGCTCGGCCGCGCGCGCCCCACCTGACGGCAGCGTGGCCCAGGCCGTCGCCCACGTCATCAACATAACCACCACCCAGGGCATCGCCCAGGGCATCGCCATGCGCGGAACGAACGCCGAGCCACGCATCGCCGCACCCGCGGTTCGGCGCGATCCACCGCGCGCCCCCTCCGGTCTGACCGCACACGGGTTGCCCAGCCTTGCCGCTATCCAGGCGCGGGGACTGCGGAAAACCTGGTTTCCATCCATCGTCATTTGGACTCCGGACCCAGTTCAGCGGCCGGCGCGGTCGGCCACACCGACGCGGCCCGGGCGTACGCCGCGGCGTATCTACCCGAATGCCGCCGCCACGTGCTAGGCTCGTCGCATCGGGAGCAAGCAGGGGAGATCACCATGATGAGTAAAAGTGCCTCGCACCGCCGGCGGCTGCTCGGCGCGAGCGGCCTGGCAATCGCGGCCGGGCTGGTGTTCGGTGCCGTCGCGGCACGGGCGGAACAGACGCTGGTCATCAGCATCGCCGCGGACCCAACCGGGTTCGATCCGGAAGCGGTGGCGAACAACACCTCCGGCTTCATCATGGCCGCGGTGTTCGACAGCCTCGTCAGCTACAAGCCCGGCACCACCGAGGTCGCGCCCGGCCTGGCCAAAAGCTGGGACATCTCGCCCGACGGCCTGACCTACACGTTCCACCTGCGGACCGGCATCAAGTTCCATGACGGCACGCCGTTCAACGCGGCCGAATACATCAAGACGCTGGATCGCCAGCTCAAGAAGGACGATCCGAACACGATCTACAACACCGGGCCGGTCGAGGGCTACGAGGACTTTACGTTTGCCTCCGTCACGTCCTACAGCGCGGTCGACGACAACACCGTGCAGTTCAAGCTGAAGGAAGCCTCCGCGGCGTTTCTCAACAGCCTGGCGATGGTGTGGAATGGCGTCGTCAGCTACGACGCCGCGGCAAAATACGGCAAGGATTTCCGCAACCATCCGGTCGGTACCGGGCCGTTCATCTTCCGCGAATGGAAGTCGCGCGACCAGATCGTGCTCGATGCCAATCCGGATTACTGGAAGGGCAAGGCGAAGATCGACCACATCGTGTTCAAGGTATATCCCGATGCGCAGGCCGCGCTGCTGGCCTTGCAGCGCGGCGAGACGCAGATCATGGGCGATGTCGCGACCCCGGTGATCCCGGCCTTGCGTGCGGACCATAACTTGGTTGTGGTGACGCAGCCGGGCCTGACGGTGAATGGCATGGCAATGCCGAACGACACGCCGCCGTTCAACGACAAGCGAGTGCGCCAGGCGCTGAACTACGCGGTGGACAAGGAAGCGATCAACAAGGCGCTGTATGGCGGGCTGGCGGTGACGATGACCTCGCCGCTGCCGGAGGCGCAGTGGGGATTTGACAAATCGCTGAAGGGCTATCCGTATGACCCAGCGAAGGCGAAGCAGTTGCTGGAAGCGGCCGGCGTCAAGCCCGGGCTGAAGATCGAGCTGCTGAGCTACAACACCCCGCGTGGCTACAATCCGGCGGGCGCCGATCTGGCGGTGGCGTTGCAGGGGTATTTCCAGAAGGTCGGCATCGAGGCGGACGTGCGCAAGCTGGATATGGGCGCCTTTCTTGCCTCGGTGCGGTCCGGTAACTATCATGGCCTGTTCCTGACCGGCTGGAGCGGCGACAACGGCGATCCGGACAATTTTGTTGGTGAGCTGTGGGGGTCTTACGGCATGCCGGTGAACGACACCTCGCACTACAAGGACCCGGCGGTCGATAAGCTGATGCTCCAGGCCGCGGCCGAGGTGGACCACGCCAAGCGGATCCAGATGTACGACAAGGTGCAGGCGATGATCCTGGATGGTGCGCCCTGGGTGTTTGTCAATTCGACGTTGCAGGTGCGGGCAACGCGGAAGAACGTGAAGGGGTTCCAGCTCAATCCGACGCAGATGTTCTTCGACATGGAGACGGTGTCGATGCAGAAATGACCGCTACACCTCTCCCGCACTTGCGCGGGAGAGGTGTACACGTCACTGCGTGCGCCGTCGCGGATCGAGCTGGTCGCGCAATGCATCCCCAACCAGGTTGAACCCGAGCACCACCAGAAAGATCGCCAGCCCCGGGAAGGTCGCGATCCACCACGCCGTGAGGAAATAGCTGTGACCATCCGCCAGCAACGCGCCCCAATCAGGTGACGGTGGCTGCGCGCCGAGGCCGAGGAACGACAAGCCGGCGGTCTCCACCACCACCGAGCCCGCCTGCAACGTGGCCATGACCAGGACGGGCGACAGGCTGTTGGGCAGCACATGGCGCAGCATGACGCGCAGCGGTCGGGCACCGACCGAGCGCGCCGCCCAGACGAAGTCGGCGCTTTGCACCGCCAGCACCTGGCCGCGCATCAGCCGCGCGTATTGCGGCGTGTAGATGACCCCGATCGCCAGAATGCAGTTGGTCAAACTCGGCCCCAGCGCGGCAACGATGATCAGCGCCAGCAGCAGATACGGAAACGCCAGCAGCACGTCGACCAGCCGCATCACTGCGGCATCCACCCGCCCGCCGGCAAACCCAGCGACCAAGCCGAGCGCGCCGCCGGTCACCAGGGCAATCCCGTCCGCGACGATGATCGCGATCAGCGCGGTGCGCGTGCCGTAGATCACCCGGCTCAGGATGTCCCGCCCGTACTGGTCGGCGCCGAACAGATGCTCGGCGGACGGCGGCGAGAGTGCGCTCGAGAGATCCTGGTCGTACGGATCATACGGCGCGATCCAGGGCCCCGCGAATGTCAGTACCACAAACAAACCGGCGATCGCCAGGCCGACGCGCGCGCCCGGCCGGCGCAACGCCCGCCACAGCGCGGCCTCCGGCACCGCGGGCGCAACAGTGATACCAGCCGCGCCGCTCATGGCCCCTTCCTTCTTGTCCGCCGCTCACGGTCCCTGCTCATGACGCCACTCTCATGGCCCCCCGGCTCATGGCGCCCCGGCTCATGGCCGGGTGATCCGCGGATCGAGCACCGCGTAGCTCAGGTCCACCACCAGATTCACCAGCACGAACAGGGCGGCGATGAACAGCGCGCCCGCCTGCACCACCGGGTAGTCGCGCGACAGAATCGAATCGACCATCAGCCGCCCCACGCCCGGCAGCGAGAAGATCGTCTCGGTCAGCACCGCGCCGGACAGCAGCAGGCCAAGCTGCAACCCGATCACCGTAACGATCGGGATCGCCGCGTTGCGCAGCACATGGCGCACGACGACCCGGCGCTCGGCCAGCCCCTTGGCGCGCGCGGTGCGCACATGATCGAACAGGGCGGCGGCCATCACCTCGGCGCGGGTGATGCGGGTGATCAGCGCCAGCGGAACGGTGGCCAGGGTGAACGCCGGCAGCAGCAGATAATGGATCGCTTCCCAGGTCATCACCGGATCGCCGGCCAGGAGGCTGTCCACCACGCTCATGCCGGTCACCCGCGGCGGCTCCATGCCGACCGGCATCAGCCCGCCGGTCGGCACCCAGCCGAGCACCGCGGCGAACAGGATCAGCAGCATCAGCCCGAACCAGAAGATCGGCATCGACACACCGAACAGAGTCAGCGTCATCACCGCCGTATCGAAACGCGTGCCCTGCCAGACCGCGGTGAGCACGCCGAGCGGCACGCCGATCAGGCTGGCGATCGCGAGCGAGGTCATGGTGAGCTGCAGCGTTACCGGGAAGGCCACCAGCACGTCATCGATTGCCGGGTGGTTGGTTTGCAGCGACAGGCCGAGATCGCCGTGCAGCGCGCCCGCCACGAAGCGCACGTACTGCACCCAGACCGGCTGGTCGATACCGAGCTGCTGGCGCAGCCGGGCCAGCGCTTGCACCGTCGCGTGGTCACCCAGCAAAAGCTGCGCGACGTCGCCCGGCAACAGATGCATCGCGATGAACACCACCATGCTGACGCCGAACAACACGAAGGCAAGCTGCAGCAGCCGCTGGGCGATATACGGGGCCACGCGCGGCTACCTGGGGCGCCCGTCCGGCGCCGGGGACAGCCGGAGCGCGGGTTTCAGCCTATTGCTCCCCCGGGCCAACGCATCGGCGCGGTCGAGCGCGGCGGCGATGCGCGCGTGCCGCGCCTGCACCACCGCGCGCTCGTTGGCGTGGGTAAAGATGTAGAATTCGTCGTGGCGGATCGCGTGCACCACGCGCGCGCCGACTGCCTCCGGTTCGATCCGGCCGGTGAATCCGCCCGTGGGATCGGCGCGGGCCGTTCCTGTCAGCCCGCTCGCTGTACCAGACACGAAAAACGGCGTGCGCACCGGGCCGGGACAGAGCACGGACACGCCGATGCCGCTGCCCTTGGTCTCCTGTTCCAGCGCCTCGGACAGCGCCACGACGGCGTATTTCGTCATTGCGTAGCCGCCCTGGTTGCGCCCCTCGCGCACGAAGAAGCCGGAGATCGAGGCGGTGTTGACCACGTGCCCGCCCTCGCCGTGGCGGCGGATCAGCGGCAGCAGCGCGTGGATGCCATGGATCACGCCCATGACGTTGACGCCGATCACCCGGCGCCAGATTTCTGGGGGTGCCTGCTCGACCGGGATGCCGTGCATCGCCACGCCGGCGTTGTTGACCAGCACATGCAACTTGCCGAACGCCTGCTCGGCGGCGCTGCCCGCGGCGGCGACGGACGCCGGATCGGATACGTCGGTCACCACGCTGACGACGCGGCCGCCATTCGCTGCGATCGCCGCGTGCGCCTGCTCCAGCGGGTCGGGGCGGAGGTCGGCCAGCACGAGGTGCATCCCCGCCCGCGCCAGCGCGCCGGCAATGCCCAGGCCGATCCCCGATGCGGCCCCCGTCACCAGCGCGGTCTTGCCCGTCAGGTCCTGCATGCGTCGGCCCTCCCCAAGCTGCTTGCGCCGTTGCTGCCTCGGGGCTACTCCCCGCCGGCACCGCAGCAGAAGGGCCGCCGGCATGCGCGTCAAGGATGTGAAGAAGGTCGTGCTCGCCTATTCCGGCGGCCTGGACACCAGCGTGATCCTGCGCTGGCTGCAGGTGACCTATCGTTGCGAGGTGGTGACCTTCACGGCGGACCTCGGGCAGGGCGAGGAACTGGCGCCCGCCCGTGCCAAGGCCGAAATGTTCGGCGTGAAGGAGATTTTTGTTGACGACCTGCGCGAGACGTTTGTGCGGGACTTCGTGTTTCCGATGTTCCGTGCCAACGCGCTGTATGAGGGGCAGTACCTGCTGGGCACCTCGATCGCCCGCCCGCTGATCGCGCAGCGGCAGATCGAGATCGCCGAGGAGGTCGGTGCCGATGCGGTGGCGCACGGCGCGACCGGCAAAGGCAACGACCAGGTGCGCTTCGAGCTGAGCTATTACTCGCTGAAGCCCGACATCAAGATCATCGCCCCGTGGCGCGAGTGGGACCTGACCAGCCGCACCAAGCTGATGGAATTCGCGGCGGAAAATCAGATCCCGATCGCCCGGGACAAGCGCGGCGAGGCGCCGTTCAGCGTCGACGCCAACCTGCTGCACTCGTCGTCGGAGGGGAAAATCCTGGAGGACCCGGCGGTGGAGGCGGACGAGATCGTCTATCAGCGCACCATCAGTCCGGAGGACGCGCCGGACAAAGCCACCGTGATCAGCGTCGACTTCGAGCACGGTGACGCCCGCGCTATCGACGGGGTGAAGCTGTCGCCGGCCGCGCTGCTGACCCGCCTGAACGAACTGGGCAAGGCCAACGGCATCGGCCGGCTGGACCTGGTGGAGAACCGCTTCGTCGGCATGAAGAACCGCGGGGTGTACGAGACACCGGGCGGCACCATCCTGCTGGCGGCGCATCGCGCGATCGAGACCATCACGCTGGATCGCGAGGCGGCGCATCTGAAGGACGAGCTGATGCCGCGCTATGCGACGCTGATCTACAACGGGTTTTGGTTCAGCCCGGAGCGGCGGATGCTGCAAGCGCTGATCGATGAGAGCCAGAAGAGTGTGAGCGGGCGGGTGCGGCTGAAGTTATACAAGGGGAATGTTAGCTGTATCGGGCGGGAGAGCCCGAACAGCCTCTACTCGATGAAGGTGGTGACGTTCGAGGAGGACCAGGGGGCGTATGACCAGTTCGACGCGCAGGGGTTCATCAAGCTGAACGCGCTGCGGCTGCGGCTGGGGGCGAGTGCCGGCCGGCGCGGGGGAGCGTTGTAGATTTGGCGGTGGATCGTTGGAGCACCGGCCTGGCGGAGGAGTCCGAATGTCGCGCCCGGACCCGAAGAAAAGGTAGCCGGGGAACTTGGCATTAGCCGGCGCATTCGACCCTTGTCAGACTTTTCTCAGGCGGATCGGCCGACCTCCGATTTTGGCCGAGAGCGGATGGCCAGCTCTGGGCTGATAAACGATGGAAGCCGACATTCCTCGACAGACATACTGGGCGGCTTTAGCGGCATTTGCAGGGCACGGGCCGGCTGCCTGGAACAGGGTTGGAATGCGGTCGGGCTAAAAAAATGCAGCCTGCCACCGATTTTGTTTGAAAATCGCACATCGACTCGCTATATGGTGGATATTCGCACGGACCGGATGGACCCGAATGAGCAGCGATCTGGACTACTCCGAGGATGATCTAGCCGCAGACCTGAAGGTCTGGTGGGACGATCAGGTTGCCGATGTGGACGACCCGTTTGCTGACCCTCGACCGCCCCGAGAGGGCACAATCTTTGAGGTGGTTCCGGTGGTCGACTCGCTCGGTGTGGTGACGGCCCTGCTTACGATCGAAAAGCACGTCAACTTCGAGGTGCCGGCTCGCATCATCAAGGCCGGCGGTTATCGAAGCTTCGAGGAAATGCTCGCCCATTTGCTCCCCCGGATTCGTAGCCTTGTTCTCCAACGGCGTAAGAAGGAGGCCGCATGACCGAACCCCAGCGCATCGGACGCGCGATGCCACAGGACAAGGACGAAAATCGCCAGATTCTTGGCACTCGACTGAAGGAAGCACGAGAGTATCTGGAGCTGTCGCAAGACGAAGTCGCGCGAATTCTGGATATTCCAAGAACGGCTGTTTCCCTGATGGAAGCCGGGCAGCGGAAAGTCGACGCGATCGAATTGAAGAAGCTGGCCGAAATCTACCAGCGTCCCATCGGCTATTTTACCGGGGAAGCCGGCGCGGCTATCCCGCCCGTCCCGGAGTCCGTCCAGCATTTGGCGCGCACGGCAGCGAAGCTCTCCGATCGCGACCGTGAGGAATTGCTGCAATTCGCGCAGTTTCTGCAAGCGCGTCAGCCGTCACGGGATCGCTGATGGCGCGCCGCGATGCAATTCTCGAAGGTGCGCAGGCGGCGGCGCGGGTCCACGAACAACTGCGAATCCGGCGGACCGTCGAAACCACTGGTAGCGCGATCGATGTCTTTGGTGCGCTTCTGTCGCTCCATGTAGCGCTCTTGTTTCGTCCGCTGGAAGGGCTCCTTGGAGCCTGCCTGCCCGGGCCAAACCCCGGCGTGATCATTTCGACGCAGCGGCCACTTCGGGTTCAGCGATTTACTGGAGCACACGAGCTTGGGCATGTGGCGCTCGGCCACGAAGTCAGTTTCGACGGAGAGGAGATTCTCGGACGTACCCCGACCAGTGGGCGTGACGAGATCGAACTGGCAGCCGACAGCTTCGCCGCATCTTTTCTTCTGCCTAAGTGGTTATTGCAATTTCATGCGCGACGGCAGGGATGGAACCGGGCGAGCATGTCTGAGCCGCATGCCGTGTATCAGCTGTCGTTGCGGGCCGGGGCGAGCTACGAGGCGACCTGCGTCGCGCTGGAGCGGCATGGGATCATCGACCGTCCAACGCGAGAGCGTTTGGTCGCGAAGCCGCGCCGAGCGCTTAAGGAGGAATTGCTCGACGGCTTCGAGGTCGAGGATTTCCGGCGTGATGTCTGGTTGCTTACGGAACGCGATGAAGGCCTCACGCTGGAGGGCGCACCCGCAGACCTGTTTGTCTTGAAACTCACGGAGAATGGCGGCGCCGGCTATCTGTGGACCACCGCGGGACTCGTGGAGGCCGGGTTTGCGATACTACGCGATCAACGTGACATTCCGCCTCCAGAAACGGCAATCGGCGGCCCCGTAAAGCGCGAACTCATGGCACGCGTCCTATCGCCGACAAGCGGCGATTTTTCTCTGGAGCTCAGAAGGCCCTGGCAAGGATCGGGCCCGGCGATCGCCTCGCTGCATGTCACCTATGATCTCTTCGGCAAGGAAATCGGCATGCCCCGCGCCATTCGTCGAACTCTGGCGAGGGCGGCCTGAGTGAGTGTCATTGTTTCGTGCGACCTGCGCAGCTCCTTCGGTGACATCAGGAATCAAGGCGCTCGGCCGACTTGTGTCGCCTTCGCCGTCAGCGATGCGCACGCGGCGGCCCGTGGGGGACATGAAATCCTATCGGTCGAGCATCTTTATTTTCATGCCGTACAGCGGACGTCAGGCGGCCATCCGAAGGATGGCGTCAGCCTGACGAAAACGCTAGAGGCCCTTCGCCTCGACGGTCAGTCGGCAGAGAGCGGATGGCCATACCTTGATGTATTGCCGGCCGATCTCGCGACATGGATCCCGCCCAAGACCGCCGCACCCGTCTTTAAGCGAGAGGCTGCCGCGAGGGTGGCGTCGCTTCTCGCAGCACTCGATGCGGGGCAACCAGTGATCGTCACATTCATGGTCAGCACAGCCTTCTGCATGGCGCCCGCCGGTATTGTCCATCCGGTCAGGTCAGACACGGATGTCGATTGGCACGCGGTTATTGCGGTCGGACACGGACGGATCGGCGGCAGGCCGTTTGTCCTGGTTCGTAACAGTTGGGGCCAAAGTTGGGGTGACGGCGGCTATGGCTGGGTTGATCTCGAATATCTGTCGCCGCGCGTGAGGGACTTGATCATGTTGGCATCGGGGAGCACCGTCTGATGAAGGCGATCCAGGCTGAGACCTGTGTTGATGCATGGCTACAAGCCTGCACATTTCTGCTCGATGCGCAGGATTGGCGGGCTTATACCGTGGTGATCGAAATCACCGATCCGCTCGCGATGCCTGTACGAGATCGCGCCGTCCATGACTTTGTTGATGGATTTCTGCGTCGTAAGGGCGGCTTGCCGATCAATACGGTCGTGAACACGATTTTCCCGGCACAGCTTTACGAGCGTTACGGCCGTGAGGGCGTGTTCGAGCGGTATCCGGCCCTTTATCCAACGATCCAGTGCCATGATGACGCGCGGAGCTGGGGCACCTATGCGATGCGATTGATCCAGCGCACCGATCATCGTGGAAACACAATCTATCCTCTTCGGGACCTCGTGACCAAGATCGCGGGGCAGGCAAAGCAAAACGGCGGTAAACGTGCCGCCTATGAGGCGGGGACGGTCGAGCCCTTCACCGATCTCCCGATTTACGACCCCGGCCGTGACCGGGGACGCATCTTGGGTGGTCCCTGCCTCAGCCATGTCAGTGTCAAGCTGACCCCGGAACACGCCGTGCATCTTACCGGCTTCTATCGGTCGCACTACTATGTGCAACGCGCACTGGGCAATTTTCTTGGCTTGGCGCACCTGCAGAACTTCATCGCTCGCGAGGCCAGTGTCGCCATGGGACCGCTAATCATCCATTCCTCGATGGCGCAGCTCGACACGCTGGCCGGCCACTGGGGGACAGGCGATGTTCGCAGTTTAATCGAGGGCTGCACAGTGGCTCGGTGCAGAAGGGCCGCTTAATCGTCAGTCCGTTGGTGCGTACTGCGGCGTCTGCGGCTGCCTCAGAGGGGCAGCATAAGCTCGGTGGCGTGCGAAAGGCCATATGCGTCGCTGATGCCTTCGATGAACGCTGCTTGGCCACCGTAGCTTGGATGGCGGATGGAGATGGCCTCGTGCCCCATCCGAGCCAGGGCCCGATGGGCATCGTTGCCGAGGGCAACGATACGCGCAGGCCTGAGCCACGCGAGCAGTGCCGCCAGCAAGTCGTCAACCACCCGGGCCTCACGAACCGTATGGCAACGGTTGGTCATCGGGTCGCCGGGTTCGTAGGGGTGAAAAGGAAACGCGTTCCAGAGAAACGGTGCAACGGGGACGCGCTTGATCATTTTCCAAATCTCTCGCGCCGTTCGCTCCGCGACAGGCTCCGTCCGCGTGGCGCGTTCAATCCGGGCGTTACCGAACGCCTTGCCAAGGTCTGCTAGGTGCAGTTCGTCCGTCAGCGCCAACCCGGTCCGCCGACCGCCGCGATACCCGAGATCGCGGCCAAACCAGATGCTATCCGTGCCGATCATCTCGGCTGCGGCGAGGATGCTCACGAGGTTTCGGCGCCGGACTGCCGCCGCGTCGGGGCGGTCATGATCTGGACAGCAATCACTGTAAGGGTTGAACACATGGGCGAACTTGAGCGTCGCGAGGTCGTCGACGAAAGTCTCGGGAAAGCTGCTCATGTCGGGGGATAAAACTCAATCGTTCGATGGGTCAGATCGGCGACGACCGTGCCGCCGCGATTTTCTGGCCTCTTGATGTTACGGAAAATTCGAAAGCCCTCAAAGATGGCCCATTCCCACTGCCAGAGCGGGAGCGTGTCCACTTCATAGCCTCTTACAAGTTCACGAATCGCTTTGAGCAACGAATAATCAAGCGAATTCACGGAGCGAAAGTCATGGTTTCGGACGCCGTGATTGAAAATCCAAGTGGCAATTCCCTCTTCAATCAGAATGGCTCGAGCACCATCCTGATTTTCATCGATCATCGGATTGCTCTTCCGCTTCACCTTGAACAAGGCGCGTAGCACTGGAGACCAGCCGAGTATCGCGGCGTAGGCGAGATGAAACACATCATGAAATCGATAATCGTCGCCGGGGATACGATTGTCGGTGAGACGATCGCCGATATTGATGCCCTTGCATTGCTGCATGACGTAGACCCGGCCGTCGCCCGTGGTCTTCTCGATGAACCGAATCTCGATCAGGCGCGGGAGCCGCTCGTCGGGGTCAGCTGCCACGTCGAACAGAGGCGCCCACTTCCGCTCGGTTGGCCACCGGCCGAACGTCTTGTCGATGTTGAGTCTGGCGGCTTCGTTCAGGCTGACGGCCGCGTCATCGGCGGCGGCCAACAGCACGCGGAACAGTTCGACAATATCTGCCGTGAAGGCATCGCCATTTGTATTGAGATTGCCTGCGGCGAAATGATCGAGGAGGAGTCCGACCTTCCCGGCCAGGCCCAGCAAACGTCGTTCGACCAAATCTGAGGCAAGCGGCCCGGTTAGCTCAGCCTGCGGCTTTTGTAGATCGATGAAGCTGCGCGGCGCCGCGCGTCCCTGGTAATCCCAGTCGCCAAGCTTTGCTGGAACTCGCCCCGCGACCATTGAAAGCGGCAATCCGACTCGGTGGGCAGAATTCGCGAAATACCACAAGACGTCGCCAAGCTCCTCAATGACGGAATCATGGTAGGCGAGGTATGAGTCCTGATCCCGCTGTTTCTTTTTGAGCTCGCTCAGCAGGCTGCCGGCCTCGCCGAACAATCCAAGCATCGCAAAGCCCAAGCCGTCGATGCCAGGATGCGGGTTGCGGTCCGTCCGGGTCGTCCACTCTTGATACTCGTCGAGGCCAATCATGGCGTCGTCGTCGGGGAACATTGAGCGCTGCGGCCGCAGCGAGATTGGCGAATCCGTCAACACATACCTCCTGCGCGAGTCACGTGACCCCGCGTCCGATCCCGTGGAGTCGGGGTATTATGCTGTAAGTGAAACACCTTTCGAGGCTGACAAGAATCCCCTATCGCGCCGATTCTCCACAACCAATGTATTCTGGCCTCCTGAGGGGAGAGCCGTCACAAGTGGGTGCCCACTCGGTACGAACGAGAGCGACCTTGAAATACAGTGTCGTCCGATTGGCGTCCAGGAGCTCGGCGAGTGATGCGTCCGCTTTGGGTGACCAGCGATAGCTGGCTTGACGAGCGGAATGGGCGCGAGGCGGACTCACTTGCAACATGCGCGAAACGTCGGCTCCCCACCCGTTACAGATTTGAAGCACCACGACATTGGGAAGATAATCCTTGCTCTGGATACATGTTCCTGTTATGTTCGGACGTTTTTATGCAGCGCAAAAGGCACCACACCCCATGAACGCAATATCTGTCCACGTCCCGTCACTCGCCCTCGACCCCGCCACCCGCAGCACCCTGGTGCAAACCATCGTCGACACCCTGCCGCACATTCCGGACGCCTCCGACGTGGAGAGAGCCGCGCAGCGCGATAGCGCCTTTGCCCTGCTCGCCATACTGGACCCGCGCGATCCGCTGCAGGCCATGTACACGCTCGATGCCATCGCCGCGCACAGCGCCGGCGCGCACGCTTGGCGCTGTGCCGCGCGGGCCGATCTGCCGCTCGCCTTGGCCCTGCGCTTCCAAAAAATGGGCTGGGCGTTGGCCCGGCTGAAGGATACCAAAATTCGGGAACTCAGGCGCCTGCAGGCCGCGTCGGAGCGGCCGGCATCGGTGGCATCGGTCGATGGGCCGCGCGCGCCGCAAGCGCCCGCCATCGATTCGGGCGCGCTCGTGCGGCAGGCTGCTCCCGTGCGTCAGGCTGCTCCCGCGCCGCGGTCGGAGAGCGCTGCCGTTGGACAACGGCCCGGTGGTGCGGCGGCGGTCGGGGCTGAGGCCGGTGCCACGGCTGGGACGGGCGATGCCGGGGCCGATCGGTTGCTGGCCGAGCTCGCTACGCGTGTGGCGGCCGTCAACGTGGCGCTCGCGGCGTAATCGGTCGGCAGGACCCTATGCAACGTGAGGGCACCGGTGTCGTAGCGCGCCGGGGGCATGGTCCGGGGGGCGACGCGCGCTGGGGCCGGGCTGGACGATCCTGCGAATGAGGGTTGGCAGCCGCGGCGTGATTGGGAGGTAGGAGCCTATGCACCGTGAGAAGGCTGGGTCCAGTGGGAGCAGCGGGGCCAGTGGGAGCACCGGGTCCCAGTGAGAACACCGGGTGCAGCGGGAGCAGGCGCCGGGTCGCACCGGCGCGGACGGTAAGAATTGCGCGACTGACCGCGGGTACGGCGGTTGCGGGGATGGCCGGGTCAACCCCCGGGTCAAGCGCCCGGGGGCAAGGCCTACCGGCCATGACGAGGGAGGGAGGCACCAAGCCGAAAGGTGGCCGACATCGCTGGAAAGACCCGCGTGGTTTGGTCTATGAGTGGGACAGCCAACATGGTGCCGTCGAGGTCTACAACGCGCGCGGCCGTCATCTGGGCGAGTATGATCACGTGACGGGAGAGCAGTTGAAGCCCGTCGACCCGACAAGGGAAATTGAACCATGACCGTGGCCTATCATCTGCGCGGCTATGACAGGACCACCGAGTTCGTGGGCGTCGAGTTCGACATCCCCGCGACGATGCTGCCGCTCGTGAAGGACCTGTTGCAGCAAACCTCGGCCGATCCCGAACTGATCGAGCCGCATGGGCTGGCGGGCGACCAGGTGGTTCGCCTTGCCCACGAACTCGGGATTGTCGTCGACCCCGAGGGATTCGATTTCTATATCGAGGCCGACGAAGATTGGCGCACCGTCGCCAAGAAGCGTGACGCCCTTCGCGCCCGAGCCTGACGCTGCAGCCGCAAGGCCTCGCATCTCGCGGCGCGGCCCGCAATCCTCACCGCGCGCATCCTGACCGCGACTGCGTTCTGCGCGGTCATCGCGTGACCCGGGATCCGACGGTAAGGCGCGCATGGTGGCATCTCGCCGACTCAGCCGGTGCGCCACGCGGCCGCCAGCGCGCCGGCGCCGATCAGCAGCGACCCACCGACCCGATTGACCGCGCGTTGCACCCTCGGGCGGCGGATGCTGCGCCGCGCCGCCGAGGCCAGCAGCGCGTAACCCAGCGCGTTCAGCGTCGCCAGGGCCAGGAAGCTTACCTCGAAGATCACCAGTTGCGGCACCACCGGCGCGGCGCTGTCCAGGAACTGCGGCAGGAACGCGATGAAGAACACGATGCTCTTGGGATTGAGCGCGGTGACCGCGTAGGCGTGCAGGAAGATGCGACCGGGCCGCGCCACTTTCACGACGGCGTCGGCCGAGTCGGCAACGCCCACCGGCGCGCACCACAGCTTCACGCCGAGGAACACCAGATACGCCGCCCCCACCCACCTCAACGCGGTGAACAGCCCGGCCGACGCCGCCAGCAGCGCGCCCAGTCCCAGCATCGAGGCGGTCATCGCGGTAAAATCGCCCAGCGCCACTCCGGCCACCGTCGAGGTCGCCGACCTTCGCCCGTGCCCCAGCGCGTAGGAGATCACCAGCAGCACCGTCGGCCCCGGAATGGCCAGCAGCACCGCGGACGCTGCGACGAAGGCCAGCCAGTGATCGAGTGCCATGTCCAATCCTCTCCTGCATCGGATCGTCAGGCAGTTTGGTCGGCATCGTTTCTCCCACGTCATGGCCGTCCTCGGGCGCTTGACCCGGGGACGGAAATGACGAGGGGAAGGTTGGTGCCAACCAAACTGACCCAGCCGCGACGGCGCCCATCAATCCCTCGCCCCACGCCTTGCGCAAGAAGCTATTGTAACGTCGGCGCGGCGGCGGGGTCCCAAGCACGGGACCGGACGGAGGGAGGGACGCATGCGACGGCGTGATGTGTTGATGGCGGGACTGGCCGCAACGGTCGCCCCGGTCGCGCTGACCGCGACCATCGCCCCCGCCGCGCGGACCGCAACCCCGCCGGCGGTGCTGGAGCTGTTCACCTCGCAGGGCTGCTCGTCCTGCCCGCCCGCCGACGCCCTGCTCGGCCGGCTCGCGCGCGATCCCGGCATCATCGCCCTGGCCTGGCACGTCGACTACTGGAACGGGCTCGGATGGCGCGATTCCTACTCCAGCCCCGCCGCCACCGACCGCCAGCGCCGCTATGCCGAGGCCCTCGGCGACGAGGTCTACACCCCGGCCCTGGTGGTGAACGGCGCGCGCATGGTGGTCGGGTCGGATGAGCGCGCGGTCCAATCGGCGATCGGCGCGGTCGGTGGCTTCGTCGTCCCGATCACAGTGCGCCGCGGGGCCGAGGCATGGGTCGCGGACATTGGCGCCGCCGGCCAACCGGTGCACGCGCTGCTGGCCGACTATGATCCGCAACGCTCCACCGAGATCGCCGCAGGGGAAAATGGTGGTCGGCGGCTTACGGACTACCGCATCGTCCGCACCGCGACCTTGCTCGGCACCTGGGACGGTGCGGCGCGCAAGCTTGCGCTGCTAGCCGTCGCCCCTGGTCGCGGCCTGGTGCTGCTGGTGCAGTCGGCCGATCTGAAAATGCTTGGCGCGGCGGAGCTGCCGCCGGTCTGACCCGCCTTTTACCGTGCCGGCGCGAGCAGCGAGGCGGCCAGCGCAGGCAGCGACTGCCACTCGACGAGCAGCCAAAAGGCGGCGAGCAGAATCAGGATCCAGGCCACCACACCGTAGATCGCGCGGCGCGTGCCATAGACAGAATCGCCAAATTTCCTTCCGGCCGGCACGGCAACCCTCCAACGAGCGGTGAGAGCGCCATACATCGGCCAACCCGTTCCGCAGCGCTGTGATATGCGTCACCAATTGAGGCGGCTTTAAGGAATTTGTATCTACCGCTCGCGCCTTGCAAAGCAGGTTCATGCTCAGCGCATAGGTCGGCGGTTGTCGTCTGGTCATTGGGCGTGGCTTGGTCATAATCGAAGTCCCGCCGCCAATCCCCCGCCGCACAATGCCGAGGACACCAGTTTGAGCGAGAACGCGATCCGCGCGCCCCAGACCATCGCCAGAGTGGCTGCCGCCGGGGTGACGACGCGGGTGGGCCCAGCGGAGACCACGACCTTCACCATCCTGCTGTCGTTGAGCTTCTGCCACATGCTCAATGATTTGAACCAGTCGCTGGTACCGGCGATCTATCCGATCCTGAAGGACTCGTATCGCCTCGACTTCGCGCAGATCGGCCTCATCACGCTCGCCTTCCAGCTTACCGCCTCGATGCTGCAGCCGGTGGTCGGCATGGTGACCGACCGCCGGCCGATGCCCTACTCGTTGCCGGTGGCGATGGGTTTTACCCTCGTCGGGCTGCTGCTGCTCTCGGTCGCGGCCAGCTTCGGCGCCATCCTGACGGCCGCGGCGCTGGTCGGTGTCGGCTCGTCGGTGTTCCATCCGGAGGCGTCGCGCGTGGCGCGGCTGGCGTCCGGCGGACGGCATGGTTTCGCCCAGTCGCTGTTCCAGGTCGGCGGCAGCACCGGCTCCGCCATCGGGCCGCTGCTGGCGGCGTTCATCGTGGTGCCGCGCGGACAGGGCTCCATCGCCTGGTTCTCAGGCGTGGCGCTGCTGGCGATCGTGCTGCTGACCAATGTCGGCTTTTGGTATCGCAGCCGCCGGGCGCCGGCGCGACGTGGCGGCCTGGCGCAGGGGATCGAGGCGCTGCATTCGCTGTCGCGCGCCAAGGTGCTGGGCGCCATCGCCGTGCTGGTGGCGCTGCTGTTCTCCAAGAACATCTACACCGCCAGCCTGAGTTCGTATTACACGTTCTACCTGATCCAGAAATTCCATCTGTCGGTGCCGGACGCGCAGGTCCACCTGTTCGTGTTCCTGGGCGCGGTCGCCGCGGGCACGTTCATCGGCGGGCCGATCGGCGACCGGGTCGGACGCAAGCCGGTGATCTGGTTTTCTATCCTCGGCGCCGCGCCGTTCGCGTTGCTGCTGCCCTATGCCAGCCTTTACTGGACCGGCGTGCTGACCGTGCTGATCGGGCTGATCCTGGCGTCCGCCTTCTCGGCGATCCTGGTCTATGCGCAGGACCTGCTGCCCGGGCGCGTCGGCATGGTGGCCGGGATGTTCTTCGGGTTCTCGTTCGGGCTGGGCGGGCTGGGCGCGGCGGCGCTCGGCGAGCTGGCCGACCGCACCAGCATCTATGCCGTCTACCACGTCTGCTCGTTCCTGCCGCTGATCGGCCTGCTGGCGGCGTTGTTGCCCGACCTGCACCATCGGCCCCGCTGATCGTCGGGGCGATCCGCGGGGCGCTCGCCCGATGCACGTGACGGCGTGGTCTTCTGTTGCGGCGGAGAAGCGCCTAAGCTCGGTTCGAACCAACAGGAGGATCGAGCCATGGCGTTGTCGATGTACCAAGCCTGCGTGCCGGTGATCACCCAGGCGCTGAACGGGCTGGCCGGCGTGCTGGACAAGGCCGCCGCGCATTGCGCCGAGAAGAAGTACGAGGAAGCCGCCTTCCTGCAGGCGCGCCTGTTCCCCGACATGTTCCCCATGGGCCGCCAGGTGAAGCAGGCGACCGATTTCGGCCGCAACGCGCCGGGACGCCTCGCCGGCGTCGCGTCGCCCGCATTTCCGGACGCCGACAGCAGCTTCGCCGAGCTGAAGGACCGGGTCGCCAAGTCGCTCGCCTTCGTGAAGGGCTTCACCCCGGCGCAGATCGACGGCACCGAGGAGAAGGAGATCGCCTGGACCCAGGGCACACGGCAGATGTCGTTCAAGGGGCAGGCCTACCTGCTGCATTTCTGCCTGCCGCACTTCTTCTTCCACTGCACCACCGCCTACACGATCCTGCGCCACAACGGCGTGGAGATCGGCAAGCGCGACTACATGGGTTCGCTGTAGTCGCAGCGATCGGAGCGCGGGTGGGAAAGGCGGGGAGATCGCATTCGGAGCACGACCGGTGCGTCGCCCTGCTTCACCTCGCCCGCACTTGCGGGCTTGGGCAGCGCAGCGGACCAAGGTGGATCGCGCAGCGATCCGGGTGAGGGTACGCCCCCCCGCACCGCCCGATCCGCCTCCCTGGCCCCGGGGCTTTGTTGTGCCCCGCAAGCCAGCAAGATCTACCGCGGAGCACGCGGAGGACGCGGAGCACGCGGAGAAGCATCAACGACCGCCGCCCGCCAAGCCGTCCCGCCGGACCACATCCGCGCCGCCCCCCACCCGGAGCACGCGACGCGCGCGCAGCCGCTTGGCATCCTCCGCCATGCGCCGCCGTGCTTCCGCCACCGCCGGCCGCGAGTCCTGCCCGGCCTGCTCCGCTGCGTGGATCGCCATCTGGGCCGTCTACAGGTCGATGCGGTGACGTATTATCACCTCGAGCTTGACTGGCACGACGTGCTGCTGGCCGAGGGGCTGGCGGCGGAGAGCTACCTGAACGGCGGTGATCGCGCGAACTTCGCCAATGGTGGCGTGGTCGTGCGGCAATTCCCCAACTTCACCGCGCTGCTGTGGGAGGCATACGGCTGCGCACGGCTGATCGTTACCGGGCCGGAATCGAGCGCGGCGCGCCGACTTGTCGCAACGATCGCGGAGGCGCGCGACGGTGCGGCGGCACGCGACGGCGCCGCACCGCACCGTCGCATAGGGCCGGCGCGCCTACTGCACCCGATTGTCGACCAGCTCCGTCACCACCCCCGGATCGGCCAGCGTCGAGATATCGCCAAGGCTATCCGTCTCGTTCGCCGCGATCTTGCGCAGGATGCGCCGCATGATCTTGCCGCTGCGCGTCTTCGGCAGCGCCGGCGCCCACTGGATCGCGTCCGGCGAGGCGATCGGCCCGATCTCTTTGCGCACCCAGCCCACCAGCTCCTTGCGCAGTGCCTCGGTCGGCTCCTCGCCCGCCTTCAGCGTGACATAGGCGTAGATGCCCTGGCCCTTAAGATCGTGTGGGAACCCCACTACCGCGGCTTCGGCCACTTTCGGATGCGAAACGAGTGCGCTCTCCACCTCGGCGGTGCCCATGCGATGGCCGGAGACGTTGATCACGTCGTCGACCCGGCCGGTGATCCAGTAATACCCGTCGGCATCCCGCCGCGCGCCGTCGCCGGTGAAATACAGTCCCTTGAACGTCGAAAAATACGTCTGCACGAACCGCTCGTGATCGCCGAACACGGTGCGCATCATGCCGGGCCACGCATCGGCGAGGCAGAGATTGCCCTCGCACACGCCATGCAGCTCGTGCCCGTCGCCGTCAACGATGAGCGGCTTCACCCCCGGCAACGGCAGCGTCGCAGAGCCCGGCTTCAACACCGTCGCGCCCGGCAACGGCGAGATCAGGATGCCGCCGGTCTCGGTCTGCCACCAGGTGTCCACGATCGGGCAACGATGCTCGCCGACGACGCGGTTGTACCACAGCCACGCCTCCGGATTGATCGGTTCGCCGACGGTGCCGAGGATGCGCAGGCTCTTGCGGCTGGTCTTCTGCACCGGCGCCTCGCCGTCGCGCATCAGCGCGCGGATCGCGGTGGGCGCGGTGTAGAAGATGTTGACCTTGTGCTTGTCCACCACCTGCCAGAACCGGCTGCTGTTGGGGTAGTTCGGGATGCCCTCGAACATCAGCGTGATGGCGCCGTTCGCCAGCGGGCCATACAGGATGTAGGTGTGCCCGGTCACCCACCCGACATCGGCGGTGCACCAGAAGACCTCGCCCGGGCGGTAGTCGAACACCTTCTCGTGCGTGTAGCTGGCCCACACCATGTAGCCGCCGGTAGTGTGCAGCACGCCCTTCGGCTTGCCGGTGCTGCCAGAGGTATACAGGATGAACAGCGGGTCCTCCGCGTTCATCTCCGCCGGCTTGCAGTCGGGCGAGGCTTCCGAGGTCAGCGCCGCATAGTCGTGATCGCGCCCGGGCTGCATGTCGACCGCGCCGCCGGTCACCCGCACCACAATGACGTTCTTTACGCTTGGGGACGATTTCAGCGCCGCGTCGGCATTGGCCTTCAGCGCCACCTTGCGCCCACCGCGGCGGCCCTCGTCGGCGGTGATCAGCAGCGAGGAATCGCAGTCCTGCAGCCGGTTCGCCAGACTGTCGGGCGAGAAGCCGCCGAACACCACGGAATGGATCGCGCCGATCCGCGCGCAGGCCAGCATCGCCACCGCCGCCTCCGGTACCATCGGCAGGTAGATGGTGACGCGGTCGCCCCTGCCGACGCCCAGGATCTTCATCGCGTTGGCCAGCCGGCAGACCTGCTCATGCAGCTCGCGATAGGTGACGTGCTTGCTGGTCGATGGATCGTCGCCCTCCCAGATGATCGCGGTCTGCTCGCCGCGCGTCGCCAGATGCTGGTCCAGGCAGCAGGCCGAGGCGTTCAGCGTTCCGTCCTCGAACCATTTGATCGAGACGTGCCCGGAGAAGCTGGTGTTCTTGATCTTCGTCGGCGGTTTCATCCAGGCGATGCGCTTCGCCTCCTCGGCCCAGAACCCGTCGGGATCGCGCGCGGCCCGCTCATACAGGTCGCGATACTGCGCCGCCGTGACATGCGCCCGCTCGGCGATCTCCGGGCGGACCGGGAAGACCTGGGCGACGATGGGCTGGGTATCGGACATGGACGCGGTCCCTCCATTCATTCTTGGTTCGGGTTTCGGTCGGGCATTCTTGGTTCGGGCATTCTTGGTTCGGACATTCTTGGCTCGGGCATTTTTGGCTCGGGTATTCTTGGTTAGCGCGCGACCCGGCGGGCGAGCAGCCGACAGGCCGGTGGTCGGCAGGCTACGCAGCACCAGCCGGCGGTTCAAGCGAGGCGATCGTGACCTGTGGTGATTGTGACCCGTGGTGATCGTGACCCGTGGTGATCGCGACCACGGGGGAAACGCCGGCGAGGGTCGCCCCCCGCCGGCGCAGCCCTGCTAGGCCGGTTGGTGCACGCCAACCGCCACGGCGCGGGTGGCTGCCTTCGTCGGTGCGCCGACCGGCAGCACGACCCGTCCATGGGTCTCGTTGATCACTTCGGCGGCGGCCAGGTAGAACGCCAGCGCCGCGGTGACCAGTCCCATGTAGCCGCCGAGCACGTGCAATGCCGGGATCGCGAACAGGTCGGCCGCGCCGAGCAGGAAGAAGGTGATCCACAACGCCAGGAAGATCGACTGCAACGCGCGATTGAGTGCCAGGCTGCCGATCCACATGTAGAACGTGAACACGCCCCACATCACCAGCCACCAGCCGACGAACGTTGGCGGCACGGTGGCCGCGAAGAACTGCACGAACAGCGCGAAGCTCCACCAGAACGCGCCGTACGAGCAGAACGCGACGAAGCCGAAGGTGTTGCCGCGGGGCATCTCCATCAGTTCGGCAGCGAACTGGGCGGTGCCGCCGAACGCGAAGGCGCTGGCCAGCACCAGGGGCACGCTGGTCCCGGTGAACCACCCGGCGTTCACCATGCTCAGCATCCAGGTGGTCAGGGCAAAGCCGGTCAGCCCGAGCGGCGCCGGATTGGTGAATTTCGTTACGTTCTCCTCTATGCGGCCGGGTTTGTTCCGGCCGGGTGCACGACAGCATCGCAGATGAAATGGCCCGGCTTACGCGCCGCGCCGGTCGGCCACGCTTGGCTAGTATCCCGCAGTTTCCGACACGAAGACCGTTCCGTCCTTGATGTGGATCAAAACCGGTTCGAGCGCGTCGCCATGGCAGGGACCTTGCAAGCACACGCCGTCGGCGATGCGGAACTCCGCGCCATGGGTGGCGCAGACGATGCGGCTGCCGTCGGCCGACAGGAAGCGATCGGGCATCCAGTCCAGCGGCACGCCCAGATGCGGACAGGAATTGACGTAGACATGGACCGCATCGCCCTGGCGCGCCGCGAACAGCCCGGCGAAGCCGCCGGCCGCCGGCGGGAAGCCCTTGCTGGTGCCGTCGGGCAGCGCCTCCAGCCGGCACAAGGCGCGCAGCCTGCCGGGGATCTGGCCTCCAGCTTCGCCCGCGCAGGCTGCCGGGACTTCGCCTGCGCATGGTGCGGGGCCTTCGCCGGGGCAGGTCCCCGGGGCACGCGCCCCTTGGGTCAACGCGCCCATGCCTGCCGCCGGCATCCACCCATCCGGCACAACAGCTTCCAATGCGCCGCCGACACCGGCAACACCGACAGGCGCGACATGCGCACCAGGGCCAGGTCGGCGAGTTCCGGCGTCGCCTTGATCTCCACCAGCGTGACCGGGCGCGGCATCGGCCCGACCGCCTCCATGTCCACGCACACCCAGTCGCCGCTCTCCGCGCTCGGGTCCGGATAGGCCTCGCGCGCCACCCGCACCACGCCGACGATCTCCTTGCCGACATTGGAGTGGTAGAAGAACGCCAGGTCGCCGCGCTTCATGGCCTTCAGGTTATTCTTGGCCATGTGGTTGCGCACGCCGGTCCAGGGCTCGACGCCGTTCGCCACCTGCTGATCCCAGGAGAAGGCGTCCGGCTCGGATTTCACCAGCCAGTGGGCGACGGCGGTGGGCATCAGGCCTCCCGGGACGGTGGCGCGCGTCGCGGCGCCGACAGCATAAGTCGCGGCGCCGACAGCATAAGCGGCGCCGGTAGCATAACTCCGGTTGCATCAGCAGCGGACCTGGATCGCTGGCGCATCCTCTGCAACCGCGCTCGCGCGCTCACTTGAGCTGCTCCGCCACCTTGTCGAGCCCGGCCTGCACGCAAGGTTCGTCGACCCCCGGCGAGCCGGAGACGCCGGCCCCGCCAATCACATCGTCGCCGACCTTGACCGGCAGGCCGCCCGGGATCGCGATGACATTCGGCAACGTTACCTGCTGGCGCACCACCGGGTCGTTATCGGCGAACCGCTTGGCGTAGGAAGCGGTCGACACGCGGAAGCTGCGCGCAGTGTAGGCCTTGCGCCGCGCGTTCTCCATCGTGGTCGGACCGGCGTTGTCCGCGCGTAGTGCAACGATTGTCTCGCCCGCGCGATCCACCACCACCGCCGAGACGGCGTAGCCCTTCGCGCCACAGCTCTCGATCGCCGTCTCGGCGATGGTTTTTGCCATCGCGTAGGACAGGTCGCGGTGGGTCAGCAGTTGCGCCTGGGCCGGCAGCGCGAAGACGCACGCCAAGCCGACCATGACGATGCGGTGCAGACGTGTGAGCATGCGGCGTGCCTCCATTGCGCGACGCGATCGATCGGCCCGCGCGACGTTTCCGCTACGCAGGCCGAACGACGCGCGGATCAGTTGATCGGCGAGAAGGCAGCCGGCAGCACGAATGCGTTCTCCTGCTTCACCACGACGCCCGGTGGATTGCGCGCCGGCCACTGACCCGTCGCGGCCGCCTCGACGCGCACGCGGGCCCGCTCGTTGGCGTCCTTGTAGGCCCAGATGTGCACCCATTTGTTCAGCGCGCCGAACTCCGAATACATGCCGGCGACCAGCGGCGAGAATTTCGTGCGGCCCTCGATCTTCTCCGACCAGCGTTCGATCAGGCCGGGGATTGCGCCGGGGATCAGCGTGTACTGGCGGATCTCGAACAGCGGCCCGACCTGGCGCGGCTCGAGCGGCGGCGAGAACGGCGCGGGCAGAAACACCTCGCTCTGTTGCGCGGTGACGAACTCCCGGATCGGCGGCGGCCAACCCGCCTCCTTCGTCGCCGCGGCCCGCACCGCGGCGCGCTGCTCGAAGCTGTCGTAGGCCCAGACATGGATGATCTGGTTCAGTGGCCCGACCTCCGTGTGCCAGAATGCGGCGAGCTTGGAGTGCTTCTCGCGGACCGGCAGCGCGGCGCCGAACCGCTTCTCCACCTCGGCGAGTGTGCCCGGCTGCAGCGTGTAGGTGCGCATTTCGATGATCATGATCGTCTTCCCCAGGTGCCGATGACGCGCGCACGCTAGGACAGATGGCCGAGGCGTGGAATGGCCCGGCGACCGGGAGAGCATTGGAGGGCCTTCTCCCTCCCCCCTTGAGGGGGAGGGTCGGGGAGAGGGGTAAGCCGCACGCTCCTCACCCGCCTGTTCAGCCCGTGCCGCTCCGACGTCCGCAAGCAAACTCCACCGCAGAACACGCGGAGACCATCCATCGCGCGACCTGCCCGCACGCCCGCCACCTCAGTCCACCCCCCCCCCAGCCACTCCCCGCACGGCGATTCCTTCCGCGCCATCATCAGGCGGGGACCGCAGGCGCATGTTTTCCCCCTGGGCCGGCGTGTCCTCGATCGCGTCCCACACGCTGTCGAACCGGTCGCTGCTCATCGGTCCACCTCCTGCATCAATTCCCGGCAGCGTTTCGCCGCCAGCGCCAGGCGCTCGACCGCCTGGTGTGCCTCTCCCGGGCGGCGCAGCCGCGACATCATGAGGTGCGCATAGTCCACCCACCCCAGCCGCTCCGCGGTTTCCCGGCGGCGCCGGCGCCAAGTGTTCCAGGCCCACCGGATCGGGTGGCTCGGCCGCAGCAAGTGACGCCACCGCTCGCGGTTGCCGGTGCCAGCCCACAGCTCGGTGCGCAGAATGGCGTGGAGGAGCGAACGGCGGATCACCCGGGCCATGATCAGCCTGCGCTCGTAGTCGAGCCAGACCAGGTGGGTCGCGCGGCAGTAGAGCGTGTCGCGCACCGAGTTGTAACCGCCGTCGAGCACCCAGGCCTCGGTCTGGATTGCCGCCGTCACGCGTCGAACGAATTCGTCCGGATCGTGCCGATCCAGGTCGCGCCAGCCCGGCTGCCAGTTGATGGCATCGAGCTCGATATGCGGCAGGTTCAATCGCGCCGCAATTCCGCGCGCCAGCAACGTCTTGCCGGCGCCCGCGGTTCCGATCACCACGATCCGCATCCGGGCCTCCGGTTGCTGTCGCGCGCGTCGCTCGAACGATCGCTGTGGCCATGGGATTCACCAGCAGGCAATGCCGTCGGATTGAGCGAGACGCACCACCGATCCAAGCTGCTTGCGCATTTATCGGCGTGCAACTGCGGTTCCATTCCTTGCGGACGGCGGCGTGGCTCACGTCCTGACCGCCTTCACGTCGCTCGGGCGGCGCGTTGTGATCGTTCTGGCGATGATGAACACGAAACGCCAGCACCGACCGGCCCACCGCCCAGAATCCGCTGGATAAGCCGGTGCATAATTCAAAAATCATGAACCAGGTGAAGCGCCGTGTCTGTTTACATTTTTCCTAATTTATCGCACCATTAGTGGCTGCTTCATGACGCTGCCAGGATGCGCGCGCGGCCGATTTCATAGGCAGCGACATGCGTGCGAGCCAAATTGAGGATCGGCGTCTCGATGCCGAGGGCGCGGGCGCGCATCACCATGTCGCCCAGGATGTGGTCCCCTTCGGTGGTGGAACCGCGCTCGATGTCCCGTAGCATGGACGCTTTTAGCGGCGATCCCACCGTGGTGATGAAGGTCGTGTTCGATTCGATTAACGCGGGCCGGGGCTTGAAGCCAGAGGCAGCGGCGACGGCACAACATTCGACAAAAATCTCAAACATCGCCTCACGCCCGCCTGGCGCCGCGAGAATATCGCCGAGACTGGCGCGCATCAGGCAGGTAATTCCGCCGCCGAGGCCCAGTTGGACGAACTTCTCCCACATGTCCTGCATGACCATGTCACTGGCCCGCGCGTTGAACCCGGTACCGTCGAAAAAGGCCTCTAGCGCGCGTGTGCGGTCGCTGGAACCGCCCGGGATTTCACCGAATACGAGATCATGGTTAGGAAATACGTGGACGACGCGCCCAGCGGCATCCAGACCCGCGCTGATATACGCCGTACCGCCCAATACGCGATCGGCGCCGAATTGTGCACTTAGCCGCTCGATATGTGCCATGCCGTTGAGTATCGGCAGGATCGTCGTGTTTGGTCCGACCGCCGGGGCGAACTCCGGCATGGCTTCATTGAGTGAATACGACTTCACGCCAACCAGAACGAGGTCGAACGGCTCGCGGATGTCGCCCGCCAGCAGCGTGGGTGCGGAAACGGTAAAATCGCCATTCGGACTGATGATCTGTAGGCCCTCGCGGGTGAGTTGTTCGGCGCGGCGCGGGCGCACCATGAACGTGACGTCGCGTCCGGCGCGAAGAAGACATCCGCCGAAATAGCCACCCAGTGCACCTGCACCGATTACCAAAACGCGCATAGCCGTTCCCCTTTGCCAAAGACTTTCATCACACCCAATTGAAGCTCCAGGGCGGCGGGTGGGATCGCCGGAATGACGCCGGCCCGCCCCTGGTCCGTGCGGGCCTCGAGCGGCCACCGTTGGTGGCCACGCCGCGGCACCGCGTCAGCGAACCGCACTGGGAGACCGAATGAAGGCGATATCGGTCGCGAGTGTGGGGTGGGAGCTGGCGATCCGGCCATGGTGGTTCAGCGATCCGATCAGACTGATCGCCATCGCCGTCAGGACCGCTAGCAGTCCGCAGCTCACCAACGCCAGGCGCATGCGCGTCCATTTTGATGGCGGCCGGTTGGCATACCAGTGGATTTCATACCAGTTCGCGTGTCCCTCGCAGGCGGCCCAGAAATTCAAATCCGCCACTTCCAGAACACCGTCCCGCCTTTGCTTTCCCGTCTGGTCTATCATGTGAGGCCTCCCTTGGATGACTGGCTGGACGCTACCGCGAGCGCTGCCTTAAGGTCCTTGTCGTGGACCTGATTCATCCTGAAAAATGGGGGCCGAGGTGCCAGTGGACCCGCAGCGGGACATCGTGTTCGGCCCGTTTCGCCTGGATCTGCGCGGCCGCGGCCTGATGCGTGCCGGGGTGCCGGTTCCGTTGGGCGGGCGAGCGCTCGATGTTCTCGCGGTTCTGGCAAAGGCCGGCGGCGAAACGGTCGGCAAGGACGCGCTGCTTGACCAAGTCTGGCCTAACCTGACAGTCGAGGAAAACAATCTGCAAGTCCAGATCTCGGCGCTCCGCAAGGTGCTCGGCGACGGTTGGATCACTACGCTGCCTGGGCGCGGATACCGCCTCGCATCCTCCCAGCCGGAGCCAGGGCCGGGGCCGGGGCGGACGGACAAGCCGACGATCGCGGTTATGCCGTTCGAGAACATGAGCGATGACCCCGAGCAGGCATATTTTGCTGATGGCATGACCGAGGAGGTCATCAATGCATTGTCGCGGATACGCTCTTTTTTCGTGATCGCCCGCAACTCCAGCTTTTCTTACCAGGGCAAGTCGCCGGACATCGGCACGGTGGGCCGTGAGCTCGGTGTGCGTTACGTCGTAGAGGGCAGCGTTCGCAAGGGTGGCGATCGCGTGCGCATCAGCGGCCGACTGGCTGATGCCACGACCGGAGCGCAGCTTTGGTCCGACCATTTCGATGGCGCGATCGAGAATGTGTTCGAGCTACAGGACCGAGTGGCAGCCAGCCTGATCGGCGCGATCGAACCACGTATCCGTGCCGTCGAAATTGAAACAGCGCAGCGCAAGCCGCCCGAGAGCCTGCAGGCTTATGACCTCGTTCTTCGGGCGCTGCCCCACGTTTACAGCACTGACCGAATCGCGCGGGCCGAGGCAGATCGGCTGCTGCGGCAAGCGATCGAGATGGCGCCCACCTACGCCCTGGCTCTGGCGCTGCGGTCGCGCTGCATCTGGACCACGGTCGCGGCAGGCTGGCTACCCGACACCGGCCCGGCGAGAGCCGACGTGCTTCGGTTGGCTCAGCTCGCGCTCGCGAATGGCGGTGACGATCCCGAGGTGCTGGCGCTGGCAAGCGCGGGTATCTGCACCTGCGGAGGGGATCTCCCGGGGGCGATCGCCTTGGTGGAAAAAGCGCTATCGCTCAATCCGAATTCAATCGAGGCGATCAACTATGCCGGTCTGTTTTACGCTTATTCCGGCGAGACCGCGAAAGTGATGGGGCTTGTGGAGCGCGCGGAACGGCTCAATCCGTTCGCGGGCGACGCCGTCCGGAACTACATCGGCGCACTCGCCCATTTCGTCGCTGGCCAGCATGAAAAAGCGCTGCCGTTCGCGGAGAGCGCATTGCGGGCACTCCCACATTTCATAGCTGTGGCCGCGCTGCGCTACCGGACGGCGAGCCTAGCGCTGCTCGGGCGGACCGCGGAGGCCCGGCGGTCCGCACGCGATCTCCTCGTGCTCATGCCGGAGCTGACTGTCACCCGCGCCCGTGCTCATTTGGAGATCGACAATAGCGATGCCATCAGGATTCCCGGGGTGGTCGACGCCTTTTGCGAGGGGCTGCGCCGCGCCGGGGTGCCGGAGGAATGACCCGCGTTGTTCTCCCGCGTGCGAGGGATCGCGCGGGATTGTGAGCGGAGCGGCGACCATGCATTGCTTGCGCTGGAGCGGCGTGACGGTCGTAAAAATAGGTTGACGGTGCGTATATTACGAATCGCACCACAATCGGAGCGTTGAAAGCCCGGCGCTTTTTCGGCGCATAAGTCCGGTGCGAAATCGACCCGTGAGCGCGCCAAGCGGTGGTCATGCATGACGCACATCATCCGCCCTCACCGTCAGGTCGCTGCGTCAGCTTCCCAGCCGCGGCAGGCGAGCAGGATCGGGCGGGGGACAGGCTTCTCGCCATTGGAGTAGTAGGCAACCATCCGGCGTGACACGCCAAGCGCCTGCGCCGTGGCGCTGAGCGACAGGCCGTGGCGCAGCCGCCATTCCAGAAAGGCGCGCGTGTCGGACCGGCCGATGACGGTCAGGGTCTCCAGCCACAGCGTCTCGGCACCGAGTTCCGTGCCATCCGGCCAAGCCACGCCATGGCCCCAATCGCCGAGATGTGCCTGGGCGAACAGGTGTGGATCGCGCAATGCGCGCAACGCTCGTGCCCGAAGACTCGGGGTGAGATCGATCGCGGCGCTCGTGCCGTCGGACCAATCGAGGGCGAGTGTCGCCGGCGGCGTGGCGGCGACACTCGTGATGGTCCGCATGCGATCGCTGCCGGTCATCGGTTTAGCTCCCTCCAAGTGTGCGTGAGCAGCGTCCGGTTCTCGCCGGCCCGGACGCGCGCCGCGCGTAGCACCGGCCGCGGCACGCTGCCGACGATAGGTTAAAGGCTGGCGATGCCCACCGGGCAGCGGTATCCCGGTCCCTCGATATGGAAATCTGGCAGGCCCTACTCCCCGCCATAAACGGCGATTTTCCAGCCAGCATCGCGATGCATCGCGACCATGTGTCATGGCTAGTGCAACAAGTGCAATAGATCAAGGCAGCGTGCCGTCAGCCGGCCGCCCGACCCCCGCCGCATAGGCTGGTTTGCGTCATCGGTCCCCGTCACGCACCGCGCCGCCTCGCCGATTGACCTAGCGCAATGCGCCCGGCAAGGACCCAGGCAACAACCCCCCAAGACCGGTCATCTTCAAACCGCGCTCGGGGTGGGATAGAGTGGAACTCGTGGACGCATCTTCCGCCGTCGCGCCGCCGCGCAGCGCGCCGAAACCCGGCCGCTCGCTGCACCGTTTCGCCAACCCGGGGCGTTTCCTGCGCCTGTCCGGGGCCGTGCTGCCGTACCTGGCGCTCCCCGGCCTGCTGCTGACCGTCATCGGCCTCACCTGGGGCCTGTGCTTCGCCCCAGCCGACTGGCAGCAGGGCGACGCCGTCCGCATCATGTATGTCCATGTGCCGGCCGCCTGGCTGGCCTCGGCCGGCTACGTCGGCCTGGCAATCTGCTCCGTGCTGTCGCTGGTCTGGCGCCATCCGCTGGCCGACCTTGCGGCCGTCGAGATCGGCCCCGTCGGCGCCGGTTTTACGGCCCTGTGCCTGGCCACCGGCAGCCTGTGGGGCAAGCCGATGTGGGGCGCCTGGTGGGTCTGGGACGCGCGGCTGACCTCGGTGCTGGTGCTGTTCTTCCTGTATCTCGGTCACATCGCGCTGGTCCGCGCGTTCGACGAGCCGGAGCGAGGCTACCGCGCCGGCGCGATCCTGGCGCTGGTCGGCGCGGTCGACCTGCCGATCATCAAGTTCAGCGTCGAGTGGTGGAACACGCTGCACCAGCCCGACAGCATCACGCTGACCGGCGCGCCGACGATGGCCCTGACCATGCTGTGGCCGCTGTTCGTCGCCGCGCTGGGCTATACGCTGGTGTTCGCCGCGATCGTGCTGGCCCGCACCCGCGCCGCGGTGATGGAGCGGCGCATCCGCGGTCTGCTGATGGCCAAGGCCAACCGGGAGGCCGCGCCATGACGCAAGCGCCATGACCAGCCAGGCAATATGACCCATCTCCCCTTTATCGCCGCGTCCTACGCGTTGGGCGTGCTGATCCCGCTGGTGTTCGGTATCGCCGCCTTCACCCGCATGGGGAGCGCGCGCCGGCGGCTGGCGGCGATCGATCCCCGGGCCAATCGGGCAGCTCCGCCCGCGCATCGCGGCCACGGCACCGCCGGAGGCGGCGCATGACCCGCAAGCATCGCCGGCTGGTCCTGCTGCTGGTGTGCGGCGTCTGCCTCGGCACCGCCACGGCGCTGGTGCTGGCCGCGTTCCGCGACAACCTGGTGTTCTTCCTCTCGCCGGCGCAGGTCGCGCAGGCCGCGCCGCCGCCCGGTCGCGACTTCCGCCTGGGCGGGCTTGTCGAGCAGGGCAGCGTGCACCGGGCGACGGTGGACGGCCACCCGGCCGCCGCCTTCACCGTGACCGACGGCGCCGCGACGGTGAAGGTGACCTATGTCGGCATCCTGCCGGACCTGTTCCGCGAGGGCCAAGGCGTCGTCACATTTGGCGCGCTGCTGCCGGACGGCACGTTCCGCGCCTCCGAGGTGCTGGCCAAGCACGACGAGACCTACATGCCCAAGGAGGTCGAGGAGGCGCTGAAGAAGTCCGGCCATTGGAACCCGAATGCCGGTCCCCCGCCGCCTGCCGCCACCTGGAACACACTGACGCCGAAACAATCCGGCGCGCCGAAACAATCCGGCGGGTGAACCCGTGGCCCATGGGTGACCGCACCGCCCCCCTGCGATAGGCTGGCGCCCAACAGGGAGAATCACCGACATGTCCAGGATCACAAGGCGGCATTTCATCGTCGTCTCCGGTGCCGTGCTCGGTGCCGCCCGCGCCACGGCGGCCGACCTCCCGCCCAACGAACGCGAGCTGTACGAAGCCGCCAAGCGCGAGGGCGAGGTCACCTGGTACTCCGCGCAGATCCAGTCCGAACCCGCGGAAGCCGCCGGTCGGGCCTTCACCGAGCGCTATCCGGGGGTCAAGGTGAACGTCGTGCGCTCCACCTCGCAGGTGGCGTTCGAGCGGCTGTCGGAGGACCTCCGCGCCAGAGCCGCGCAGTGCGACATCTTCAGCTCGACCGATTACGGCCACTTCCTATTCCTCAAGCGCGAGGGCAATCTGCAGTCGTTCCGGCCGAAGAACGCCGACGGCCTGCTGCCGGCGTTGCGCGATCAGGACCCGGACAATATGTGGCAGATCTGTTCCCTCGGGATCTATCTGATCATCTACAACACGAAGAAGGTGGCGGCGGTGGACGCGCCGAAGAGCTGGAAGGATGTGCTCGACCCGAAATGGAAGGGCCAGCTCGCCGTCGGCCATCCCGGCTACAGCGGCTCCATCGGCATCATGTGCGTGCTGCTGAAGCGGATGTACGGCTGGAACTATTTCGCCGCGCTGGAGAAGAACAAGCCGCAGATCGGTCGTTCCTCCGACGATCCGGTGACGCTGCTGAACGCCGGCGAGCGCAACGTCGGCATCGGCGTGTCGCTCGCCACGCCGCTGCTGTCGATCGCGCGCGGCAATCCGCTGGCCTTCGTCTATCCGACCGAGGGCAGCGAGGTGGTGTATGGCCCGAGCGCGATCCCGAAGAACGCGCCGCACCCCAACGCGGCGAAGCTGTTCATGGAGTTCGCCACCGGCCCGACGTTCTCCGAGGTGCTGCGCAAATTCTACATTATGCCAGTGCGTCCCGACGTGGCGCCGCCCGAGGGCGCGCTGCCGGTCGACAAGGTCAAGCTACTCTCCGCCACACCGCAGGAAATCGAGGCGGGTGTGCCCGAGGTGAAGGAACAGTGGCGCGACACGTTTGGGGTTTGACGCGGAGGATTCTCCCCCTCCCCTTGAGGGCTTGGGCCGCAGCGCGGACAAAGGATGGGCGGAGGGGTTGGTGCCCGCGTCGCACCGAAGCTTCTCGCGCGCGGACCCCTCCCTCTACCTTGGTCCGCGCTGCGGCCCAAGCCGTCAAGGGGAGGGGGAGAATGGTACGTCCTTCGTCGCATGAGTGAACCAGCCATCGCCCTGCCGCGCGGCCCCATCGCCGTGCATCCGTACCGCGCTCGGCGCCGCCGCGCCTGGCGCGAGTGGTTCGCGCCAATCAACCTAATCTGGCTGCTCGTCGTGCTCGCGCTACTCGTGCTGGTCGCCGCCCCAATGATGAAGCTACTGGTGGTCAGCTTCCAAACCCGAGCCGGCGCCTTCACATTCAACAACTACCTGACCGCCTACGGCCGCGCCCGCTACGTCGAAGCCCTGGTCAACTCCCTGGAACTCGCCGCCGCCGTCGCAGCCTACTGCCTGCTGTTCGCCCTGCCGATGGCCTGGGCGGTATCGCGTACCGACATGCCCGGCAAGGCGCTGATCTGGCTGGTCGTCCTCGGTGCCTTCATCCTGCCACCCTATCTCGGCGCGATCGGCTGGATCCTGCTCGCCGGACCCAACGCCGGCTTCGTCAACGTGGCATGGCGCTGGCTCACCGGCGCGCACGACCCGCTGGTCAACGTCTACACCTTCAACGGCCTGGCGCTGGTAATCGCCCTTCAATCCTTCCCGCTGATCTTCATCTTCGTCAAATCCGCGCTCGACCAGATCTCCTCCGAAATGGAGGACGCCGCGAACATCCTCGGCGCCGGCACCTGGACAACGATGCGCAAGGTGACCCTGCCGCTGGTCTGGCCGGCAATCCTCGGCGGCGCCATCATCGTGTTCCTGGAGGCAGTCGCGCTGTTCGGTCCGCCGGCCATCATCGGCATCCCCGCCCGCATCAACGTCGCGGCCACCCAGCTCTGGCAATTCTTCGAATTCCCGGTCCGCGTCGAGGTCGCCGCCGCCTACTCGATCCCCCTGCTGCTGATCACCCTCGGCCTGATGGGCCTGCAGCGCCGCGCCCTCGGCCGCAAAGGCTACGTCGCGCAAACCGGCAAAGGCGGCGCGCGCCGACTGATCCGGCTCGGCCCCTGGCGCTACCCACTGCTGGCCTGGTGCGGCTTCGTCGGCCTGATCGCGGTGGCGATGCCAATGCTGGTGCTGCTGGAAGCCTCCTTCGCCAAAGCCTGGGGCAACGGCCTCAGCCTGAGCAACCTCACCCTCGCCAACTACCGCCTGCTGTTGTTCGAGCAGGACACCGCGCTCACCAGCATCTGGCACACAATTTGGTACTCCGCCGCCGCCGCCAGCGCCGCCGTCGTGCTGGCGCTGCTGATAGCCTACGGCGCACACCGCCGCCTGATGCCCTTCATCGGCATCCTCGGCTTTCTGGCCATGGCGCCCTTCGTCATCCCCGGCATCGTCATGGCGATCGGCTTCTACGCCGTGTTCGCCGCCCCGCCGCTGTCGCTTTATGGCACCCCGTGGATCCTGATCTTCGCCTTCATCGCCCGCTTCCTGCCCATCGCCTACACCAACGCCAATTCCGCCATGGGATCGCTGCACCCAGAAATGGAGGAAGCCGCACGCATCCTCGGCTGCGGTCGCCTGGCCACCATCCGCCGCATCACCGTCCCGCTGCTTGGCCGCACCCTGCTCGGCGGCTGGCTGATCGTGTTCATCGTTGCCACCCGCGAGCTATCCGCGGCAATCTTCCTGGTCGGCCCCAACACCCGCACCATGGCAGTGCTGCTCTACGACCTTAGCGAAGCCGGCAACTTCGAGGTGCTCGCCGCCCTCGGTGGAATCCTGCTCGCCATCACCTTCGCCCTGGTCGCCATCGGCATGCGCCTCGCCGGCCGCGACTTCATGCTCCGCAGCGGCGGGTGAGCGAAGCAGGCGGAGGTCGGTGCGGATCACGAGGTCCGCCAGGTTGCGGCCCATGAAGTCGTGCACTGCCGCGTTGTCGAACAGGCCGGGGTTGGCGCGCAGGCGAGGATCGCCGTGCGCCGCGCCGTCCCGCAGTGTGGCGAACATCGCGCGGAAGCCGCCGAAGTTCCAACTGATCCGGCCATACGGCGCGTCGCTCGCCACCGCGATGTTGTGCGCGAAGGGCGGGCCGGCGAGGCGGTAGGTGATAAGGTCGCTTTCCATGTGCGTGTCGCGTTTGGCGCTGAGCACGAAGAAAATGTTCGGACACGAAAGTCCCAGCGCCCGCGCCGCCTGGTAGAGTGGTTCGCCCTCGACATAGGCGGGACCGCCGCCGCCCATATGCACGCCGATCACCGGCCACTCCGGATGCCGCAGCGCGACTGTGCGCAGGCCTTCGGCCGGGGTGAACGCGGTGTCGGCACCGAAATGGAATGCCGGCACCGCGCCGAGCGCGACGATCCGGTCGACCATGCGCAACACCACCGGGCTGTCGATCGGAAAGCGGTTCTGCGCCGGATTCATCTTGACGATCGGGAATCCCCATTCCTCGACGCAGAGCTGCACCAGTTGCGCAGCTTCGTCCTCGCCCAGGGCCTTGGGGTCGGTCCACCCCGCCGGGATCACCCTTGTGGGATTGCGTTGCGCCAGTTCGGCGATCGCCACATTGGCCGCGCGCAGCGCAGCGAAATTCTCGCGCGGGTCGTCGGTGTAGGTGATCGCGGCCGGGTTCTGCCAGCACAGCGCCATGTCCACGCCCGCATGGTCCATGTCGCGCAGCAGTTCCTCGCCGCTGATCGGCCGGCCATGGAAATAGTTCGGATCAGCGGCCAGCCGGCGACGCAGCGCATCCGAATACAAGGCGGGCGACGAGGGATGCGTGTCCGCATCGATCACCACCCGATCACGCACCGATTGCAGGTGCTGCAGCCGCCGCGCGATCGTATCGCGTGCCAGTCCAGTCAGAGCCATCATCGCCTCCGTTCACAGGTCCCGCCTGGCTATTCCGCCGCTGCCGTGCGCGTGGTCGCCTCGATCGTCACAAGTGGCGCCGGTCGGTTGCGCAATTGCAGCGCTACCAGTCCGGAGATGACCAGGCAGACGATGAGGAACACCTCACCCACATACATCGTTCCGGTCTGGTCGATCAGATAGCCGACGATGAAGGGTCCGAAGAAGCCGCCCAGATTGCCGAGCGCGTTGATCGTTCCCATCGCCACCGCCAGCACTTCGTCAGCGACAAAGGCGGTCAGCGCCGTCCAGTAGACCGCGTAGCAGTACATGAACCCCAGGCAGATACTTAGCATGGCGATCGCCAGCACCGGCCGCGTGGGCCCGGCCAGCACCGACATCGTCAGGAACACCGCGGCCAGCAGGATCGGGCCGGCGATGTAGGTCCGGTAGTCGCGCGTCTTGTCGGCGCGCATCGACAGCAACAGCGAGCCGATCATCGCACAGATCCACGGGATCGTGGTGATCCAGCCGACCTGTATCATGCTGCCCTGCGACAGCGACTTCACCAGTGTCGGCAGCCATAGACCGTAACCATAGAAGCCGACCTGGAGGAAGCAGAACAGGACCAGCAGCAGCACCACGTTGCGGTTGCGCAGCACTTGGCGGATGCTTGGCGTCTCCGCCTTGATCGCCTTCTTCTCGGCGGCGATCGTGGTTTCCAGATAGTCGCGTTCGGCCGGGCTGATCCACTTCGCGTCGCTCGGCTTGTCGTCCACCAGGAACCACCACACGATCGCCCAGACCACCGCCGGCGCGCCTTCCAGAATGAACAGCATGCGCCAGTCGTAATGCGTCAGGATCCAGCCCGAGACCGGGCCGGTGATGATCGACGCGACGGGGATGCACAAATACCACAGCGCATTGGCGCGTGAGCGCTCGCTGAGCGGGAACCATTTTGTCAGCAGGATCATGGTGGCCGGCGACACCCCGCCTTCCACCACGCCGAGCACGAAGCGGACGATCAGCAGTTGCGTCAGGTTCTGCACCAGCGCGGTCGCCATCGAGGTGCAGCCCCAGATCAGCAGCGCGATCGTGATGAAGCGCTTGGCGCTCCATTTCTCCGCCAGCAACCCGCCGGGGATCTGCATGAACACGTAGCCGAAGAAGAAAATGCCAGCGGCCAGCCCGGCCGCGGTGGCCTGGATTGCCAGCTCCTTCTGGATCCCGAACATACCGAACGCAATATTGTTGCGGTCTATGAAGGCGAAGGTGTACATCAGGAACGCAACCGGGATGATACGCACCCAGCGCTGCGCGGGAATGGCGTGGCCGGACATGGCGGCAGCTCCTACTCGGCGGCGCGGCTGAATGCGCGCTCCATCTCCATCAGTTTGCGCACGCGCCGGCGGCAGTCTTCGTCGGTGCTGAACTCGGCGGCCAGGAAGGCGCGCACCAGATCCACCGCGAGCCAGGCACCGACGATCTTGGCGCCGATGCACATGACGTTGACGTCGTCATGCTCCACGCATTGGTGCGCGGTGTGCCCGTCGTGGCAGATCGAGGCGCGGATGCCGGGCATTTTGTTCGCCGCGATCGACGCGCCGACGCCGGTGCCGCAGACCAGGATCGCGCGGTCCGCCTTGCCGCTGGTCACCGCCGTGCACACCTCGCGCGAGATGTCCGGGAAGTCGACCGGGGTTTCGTCGTGGCAGCCGTGGTCAGTGACCTCGTGGCCGAGCGCCCGCACCGCCTCGATGATCGTGGACTTGAGCGGGAACCCGGCGTGGTCGCCGCCGATTGCTATCTTCATTGCTACCTCCCTGGTTATTCGCACGTCCTGGTATCCGAGACCTCCGGCGTTTCGGCGATTCGGAGGTCGCCGCTCGCCGCCTTGATCATCGATGCAGGGGTCACGATCCGTCGAAACCAGCAGGCGAGGCTATGACTGCCGTCGCAACGATGGCATTGATCTGGGTCAACGAAGGGGCGGGGCTGCGATTGACCCGGCGCCAGCAGCGTGCGTGGAGTCGGACACCGCAACTCGGTCTCCGTGCCACCCGCGATGTTCCTGGGAATCGATCTCGGCACCTCCTCGCTGAAGCTGGTGCTGGTTGCCGCGGATGGTCGCGTTGTGGCCAGTGCGACGGCTCCACTGACCGTCTCGCGCCCGGCGCCCGGGCACTGCGAGCAGGACCCGGAGGCCTGGTGGCAGGCGTTCTGCGTCACGCTCGATGCGCTGCGCGCCGATCGCGCGGCGGCGCTGGCGGCGGTGCGGGCGATCGGCCTGTCCGGCCAGATGCACGGTGCGGTCCTGCTCGATGCCGCCGGACGCGTGCTGCGCCCCTGCATGCTGTGGAACGACGTGCGCGCATCCGCCGAATGTGCCGAGCTGGAGCATCGGTTTCCCGCACTGCAAGCGGTAACCGGCAACCGCGCGATGCCGGGCTTCACCGCCCCCAAGCTGCTATGGGTGCGCCGCCACGAGCCCGACATCTTTGCGCGCGTCGCCAACGTGCTGCTGCCAAAGGCCTGGCTGCGGTACCGGCTCAGCGGCGAAAAATTCGACGACATGTCGGACGCCTCCGGTACTCTGTGGCTGGACGTGGCGCGGCGCGACTGGTCGGATCGGGCGCTGGCGGCCACTTTCCTGTCGCGCGACGCGATGCCGCGCCTGGTCGAGGGCAATGCGCCGGCCGGGCAGTTGCGTGCGGGCCTCGCCGCGCGCTGGGGCATGCGTTCGCCGGTGGTGATTGCCGGCGGCGCGGGGGACAACGCCGCCGGCGCCGTCGGGCTCGGCGCCATCCACCCGGGCGACGCCTTCATCTCGCTCGGCACCTCCGGCGTGGTCTGGGCGACGACCAGCCGGTTCGTGCCCTATCCGCAGGCGGCCGTGCACGCGTTCTGTCATGCCCTGCCGGGGCTGTGGCACCAGATGGGGGTGACGCTGTCCGCCGCTGCCTGTCTGGCCTGGTGGTCGAGGGTGACCGGCCGGCGCGAGGCCGCCTTGCTGCGCGAGTTACCGCCGCTGCTCGCCCCGAGCCCGGTCCTGTTCCTGCCCTATCTCTCCGGCGAGCGGACGCCGCACAACGACGGCGCGGTGCGCGGGGTCTTCGCGGAACTGGCACACGAGACCAGCCGCGCGATGCTGACCCAGGCGGTGCTGGAAGGTGTGGCGTTCTCGTTACGTGACTGTCTCGACAGCCTCGCCGCCTCCGGGACGCGGATCGAGGCGGCCGACGTGATCGGCGGCGGTTCGCGCTCGCGCGTCTGGGTGGCGATCCTGGCCGCGGTGCTTGGCATCAAGCTGCACCGTGTGGCTGAGGCGGCGTATGGCGCAGCCTACGGTGCCGCCCGGCTGGCGCGGCTTGCCGCGACCGGTGAGGCGCCGGACGCGGTCTGCGGCAGGCCGCGACGGCTGGCGACGGTGACGGCGGAGCCTGCGCTGGTCGCGGCCTATGCGCAGCAGCTCGCGCGCTATCGGGCACTGTACCCCGCCATCTCGGGCGTGGCGGCGTGAGCGGCGTCGTAGCGCGCACCAATGCTGCTGGAATCGGCCCTGGGGTTTGGCCGCGTTGTCGCCGCATCCGCGCCGGTTTGCTTGGCCGGGTCAAGCCCGACCGCCGCAGCGCTCCGCGCAACGACACCGGTCGATTGCCCTGGCGTTGCGGCCCGGTTTAATTGACTCCCGGTCTCGGCTAACCTACCCGCCGCTGCGGTGGGGCGGCGGCCGCGCACCCGGCCGCTCCGGCGTTGTTCGCGTCACATCCGAGTCGAAAGGAAGAGCCATGGCATCGCTCATGGGAAGCAAGACCGAGGAGAACCTGAAATACGCCTTCGCGGGTGAGTCGCAGGCCAACCGCCGGTACCTCTACTTCGCGTAAAAGCCCGACGTGGAGGGCTACAACGACGTCGACGCGATGTTCCGCTCCACCGCCGAGGGGGAGACCGGCCACGCGCCTGGTCATCCGGCGTATCCGGCGGCGGTGGGCGATCCGGCGACCGGCCTGCCGCTCGGCAGCACCGGCGACAGCCTGAAGGCCGCCGCGACCGGCGCCTGGTCATTGCCTGGCAATGAAGCTGGATCACTTTACAAGGATTGATGGTTCTCCTATACGGAACAGGACAAAAGCAGAACACGATCGGAGAGAATATGACGAGCGAAAGCAAGTGCCCAGTAACGGGTGGGACTCACATGAACACGACTGTTGGGGTCATGTCGAACCGAGACTGGTGGCCGAATCAGTTGAATCTGAAGATGCTCCACCAGAACTCTCCCCTGTCCAATCCCATGGGCGAGGCGTTCAACTACGCTGAGGCGTTCAAGAGTCTCGACCTTGATGCCGTCATCAAGGACCTGCATGCAGTGATGACGGCGTCGCAGGACTGGTGGCCGGCCGACTACGGTCATTATGGGCCGTTGTTCATTCGCATGGCGTGGCACAGCGCGGGCACCTACCGCATCGGCGACGGCCGCGGCGGCGCAGGCTCCGGCTTGCAACGCTTTGCGCCCCTCAATAGCTGGCCGGACAACGTGAGCCTCGACAAGGCGCGCCGCTTGCTCTGGCCGATCAAGCAGAAGTACGGCCGGAAAATCTCGTGGGCCGACCTGATCGTTCTCACCGGGAACGTCGCCTTGGAGTCGATGGGGTTCAAGACCTTCGGTTTCGCCGGCGGGCGCGAGGACGTCTGGGAACCGGACGAGGACACCAACTGGGGGGTCGAGGACACGTGGCTCGGCGACAAGCGCTACACCGGCGACCGGCAGCTCGATAATCCTTTCGGCGCCGTTCAGATGGGCCTGATCTACGTCAACCCACAAGGGCCGAATGGCAAGCCGGATCCGATCGCTGCGGCCCGGGATATCCGCGAGACGTTCCTTCGCATGGCGATGAATGACGAGGAGACAGTTGCGCTCATTGCCGGCGGGCACACGTTCGGCAAAACCCATGGTGCCGCCGATGCGGACAAGTATGTCGGCCGCGAACCCGAGGCTGCCAGCATCGAGGAGCAAGGCTTCGGCTGGAAAAACACCTATGGCAGCGGCAAAGGTGCCGATGCGATCACCAGCGGGTTGGAAGGCGCGTGGACGACCAACCCGGTCAAGTGGGACCACAACTTCCTGGAAAACCTGTTCCGCTATGAGTGGGAGCTGGTGAAGAGCCCTGCCGGTGCGTACCAGTGGACTCCCAAGGACGCATCCGCGGCGGGCACCGTGCCGGATGCCCACGATCCGTCGAAGCGGCACGCGCCGACGATGCTCACGACGGATCTGTCCCTGAGGATGGACCCGAACTATGCGCCGATTTCGAAGCGCTTCCTCGACAATCCGCAGGAGCTTGCCGACGCGTTCGCCAAGGCCTGGTACAAGCTGACGCACCGCGACATGGGGCCTCACTCGCGGTACCTCGGCAAGCTGGTTCCCGCGGAGCCGCTGCTGTGGCAGGATCCCGTTCCGGCAGTGGATCATGCATTGATCGGCGAGCAGGATATTGCCGCTCTGAAGGACAAGGTCCTCGCATCGGGACTTTCCATCCCGCAACTGGTCACGACGGCCTGGGCGTCGGCGGCAACGTTCCGCGGCAGCGACAAGCGCGGAGGGGCGAACGGGGCGCGCATTCGTCTCGCGCCGCAGAAGGACTGGGAGGTCAACCAGCCGGAGGAACTGGCGAAGGTCCTGCAGGCGCTGGAAGCGATCCAGAAGGATTTCAACAGCGCACAGTCCGGCGGGAAGAAGGTCTCGCTTGCGGACCTGATCGTTCTGGGCGGCTGCGCAGCCGTCGAGGAAGCTGCGAAGAACGCCGGGCACGGGGCAAAGGTTCCCTTCACACCGGGGCGCACGGACGCGACCCAGGCGCTGACCGACGTGCACGCGTTTGCCGTGCTGGAACCGACCTCGGATGGGTTCCGTAACTACCTCGGGAAGGGACAGAGCAGGCCCGCGGAGGAGCTGCTGGTGGATCGGGCGCATTTGATGACGTTGACCGCCCCTGAGATGACGGTTCTCGTCGGCGGCATGCGCGCCTTGGGCGCAAACTTCGGGCGGTCCAACCACGGTGTCTTCACCAAGCGGCCAGGGACGTTGACCACTGATTTCTTCGTGAACCTGCTCGACATGAGCACGAAGTGGGAGCCGTCCACCACATCCGAGGGCGTGTTCGAGGGGCGCGATCGCGGGACCGGCGAGCTCAAGTGGACCGGCACCCGCGTCGACCTTATCTTCGGTTCGAACTCCCAGCTTCGAGCCGTCGCGGAGGTCTATGCATGCGGCGACTCGCAGCAGGCGTTTGTGCATGACTTCGTGGCCGCGTGGGACAAGGTGATGAATCTGGATCGCTTCGGCCTTGCCTGATCTCAGTGGAAAGGTCTTCGAGGGCTTCTAGGGCACAGCGGCGATCGAGCATCGGGTGATCAGGACCAGATCGAGGCTACGCGAATCCTACATGAGCCTGTGGAAGCCCTGGACGCTGGTGGAAGTCACGGACATCAAATCAGGGCGGCGTTTCAAAACAAATTGGAACGCCGCCCTGACGCCAGGCCCTCATAATCCGCTGGTCCCAGGTTCGAGTCCTGGTGGGCCCATTCTCTTACCTGATTACGCGCCATCCTCCGCCAGCTTCAGCAGGCGATACGGCATCGGCGGAGTTCGCGCCGCGATCCAGCCGAGGCGCGGGATTATGGCGGGAAGGCCATAGTCGTGGATGCCGACCGGAGCCTGTCTTCGGTCCGGCCAGAGCCTGTCCTTGGGTCGGCCAGCGGCCCGACCCGTGCGTCGGCATGACGATGTGGGAACGACGAAAAGCAACGTGCTAGTGAAGTTCAACGCTCTGCGCGACGCCTGTCGCCCGCTTGTCCAGCGACAGCGCCGCAACCAGGCTGATGAGCGCGCTGACCGCCAACCAGACACCGACCATCGCATTGCTGTTGAAAACGTGGTTCAGCCAGGTGCAAATCGCCGGGGTGAACCCGCCAAGCACAGCCGCCGCGATCGCCTGCGCGAACGCATAGCCCGCCGTGCGGGCGTGGGCGGGCACGAGCTCGACCATCGCCGCCACCTGCACCGAACTGTAGCACGCATACATGAACGAGAACCACAGCTCGAAGACGGCGAATTTGAACACGGTCGGGTCGGCCGCGAGCCACGCCAGCAACGGATACGCGGTGATGGCGGCGGTGAGTGTCACCGCGATCAGCATGGTGCGGCGGTTCATTCGGTCCGCCAGCAAGGCGGTGACCGGCAGCCAGAACAGCGTCGACAGACCGACGAAAAACAGGATGACGAAGCCGGCCATGGCGCCCAGGTGCAAGCTGGCGATGAACGTCGGAGCATACGTCTGGATGGCCTGCGAAACGACAACCGCCATGGCAGCCATGCCCATGCAGCGAACGATGATCCGCCAATTGATGGCCAGGCTTGCGCAAATCTCAGAAAGTGTGGGGGTCTTCTTCCGTCTGGCAAACACGGCCGTTTCGGCCAAGCTGGCGCGCAGCCAAAACATGACGGGCATCACGGCGCAGCCGAGCAACAGCGGGATCCGCCAGCCCCAGCTCTGGGTCTGGCTCGGAGTCAGCGCCATGAGCAGGAAGATCCCGACCAGCGATGCCGCCATCACGGCGAACTGCTGGCTGGCGGCCTGCCAGCACGTGTAGAACGCGCGGCTTGCCGGGGGAGCGATTTCAGCCAGATAGACAACGACGCCGCCAAGTTCGGCGCCGGCCGAGAAGCCCTGCAGCAGACGGCCGACCAGCACAATGAGCGGGGCCGCAATGCCGATCGTCGCGTAAGACGGCGTGCACGCGACGGAGATAATGCCCAGGGACATGAGCGTAAGGCTCAGGATCAATCCTTTTCGCCGTCCGTGGCGATCGGTGTACGAGCCAAGCACGATGGCGCCCACGGGCCGGGCAAGAAATCCGAAGGCGAAGGTCATCAGCGCCAGCATCAACGACAGATACTCATTGCTGCTCGGGAAAAACGTTTGAGCGATGTACCTGGCGTAATAGCCATATATCATGAAGTCATAGATCTCGAGCGCGTTACCGGCCGCGACCTGAATGATCGGCTTGATCGCGACGGTCGTGCTCTCGCGCGCTGGGGTGGTCGGCGCCGCCGCCGACGCTGTGGTCACGATTGGCGTGAAACCAACCGGGGGACCGACTTCATTTGGCATGTCTGTTACCCCTTCATGTGACGGGTAGGCGACCGCACGTCAGGGCATGAGCGTGCGGCCAACCGCTACTCTACTGACTGGGTGCATCCCGAGGCCTGTCGTTGATCTTGATCAATTCAGTCAAGGATATCCGCCAGTGGCATCGTGCGTATCACCACATCAAAGCCGACCAGGCGCGGGAGCGCCCCCATCACGAGACGTTGGACTGATAGCCAACCGCCGCGCCGGCGGGGATGACTTGCAGGTGCACGAATGCGTCCCATCTCGTCATGCCAGGTGATGCCGCAGGGTGAGGTGGGCCGATGCTGGTCTGGATTCCAATCGCGACCAATGAAGCGCCAACGTTTCGGGGCAAGGTAGTCATGCCTGCCGCCTCGGCTGCCGTGGTTGGCAGCAATGTGCTGCTCAGATTTTACCACGGAACACCTTCGGTCTCCACGGTATCGGCCCCGTTCGCCTCGGCAGCCGAAGCTTCCGCATGGATCGAGCAGCACCGGGCGTCGGTTGGATGACACATGCTGCATCGCCCGTCGGAATGTGCGGACCAAAGCGCATCGGCTGGGGTTGGCGGCCCGCGGCGTGGGAGGGCTGGGCCACCGCCGTTCTATCGGCAATCGGGGTGATGATCCTCGCCCGCACCGTGGTCCACTGACGCGCACGCGCGCCGCGTGGTTTGACTGGGCACCCAGGGAAAATCCCTCGCGTGTGCCGTCGTCCGCCACGATCGTCCCCCAATGAAACGAAATCAACTGATCGGCGCCGGCATAAGCTTCGGCCTGGCGGTCGGCGCGTTCATCAGCATCTTTCTCGGCGATTTCGCCTTTTGGATCGCCGTGGGGATCTGCCTGGGTACGGCGGCCGGCGCAGGTTGGTCGAAACTGAGCAGCCGCGGTGATGCGGCCCCCAACGACGAAAAGCGCGCCGCCGATGTCGAAACCGAGGCCGATAAGGCACGACTGGGGTGTCCATTTAACCGGAGTGCGGGATTTGCCTCCACGGGCGGCTCGGCGAAGGTCGCGCCAATGTGGGCGGATGTCCGCGTTGTCTCGGCGGCTCGGGACGTTCCATTGCCCCAGTCTACGCCCAACTCCGGTTAAATGGATACCCCAGAGGCACGAAATGACCCGACCTCCGGCCCTGTGTGATTGAATGCCAAGGAAGTGGCGACGCATTCGCTGCCTGCTGCTTGCCGGACGTCGCAGGAGCACAGTGGTCTGGCCATTGCGCCCGCCTTCGCCGTTTGGCGCGGACTCGTCTGTTTGATTTTCTCGACTAGCCAGCACGCGCGACATTCGCCACAGTTGCCGTTGAAAGCACCCCGGCCAACACGGGGCGCACAACGGCGAAGGGGAGGAAGATGACAGTCTGTTCTGTCGCCGGTGCGGGGAAAGACGCCCCGTTGCCGGGCGATTCCGCGTAAGCATGGACATCTCCCTCGACCTGCTCGGCAACGCCGTGATCTCCGGGTTGCTGCTCGGCGGATTTTACGCCGCCGTGACGATTGGGATAACCATCTCGTTCGGCATGCTGGATGTGGTGAACATCGCGCATCCGGCCTTCATCATCCTAGGCTCCTACATCGCCTATCTCGCCAACTCCACGCTGGGAGTCGATCCGATCCTTGCCAGCGTGGTGGTGGCGCCGGCGTTCTACGCACTCGGCGCGGTAATCTATCAACTCTACTATGTTGCGTTTGAGCGCCACGGCGACAAGCCGCTGCAGGGTCTTGCATTCTTCTTCGGTCTGCTCTTCATCACCGAGGTCACCCTGGTGCTGGTGTTCGGCGTCGACTATCGCCTGGTGGAGGCCCCGTATATCGGCCCCAGCCTGCATCTCGGCCTGATCGAACTGCCGGGACGCCTGCTGGTTCCGTGCCTGGTGGCCTTGGCGATGGTGGGCGCGCTGCATCTGTTCACCTCCAGAACATTCATCGGCCGCGCCATTCTGGCGGTGGCGCAGGACCAGATGGCACTGCGGCTGATGGCGGCCGATCCGGTGCGGATCAAGCGCATCGCCTTCGGCCTGTCGATCGCCACTGCCTCGGTTGCCGGCGCGGTGCTGATCGTGATCCAACCGGTGGAGCCGTCGATCGGCCGCGACTACATCGGCCGGGTGTTCGCGATCTGCGTGATGGGCGGGCTGGGCAGCTTCGCCGGCACGCTGGCGGCCGCAATGATCTTGGGTATCGTCGAGAGCCTGACTGCCACATTCTACGGCCCGTCCTGGACGCCGGCGGTGGCCTTCGGCTTCCTGCTGATTACGCTGGCGATCCGGCCGAGCGGACTGTTCGGCCGCACTTAAAGACATGAGCACCACAAGGTTCCTGCCGCTGATCCTGCTCGCCGCGGCTGCGGTGTTCATCGCCGCGCGGCTGATCGGCAACCCGTATGTGTTCTTCGCCGGATATGTGGTGCTGCAGTATATCGTGCTGTCTACCGCGTGGAACATCCTGGGCGGCTACACCGGCTACGTGAATTTCGGCACGCCGGCCTTCATGGCAATCGGCGCCTACGCCTCGGTCGCGCTCTACAAGATCGTTCCTCTTCCGATCCCGCTGCTGATGCTGATCGGCGGCGTGCTGTCCGGCATCGTCGGGTTCGGCACCGGCTATCTGACCTTGCGGCTGCGCGGTGCGTTCTTCTCGATCGCCACGCTCGCGCTATCGGTGGTGGTGCAGACGCTGGTGACGAACTGGGATTTCGTCGGTGGCTCGCGCGGTGCCTATATCATCCGGCCGATGACCGCGCCGCTGATCGGCGGGGGGTATATCGACTATCTGTGCCTGGTGATGCTGGCACTGGCGGTCGTCTCGATCGTGATCGCGCGGGCGATCGAGCGCTCGAAGCTCGGCATCGGATTCGCAACAATTCGCGACGACGAGGGCGCGGCGGAGGCCTCCGGCGTGCCCACCCTGCGGCTCAAGCTGCTGGCCACCACGCTGTCCGGCGCGCTGATGGGGATGGCGGGCGCGCCGCTGCCGTACTACGTGACCTATCTCGATCCGGCGTCGGGGTTCAGCCTGACCTACGCGGTGAACGCCATCGCCATGCCGCTGATCGGCGGCACGATGAGCTGGATCGGCCCGCTGCTCGGCGCGATCATTCTGGGCACCGTGCAGCAGCTTGTCACGGTGACGATCTCATCGGCCGCCAACCTGCTGATTGTCGGGCTGATCCTTGTCGGCTTCGTCGTTCTCGCACCGAATGGGATCGTCGGCCTTGTGCGAGCGCGGCGATGAACGGTCCAAGAGCGCCGCAAGGGACGCCCCGAGGAACGTCCCCGGGGACGCCTCACGGGGCGCCAGTCGGCGAAGCGCCGTTACTGGAGGTGAACGAGCTCGGCAAGCGGTTCGGCGGCTTCGTCGCGCTGGAAGGGATCAACCTTTCGGTGCAGCCAGGCGAACGGGTGGGACTGATCGGCCCGAACGGCTCCGGCAAGAGCACGCTGGTGAACTGCATGTGCGGGACGCTGCGTCACGAGCTCGGCACCGTCCGGTTCAACGGGCGGAACCTCGACGGACTAAAGGCACATGAGCGCACCCGCCTGGGGATAGCGCGCAGCTTTCAATTGCCGCGCCCGTTCGCCAGCCTGACAGTGGCAGAAAACGTTCGCGTGCCGATCCTGTATGTCGTGCAGGCGCGCATCCGCCACGTCGCGGCCACCGATGCACGCTGCGCCGAACTGCTGGGTCTCGTCGGCCTGGCGGACAAATCTCGAAAATTGCCGCGCGACCTGACGCAGATCGAGATGCGCAAGCTGGAGCTGGCGCGCGCCATGGCCGCCGAGCCGAAGCTGCTGATCGCCGATGAGGCGATGGCCGGGCTGTCGCACGGCGAGGTGGACGACATCCTGGCGCTGCTGTTGCGGATGAACGAGGCCGGTGTCACGGTGATCATGATCGAGCACATCATGCGCGCGGTGCTGCATTTCTCGCAGCGGCTGGTGGTGCTGGTGGCCGGGCGCAAGATCGCCGACGGCAATCCGCAGGAGGTCGTGCGGAACCCCGAGGTGGAGCGGGCCTATCTTGGCGAATAGCCTGACCCTGACTGGGATCGAGGCCGGCTACGGCGCGGTGCGCGTGCTGCACGGCGTGTCGCTGACCGTAGGTGGCGGCGAAACCGTGGCGCTGCTCGGCACCAACGGCAACGGCAAGTCGACTCTAATGAAATGCGTGATGGGCATGGTGCGGCCGTCCGCCGGCAGCATCGTGGCCGAGATCGACGGCAAGCGGCACGAACTGGTGGGGCGGGCAACGGAGGCGATCGTCGACCTGGGCATCGGCTTCGTTCCGGAAGGGCGACGGTTGTTTCCTCGGCTGAGCGTGACGGAAAACCTGCTGCTGGGCGCGTTCCGCCCCGCCGCGCGCGCGGCGATCAAGGACAATCTGGCATTCTGCCTCGAAACGTTTCCGCGCCTGGCGGAGCGACGCGGACAGCTCGCGGGGTCGATGAGCGGGGGCGAGCAGCAGATGCTGGCGCTGGCTCGTGCGCTGATGTCGGCGCCGCGCATCCTGCTGATCGACGAGCCGTCGGTGGGGCTGGCGCCGCTGCTGGTGCGCCGCACCATCGACAAGATCAAGGAGCTGAAGGACCGGCGTCAGCTCACTGTGCTGATGGCGGAACAGAATTTTACCCAGGCAATCCGTATCGCCGACCGAGGCTACGTGATCGTGCACGGCCGGATCGAGTTCGAAGGCGAGTCGGCCGAGGCGCTGAACAACAACGAGCTGATCCGGCAGTTCTATCTTGGAACGTAACGCTCACATTCTCCCCCTCCCCTTGAGGGAGGGGGATGGGGGGAGGGGTTGGTGCCAGTATCGCACCGAAGTTTCGTACCGCGATGACCCCTCCCATAATCCCCCTCCCTCAAGGGGAGGGGGAGAATGTTACCCCCCATTCCATACGATACAGGAACAATGGTATCGCGCAAACCGCACCTTACCCCTGCGTCTTCCGCCACGCCTCATACCGCGCCTTGTTCTCCACGTTCGGCGGATACAGCCCGGGCAGCGACGCACCCTTGTCGACCTCGCCCATGATCCAGGTTTCCATGTGCTCCTGCTCCACCGCCTGCTTCACCACGGCGTCGAGCAGCGCCTGCGGGATCACCACCGCGCCGTCCTGATCCACCACCACGACATCATCGGGAAACACCGCGACGCCGCTGCAGCCGATCGGCTCTTGCCAGTTCACGAACATGAGCCCCCCGACGGAGGGCGGCGCCGCGGCGCCCTGGCACCACACCGGCAGCCCGCACGCCAACACGCCGCCGACGTCGCGCACCACGCCGTCGGTCACCAACCCGGCCACGCCGCGGTGCTTCATTCGCGCGCACAGGATGTCGCCGAAGATGCCGGCGTCGGTGACACCCATTGCGTCCACCACGGCGATACAGCCCGCCGGCATCGCCTCGATCGCGGCGCGGGTGGATTTCGGCGAGGACCACGATTCCGGCGTCGCCAAATCTTCCCGTGCCGGAACGAAGCGCAGGGTGAAGGCGCGCCCGACCAGCCGCGGCTGACCGTCACGCAGCGGTTTCGTGCCGCGCATCCACACATTGCGCAGGCCCTTCTTCAACAGCACCGTCGTCAGGGTGGCGGTGGAGACGCCGGACAGGGCGGCAACGATCTTGGCATCGAGTATCATTCCGGTCTCCTTCCGATAATGTTGCATCGTCCGCAGGGTAGCAAGGTCCGCCGCAGAGCACGCGCAGCGCGCCGAGGAAGAGAATGGCGCTTCGTGCGGCGCGCTACAAATTCTAAACTCCGCGTGCTCCGCGGTGGGCCTTGCCTTGCCGGAGATCGAGCATCCGGATCCCCTCACGAAACCACTTCGCCCGCGCCCTCTGGCTGACCCCACCACGGGGCTGCTAGTCTCGACCCCCAACAGGCCAGGGGAGATCAAAATGTCCAGCATCCAGGTATCGCGTCGCACGCTGTTGTCCACCGTGGCCGCCGCCATCGCCGCGGGCGACATGGCGAACGCGCACCGGACGTTGGCCGCGACCGATCTCGGGTCGTCGGGCCTGGTTGGCCATCTGGAAGGCCCGACCATGATCATCGACCCGGCGCAATGGCCGAAGACGTTTCAGGAAGCGCCGATGCTGACCGAACGCGTGAAGGCCGGCAAACTGCCACCGGTGGCGGAACGTATACCGGCCGAGCCGATGGTCTGGAAGCCGCTGAACGAGATCGGCAAATACGGCGGCACCTGGCGGCGCGCCTTCACCGGCCCCGGCGATGTCGAGAACGGCAACCGCATCAATTCGTCGGACAAGTGCTTCTTCTGGAGTGCCGACGGCAGCAGGATCGTGCCCTGCGTCGCCAAGGCCTACGAGCTCAGCGACGACGGCAAGACCTATACGATGCACCTGCGCAAGGGCATGAAATGGTCCGATGGCGCACCGTTCACCGCCGATGATTTCGTCTTCTGGTTCGAGGATATGTACTCGAACAAGGAAATCGTCCCGGTCCCCATCCCCGATATGTCGCCGCGCGGCAAGCCCGGCCGAATCGTCAAGGTCGACGAGGTCACGGTGCACTTCGAATTCGACGTACCGTATTTCCTGTTCGAGGAGATGATGGCCGGCGACACCAACATCGGCGGCGGCCAGTCGGTGCGTCAGGCGCAGAAACTGTCGTTCGGCGCGTATTCCCCCGGCCATTACCTCAAGCAATTCCTGCCGAAATACTCCTCGGTCGACGAATGCAACGCGAAGGCCAAGGCCGCCGGCTTCGAGAACTGGCTGCAGATGTTCCATTACAAGAAGGATTGGTCGCTGAACACCGAGCTGCCGACGCTCGGGCCGTGGAAGATGGTGCAGCCGATCACGCAACCGATCTGGCTGCTGGAGCGCAACCCGTTCTACTACGCGGTCGACACGGCCGGGAACCAGCTTCCCTATCTCGACCGGGTGCAGTTCTCGCTCGGCGAGAACCTGGAAGTCATCAACCTGCGCGCGATGGCCGGCGAATACGACGAGCAGGAGCGCCACATGGACCTCGGCAAGCTGCCGGTGCTCCTGGATAACCAGGCGAAGGGCAACTACAAGGTCCATCTCGATCTGGGCTTCGCCGGCGCGGATTTTCTGCTGCAGATCAACCAGAGCTTCAAGGCTGACCCCGAGATTCGCAAATGGCTGACCAACGCGGATTTCCGCCGTGCGTTGTCGATGGGGATCGATCGCGACCAGCTCAATGAGACGTTCTGGCTGGGCATCGGCACGCCCGGATCGCCGGTGCCCGGCGAGAGCATGCCGCAGAATCCCGGTCCGGAATGGCGTAAGAAATGGTCGGTGCTGGATCTTAAGCAGGCCAACGCGATGCTCGACAAGATCGGCCTGACGAAGAGGGACTCGGCCGGGTTCCGTGTGCGCACCGACGACGGCGAGCGGCTGCGCATCCAGATAATCGCGGTGCAGGCATTCCTGCCGTATCCGAAACTGTCGGAGATGGTTGCCAACCAGTGGATCAAGATCGGCATACAGGCCGACGTGCGCGAGCTAGAACGCAATCTGGCGATGACCCGGGTGCGCAACAACGAGCATCATATCTACATCTGGAACAACGGCGGCACCGAGCTGCTGTACTTGTTTCCGCGCCATGCCATCCCGGTCGATCCGACCGAAGCGTACATGGGTCCGGACTACGCGGTCTACTACGCGTCCGGTGGCACCCAGGGCACCAAGCCGGATGATCCGAACATCCTGAAGATGTGGGACCTGTTCAGCGAGGCGGCGAGCCTGAAGGCCGATGGGCGCAACAAGAACGCGCAGGAGATCTGGAAGATCCTGGCCGACCAGCAGATCGGCATCGGCACTGTGGGGCAGTCACCCGCCGGCCTCGGCGTGCGCCTGGTGTCGAACCGGCTGGGCAACATCGCGTCCCGCGTGTGCAACGCGCAGCATTGCCGCACGCCCGGCAACTCGCATCCGGAAACCTGGTACTACAAGACATGAACCCCTGTCATTGCGAGGAGCGAAGCGACGTGGCAATCCCCATGTCTGTGCATACCCACATGGAGATTGCTTCGCCTTCGGCTCGCAATGACACCTGCTGCAGCGCTGAGCCATGCTGGCCTATCTGATCCGCCGCCTGCTGCTGGCCGTCATCACGGTGTGGGCGATCACCGTGGTGACGTTCATCATCCTGCAGCTGCCGCCGGGGGATTTCGTTGACGCCTATGTCGCGCAGGCATCGGCGATGGGCAGCGCGATCTCCGCGGCGGAGGCGGCGGCACTGCGCCACGCCTATGGTCTGGATCAGTCGTTCCTGGTGCAATACATGAAATGGTTGAATCTGATCCTGCATGGTGAGTTCGGCACATCCTTCGAATACAGCCGGCCGGTGGCCGAGGTGATCGGCGACCGGCTCTGGCTGACCATGGTGCTGTCCTTTGCCGCCATCATCGTGACCTGGGTGCTGGCACTGCCGATCGGCATCTATTCGGCGGTGCGGCAATACTCGCTTGGCGACTACGTCTTCACCTTCATTGGCTTCATCGGCCTGGCGGTGCCCAGCTTCCTGCTGGCGCTGATCGTGATGTATCTGGGCCTGCGGTGGTTCAACCTGAACCTGGGTGGATTGTTCTCCCCCGACTACCAGTTGGCGCCATGGTCGTGGGGCAAGCTGCTAGATCTGCTCAAGCACTTGCCGGTGCCGATGCTGATCCTGGCCCTGCCCGGCATCGCCCAATTGGTGCGCATCATGCGCGCCAACCTGCTGGATGAACTGCGCCGCCCGTACGTGGTGACCGCGCGCGCCCGTGGCCTGGCGGAGCGGCGGGTGATCCTGAAATATCCGGTGCGCGCCGCGCTCAATCCGTTCGCCAGCACGATTGGCTATCTGCTGCCGTATACGGTGTCCGGCAGCATCATCATCTCCGTGGTGCTCAGCCTGCCGACGGTTGGGCCGCTGCTGCTGCACTCGCTGATCTCACAGGACATGCTGCTGGGATCGACGATCATTCTGTTGCTGGGCGTGCTGACGGTGCTCGGCACGCTGCTATCCGACTTGCTGCTGATGTGGATCGATCCGCGCATCCGCGCCGGCCAGTTGCGATGAGCGCGTATCGATGAGTGCGGGCGCGATCGACGCCGACGCCCCGCTGATCACCGAGGCGGAAACCCGCGTCGCGGTGGCGACACAGCGCCAGCTCATTTGGTGGCGGTTCAAGAAGCACAGGCTGGCGGTAGTCAGCGCCGCAATCGTGCTGGCGTTTTACATTGTTGCCGCGTTTGCCGATTTCATCTCCTATTCCGAGCCGTTCGACACCCTGGCGGCCCGCAGCTACATCCCGCCGCAGCCGATCCATCTGTTCGATGCCGAAGGCCACTTCCACCCGCAAGTCTACGCCCTGAAGGGCAAGCGCGATCTGCGAACGTTCAAGCTGAGCTATGCGCCGGATCCCAGCGACCCGCGTGATCTGGCGCTGTTCGCCCATGGCTATCCGTACCGCCTGTTCGGCCTGTTCCCGACCTACATCCATCTGTTCGGCGTCAGCAACGGCAACGCCACGGACGCGTTGTATCTGTTCGGCACCGACCAGCTTGGACGCGACGTGTTCTCCCGCCTGGTGCTGGCCACGCGCACCTCGCTGACGATCGGGCTGGTCAGTGTGGCGCTCAGCCTGGTGCTGGGCGTGCTGCTGGGCGGCATCTCCGGCCTGTATGGCGGCTGGGTCGATACGGTCATCCAGCGGGTGATCGAGATCCTGCGCTCAATCCCTACGATTCCGCTGTGGATGGGCCTCGCCGCCGCGATCCCGACAAGCTGGTCGCCGGAGCAGGTCTACTTCGCCATCACCATCATCATCTCGCTGATCGGCTGGACCGAACTGGCGCGCGTCGTGCGCGGCCGGTTCCTGGCGCTGCGCGAGGAAGATTTCATCGTTGCCGCCGAGCTTGCCGGCGCGTCGCGCCTGCGCATCATCTTCAAGCACATGGTGCCGTCGTTTCTGTCGCATATCATCGCCGCGACCAGCCTCGCTTTGCCGGCGATGATCATCAGCGAAACGACGTTGTCGTTCCTCGGCCTGGGCCTGCGCCCGCCGGCGATCTCCTGGGGCGTGATGCTGCAGGACGCACAGAACCTGGAGACACTTGGCCTGGCGCCGTGGCTGCTGATCGCCGCGGTGCCGGTCATCATCGTGATCCTGGCTTTCAACTTCCTGGGCGACGGCTTGCGCGACGCGGCGGACCCGTATGGCTGAACCTATCCTCTCCGTTCGGGACCTCAAGACGTATTTCCTCGCGGACGAGGGAACGGTGCGCGCGGTGGATGGCACCTCTTTCGATCTGTTTCCGGGACAGACATTGGGCATCGTCGGCGAATCCGGCTGCGGCAAGAGTGTTACCGCACGCTCCATCCTGCGCATCGTCGAGCGTCCCGGCCGTATCGTCGGCGGCGAAATAATGCTGCGGCGGGCGGATGGGTCCGTGGTGGACCTGGCAAAGCTGCCGTCCGACGGCGCACAGATGCGCGCGATCCGCGGTGGCGAAATCGGCCTGGTGTTCCAGGAGCCGATGAGCTCGCTCTCCGCATTCCACACCATCGGCAATCAGCTCATCGAGGCGATTCGCCTGCATGCGCCACTCTCCAAGCGCGCGGCGCGGGCGCGGGCGATCGACCTGCTGGCGATGGTCGGCATCCCGCGCCCGGCACAGCGGATCGATGCCTATTCGTTCGAATTGTCAGGAGGGCTGCGCCAGCGGGTGATGATCGCGCTGGCGCTCGCCGCCGAGCCACGCATCCTGATCGCCGACGAGCCGACCACCGCGCTGGACGTCACCACCCAGGCGCAGATCCTGGAGCTGATCCGCCGCCTGCAGCAGCAGCGCGGTCTCGCGGTGATCCTGATCACCCACGACATGGGGGTGATCGCGGAGATGACCGACCATGTGGTGGTTATGTATCTCGGCCATGAGGTGGAGAAAGGCCCGGTTGACACAATCTTTCATGCGCCGGCGCATCCCTATACGCGGGCGTTGCTGCGCTCGATCCCGTCCGTATTGGCCGAACCACGTTCGCGTCTGGCAACGATCGCGGGTTCCATTCCGCACCCCTTTGCGCGCCCCTCCGGGTGTCCGTTCCACCCACGCTGCCCGGACTTCATGCGCGGCACCTGCGAGAAGACGTTCCCGGCCGAGGTGGCGATCGCGGAAAGCCATGCGGTAGCCTGCCATTTGTATACGACCGCACGCATTTCGGTACCGGCATGACCCCGGCTGCGACGGTCCTGGAAGTTCGCGGCCTGCGCAAGTACTTTCCGCTCCGCGGCGGCCTGTTCGGCCGCAACGCCGGCACCGTCCGCGCAGTGGACGATGTCAGTTTCAGCATCGCCCGCGGTGAGACGCTGTCCCTGGTCGGCGAGTCGGGGTGCGGCAAGACCACCACCTCCCGCTGCATCCTGCGCGCGATCACGCCGACCGGCGGCGAAATCATTTTCCATGCGGCAAGCGGGCAAGACATCGACGTCGCCCGGCTCGATCGCAAGGCGCTGCGTCCGTTACGCCGGCAGATGCAGATGATCTTCCAGGATCCGTTCTCGTCGCTCAATCCGCGCATGACCATCGCCGAGATCATCGGCGAACCGCTGCTGGTGAACGGCATGACCGACACCGCGTCTCGCAATGCCCGCGTGGCCGAACTGCTGGAGCTGGTGCATCTGCCGAGTGCCTATCTGAACCGTTTCCCGCACGCCTTCTCCGGCGGGCAGCGCCAGCGTATCGGCATCGCTCGTGCCCTGGCGCTGAACCCCGCGCTGATCGTGGCGGACGAGCCGGTCTCCGCGCTAGACGTTTCGGTGCAGGCACAGATCGTCAACCTGCTGCTGGAGCTGCAGGACCGGCTGGGTCTGTCCTATCTGTTCGTCGCGCACGACCTTTCGGTAGTGAAACATGTCAGTCATCGCGTGGCGGTGATGTACGCCGGCCGCATCGTGGAGATCGCGCCGACCGAGGCATTGTTCACCACTCCGCGCCATCCCTACACCGAGGCGCTGCTGTCCGCCGTGCCGGTCCCCGATCCGCGCCAGCGCGCGCGCCGTATCGTGCTGGAGGGCGAGGTCGCGGATCCGTCCAATCCGCCCACCGGCTGCCACTTCCATCCGCGCTGCCGCTATGCGACGGACCGTTGCCGGATTGTCGTGCCGGCCTTGGAAGTCATTGCGCCGGGCCACGCGGTGCGTTGTCTGCGGGCACGGGAGGTGTCATTGGCGGGCGTCGCGGCCCCACTGACATGATCTCCATGCGGACAAGATCCCCATGCGGACAAGATCATTGCCTGACACGATCGCAAAGAGTGGGCGCAGAGGGTGGACATGGCGAATGCGACCGATATGAACCAAGCCGAACCCGTTGTCGGCAGCGGCGCCGTCATCGCGTTCCGCTTGTTCGACATCGCCTACGAGATCGATCTCGCCAAGGTGGAACAGGTGTGGGCCACGCGGGCGCGCATCGCCAGCCGTGGCCGGTTGACCGCGACCCCGCCAAAGGCGGTCGCCTTCGATGTGCCGCCGGTCTCGCTTGTTCTGGACCCGGTCTCACTCGTCCTGGACGGCACCGCGGTGCAGGCCGAGGTGACCGCGCAGGTCTACGATTTCGGCGCCGTGTCGATCGCCCTTCGCGTGCCGGTCCGTGACCTTCCATGGTCCGCCCTCGTCGCACAGATGAACGCGGTGGACCGTAGCGTCGGGCAAGACCAGGCCGATCCCTGGAACGCTCTGTTGCAACTGCTGCGGACTGCGATCGCCCCCGCGCTGGTCCGCCCCGAAGCCTCCTCGGCACTGCGGGAGGATTACCTGATCGGCGTCGTGCACGGTTTCGATCAGGAAATGAGCGCCGTCGATCTGCAAGCGCGCGTCGACCTGGTGCCGTTGCTGTCCGGCGAACGGCGCATGCTTTCGGACGCCGCACGGCAGGATCTGCTGCGGCAGCGCTTCTCCTACTACACCGACGATCTTGTCGTGCTCACCTGGGACCGCGCCTTCATCTACGAGCCACGCGGCGACTCCGACGTGATCGACGTACTGGAAATCGCCAATGCCCAGCTTCTGGAGATGCGATACTACGACGAACTGCTGGATGCCGAGCTGCCCCGCATGTACGACCTTGTGGCGGCGGAACGCGGCAGACTCGCCCCGCTTGCCGCGCGCCGCTTCGCCAACCTGGCCCGCCGCTTCCAGACCTTGGTCGCGGAAGTCACCGAACTGACCGAGAAAGTAGACAACGCCCTGCAGGTCACCGAGGATGTCTACCTCGCGCGCGTCTACAGCGCTGCACTCGACCTGTTCCGCGTCTCCACTGTCAGCGCTGCGGTGGACCGCAAGCTGGCAATCATCCGCGACACCTATTCGGCGCTCTACGACGAGGCCCACAGCAGCCGCGCCGAACTGCTGGAGGTGCTGATCGTAGTGCTGATCGTTATCGAAATCGTCCTGGCGGTGATCCGGCCATAACGCAAACGCCCATCGGTTGGGGCGTCAGTCGGCGACCCGCGTCATCGCCGCGGTCATTGCCGGTGTGTAACCAGGTGTGACGTGCACATCGACGATCGCGACGCTGCCTGATTGGACCACGGCGACGGCGCCGGCAAACACCGCCTCCAGGTCCGCCGCGTCCGTCACCGGCCCGAACCCCGCCGCGCCCTGAGCGCGTGCCAGGCCCGCGTGGTCGATGTCCGGATCGGAAATCCGCTGGCCGATCCAGCGGTTTTCCACCGGCCGCCCACGCATACGCGCCACCCGCTCCTGATGCAGCTCGTCGTTGAAGAACGAGCGGTTGTTCGCGACGATCAGCAGCATCGGGATGCGATAGTGCACGGCGGTCCAGAGCGCCGTCACGCCCATCAAAAAATCCCCGTCACCGCAGATCGAGACCGGCAGCCTGTCGCTGCCGATCAGCGCCAGCGCAGCCCCGACCGATATCCCCGGTCCGGCACCGATCCCCGCGCCGCCGTCGCCGCCAAGGAAATCGAGCGGATGCCGGAACGGCCAAGACGCGCCGTCCCAACTGATCGGCAAATGCAACAGAGAGACGCGCCGCCCCACGACGGCCCGGCGCAGCGACGCGGCCAGCAACGGCACGTTGATCGGTCCAGCGGGGATCGGTCCCGCGGCAATCGGTCCCGCGGGGACCGGTCCCCCGAGGATCGGGCCTACGGGAGGCACGTCCGCGACATCGACGACCGTCTCCACGACCGGCGAAACAGCGCCCTGGCCCAATCGTTCCAGCATCGAGGCGACCACCGGATCAGGTTCCGCCGCCAGGAATAGATCGACCGGCGGCAGGCCCTGGTGGTCCATGCTCCAGCCGTTATGCAGCGTGTGATCCAGCGAAACCTGGATCACTCTCGCCGCCGACATCCCTCCGGCACAGGCAGCGCGCAGCGTCCCGGCCAGATCGACCCAGTCCAGGCTGAGGATCACGTCCGCCTCGGCGATCGCGCGCGCTGTCTCCGGCACCGCGAAGGTGCCCGGCGCGGCAATGTGCAGCCGATGGTCGGTCGGGAACGCCGCGCCGATCTTAAGGTCGGTCGCCACGCGCGCGCCCAGCGCCTCGGCCAGCGCGACGCGGCGCGACCAGGCAGCGGGATCGCGCGTGACGCGGCCCATCAGGATCAGCGGGCGGACAGCGCCACGCAGCATCGTTACGGCCTTGGCCACCAGGTCTGTCGGCGCAGCGGAGGTCATTCCGGGCACGAAGCGGGGCGTTTCCAGCGGCGGCAGCGGCTGCACTAGCGGGGCCTCCTGCAACGCCGCGTCCAGGTTGACATAGACGGGTCCCATCGGGGCGGTGCGCGCCATCCAGGTGGCGCGCAGCAGCGCCTCGCGCGTTGCCTCGGGCGAGGCCGGCTGGGCATCCCATTTCACGTAATTGCGCACCAGCGCGCCCTGGTCCTGCGCGGTGTGCAGCCAGTCGATCCAGGGACGGCGCTTTGCCGCGTCGACCGGTCCGGTGGCGCCCAGCACCAGCACCGGCATCCGGTCGCCCCAGGCGTTGAAGATCGCCATCGTGGCGTGGAACAGTCCGACATTGGAATGAACTACCACCGCCATCGGCGTGCCGGTCACTTTGGCCCAGCACTGCGCGATCGCCACTGCGTGTTCCTCGTGCAGGCACAGCAGCATCTGCGGCATGGTGTTTCCGAGGTGGTTCACCAGGCTGTCGTGCAGGCCGCGATAGCTGGCCCCGGGGTTCAGCGCGACGAACGGAATCGCGAGCGCGCGCAGCACGTCGGCGACCACGTCGCTGCCGAAAAGCGCGTTGCCGCCGGGCAGCGATGCCGGCCGCTCGATCGATGCCGCTGCGGTATGGTCTGGCATGGCCATGTTCCTCCCCCCGTTTGTCGGCCCCCGTTTGTCGGGAAGACAGCTTGAACGGTCCGAACGTCGCCCGATGCAGTTGCGCCAGATCGCGCATGCGCCGCCTCCCGTTTGTGCGGGCGTGCGGCGGACGGCGTCTGTCACACCATCGGCAGCATCCCGCGCAGCACGCCATCGCGCAGGATGAAGTGGTGGAACAGCGCCGCTGCCGCGTGCACCCCCGCCAGGATCAGGATGGCATCTGCCGCCAGCGCGTGCCAGTCGCCAATCAGATGTTGCAGCGCCTTGTTGGCGGGATCGAAGGCCGGCACGGTGAACAGGTTGAACACCACGTCGCCGCGCACCCAGACATTCGCCAGGCCCAGCACAAGCGTCGTACCGACCAGCAAATAGAGCGCCCAATGCACCACGCGGGCCGCGAGTTCCATCAGCGCGTTGCCGGCGGCGGGCAGACTACGCCCTCGGTGCAGGCGCCAGATTATATGGGTGATGAACACGCCGAGCAGCGTAACGCCGAGCAACATATGCAGGGACCGATAGTCCACCCGCAGCGCGCCGTTGGGTGCATAGTCGATTGTCTTTCCAATCACCCACAACAGACTGACAAGCACGGCCGTGATCCAGTGCAGCGCGATGGTCACAGGGTCGTACTGCAGCGCCCGAATGATCACGGGCGGTCTGGCAGGCGCGGCTTGCATGGGGACCTCTAGCTGCTACCGATCAGAATTCCGGTGGCGAACACCAGCGCGCCGCCGAACATTACCTGGAACGCCGCGGAGATGGGGGGCGTGTCCATGTATTTCCAGCGAATCCAACTGATCACGGCGAGCTCAACCACGACCACGCCGCAGGCGACCGACAGGGCGGTCCAGAACGCGGGAATCAGGAACGGCAACGTATGCCCAATGCCGCCGAGCGTTGTCATCAGCCCGCAGATGCCGCCGCGAATCCACGGCGCGCCGCGGCCGGTCAGGCTGCCGTTGTCGGACAGCGCCTCGGCGAAGCCCATGGAGATACCGGCGCCGATCGAGGCCGCCAGGCCCACCACGAAGGCGTCCCACGATCGCCCGGTGGCGAAGGCGGCGGCGAACAGCGGCGCCAGCGTGGACACCGAGCCGTCCATCAACCCCGCCAGGCCCGGCTGGATCACCCGCAGCAGAAACAATCGATGGGCCGCCGCATCCTCCTGCTGGCGGACGCTGGTGGGAAGGTTCTCCTGCTTCAGGCGGGCGGCGATGTGTTCGTGCTCGACCTCGGCCTCGGCCAGGTCGCCGAGCAGGCGGCGGATCGACGCGTCGGTGGTGCGCGAAGCCGCCCGCCGATAGAAGCGCAACGTTTCCACCTCCATGGTCTCGGCCAGTTCGCGCACTGAATCGAGGCCGAGTGGGCGGATCTGCCAGATCGGTTTGTGCTGGATGAAGCCGCGGACGTCCTGGCGGCGGATCAGCGGGATGTGCTCGCCGAACTTTTCCTGGTACAGCTCGATCAGGCGGCGGCGGTGTTCGCCCTCCTCCGCCCCCATCTCGGTGAACAGGTTGGCCGTGGCGGCGTAGTCCTCGCGCAGGCCCTCGGCGATGTCGGCGTAGATGCGGCCGTCCTCCTCCTCATTGGCGATCGCCAGGGCGAGGACTTCGCGTTCGGTCAGGTCGGAGAAGTTGCGCATCGCAACAATTTGGCTGGCGCGCGTGAAAGGTCAAGTGCTGACCGCAATCATGCGAGCGTCTCGCATCTGCGCGCCGGGGTCGCCGGCTCAGGAATGCCGGGACGATCGAGGCCGGCGGCGGCGGTCGAGCCGGCGGGCGGCCGTCGTTGCAACGTCGATCCAAGCGAAAGGCGGCCAACCCGAAGGCGGCCAGCCCGAAGGCGGCCAGCCCGAAGGCGGCCAGCCCGAAGGCGGCCAACCCGAAGGCGGCCAACCCGAAGGCGGCCATCTCCCTGAACGTAGCGGCAGCATGGCGCGCCTGGCATGATGGATGATGCCCGGTAGACCCCGGGGATCGGGACACTCCTGCCAAATCGATGCAATGCTCAGGAGATGCTGAAATAGTGGCAACACGCCGGATCAATGCCGCGCCTTGTCGTTCACGTCCCCGTGCTCACGGCAATGTCATTGCCGAACCACCGCGATCGCAGCGCGCCCCGATCGCGCCGTGCGGTGTCAACCATAATTCATTTCTTGGCCGGTCGGACCGTCGCTAGATGGTCGCGACCGCCGCGTCGACTGCGGCACCGAGGCAATCGACGATCGTATCGATATCGGCCGCCGTCGAGATATACGGCGGGGCGACGATCACATGATCGCCCTGTATGCCGTCGATCGTGCCGCCCATCGGATAGGTGGCGACGCCGCGCGCCAGCGCTTCCCGCTTCACCCGCTCATTCAATTTCAACTCCGGATCGAACACCTGCTTCGACGCACGATCCGCCACCAGTTCGATCGCCCAGAACAGCCCGCGGCCGCGCACGTCGCCGACATGGCGGTGATTGCCGAATCGCTCGGTCAGCGCCGTTTCCAGCCGCGTCCCCATGGCGCGGACGTTCTCCAGCAGGTTGTCCTCGCGGATGATCCGTTGCACCTCCAGCGCCGCCGCGCAGGCGACGGGATGCGCCTGATAGGTCTGGCCATGCATGAACCCGCCCGACCCCTTGTGCAGCGCCTCCACGATCCGCCCGGCAATCAGCAGCCCGCCGATCGGCTGGTAGCCGGAGCCCAGCCCCTTCGCGATCACCTGGATGTCCGGCGCGATCCCCTCCTGCTCCCAGGCGTGCATCGTGCCGGTGCGGCCCATCCCGCACATCACCTCGTCGAGGATCAGCAGCGCGCCGTGCCGGTCGCAGATCGCGCGCATGCGGTTGAAATACCCGGGCAGCGCGGTCACGCAGCCGGTGGTCGCCCCCACCACCGTCTCGGCCAGGAAGGCAACGACGTTGCCGGGCCCGAGGCGCTGGAATTCGGCCTCCAATTCGTCCGCGAGACGATCGACATATTGCGCATCCGTCTCATCGTCGCGTTTGAAACGATAGGCGAAGCACGGCGAGACCAGGCTGAACGCCTGAGCCAGCATCGGCTCATACAGCTTGCGGCGCATCATGTTCCCACCCGCGGCCAGCGCGCCGAGCGTGGTGCCGTGATAGCCCTGCCGCCGGCCGATGAAGCGGGTGCGCTGCGGCTGGCCGATTTCCACGAAGTATTGCCGTGCCAGCTTCAGCGCCGCCTCATTCCCCTCGGACCCCGAGGAGCAGAACCAGGCATGCGTCAGCCCGCCTGGTTGGTCTTGCAGAACGATATCCGCAAGGTCCTCGGCCGGCTGGCTGATGAACGTTCCGGTGTGCGCATAGGCCATCGTGGCGGCCTGCCGACCGATCGCCTCGGCGATGCGCTTGTTGCCGTGGCCGAGGCAGGCGACCGCCGCGCCACCCGAGGCGTCGATCACCTTGGTGCCGTCCGCGAGGTGCAGGTAGATACCCTCCCCGCCGACCGCGACGGGGGGGATGGCGCCGGAACGATGCAAAACGCGGCTCATGCGGAAACAACCTTCTGCGGTGTCATCTTGGGTGTCAGATGCGCGACCTTTGGCAGCACTTCCTGCGCCAACAGCCGCAGCGACTCATGCCAGGCGGCGGCGTTGTCGACATAGTCGAAGCCGAACACCAGCAACTGGCCGAAGCCACCGACATCATCATAGACCCGCGCCAGCTTCTCGGCCACCGTCGCCGGCGAGCCGACCAGCCAGTTGTGCCGCGCGCAATATTCCACTGTGACATCGGAGTCCGGCACGTCCGGCCGGTGCTTCAGGTATTCCAGGAAACCGAAATTCGCCAGCAGCGGCAGGAAGTATTCGCGCATCATGCGCCCCATCATGCCGCCGACCGACAGGCGCCAGGCTTCCTCATCCGTCTGCGCAACGAACACCTCGCGCACCAGCCGCCAGTCGCCGCGCCACGGCGTGCGCCCGGATCGCGCCGCACCGACCTCGACCGCGTCCCAGTGGCTGCGCACATAGCCCGGGTTCAGGTTCAGGCTGAGCGGCAGGAACCCATGCTCGCCGGCGAGCTTCAGCGTGTCGGAGTTCTTCGACAGCCCGGCCACGCCGATCGGCGGGTGCGGCCGCTGCAATGGACGGATGTGAGGCTTCAGGAAGCCATACATCGTCGCCGGCTTGGCCACCTGCCAGAACTGGCCCTCGTAGTCGAACGTCGGCTCATCGCTCCACAGCCGCAGGATGATGTCGAGCGCCTCGCGCGTCATTTCGCGGTTGACGCCGCCCATGCCGTCGACATGGAACATTGCCCAGTCGCTCGGCAGCCCGGACGCGGCGACGCCAAAATTCAGCCGCCCCTCCGACAGGTGATCGAGCATGGCGACGCGGTTGGCGAGCTCCGCGGGGTGGTGGTACGGCAGCAGGAAGCCGCCGGGACCGATGCGGATCCGTTTCGTCTGCAGCAGCGCCTGCGCGACCAGCAGGTCGGGCGCCGGGTGGGGTTCCCACGGCGCGGTGTGGTGCTCGCCGATCCACGCCTCGATGTAGCCAAGGTCGTCCAGCCAGCGCAGGACCTGCAGGTCCCAGTCGTGGCCCGCCTTCAACCCGCGCTCCGGCGGGTGCGAGGGCATCGCGAAATAACCTAGCTGCATGATGATTGTCCCCACGCGCAGTGTCCCGGCATGGCGCCGGCCGGTTGCGCGCCAGCCTACACCGCCGCGGAGGAGGCGGCGAGCCGGGTTTCTCCCACTCCCGTTGAGGCCTTGGGCCGCGAAGTGGACCAAGGGCGGGGGAGAGGTCGGCGCACCTTCGCCCCGAAGCGATGCCCCCGGTGCCGCGCCACGCATCCCAAGCCCGCGCCGCCGCCAGAAAGCAGGACGCATCGCGGAGCACGCGGAGAAGCTCCATCCCCACCCAATGGCGCCCATCGCCATGCCGCCCGCCGCTTCGGCCGAACCCACCGTGCGCCGTTCCATAGGGTCTTTGTCGGGATTCACGATTTGCACCTTTTGCTCGACCCCAGGCCCCCGCCTGGCACGCGCGCCGACCGCTCCGCCCCGAAGCGAGGCTCCCATCTGGCATCCGCGCCGGCCGACCTCACCGTGCGACGCTCCATAGGGTCTTTGTCGGGATTCACGATTTGCGCCCTTTGCTCGACCCCAGTCCCCGCCTGGCACCCGCGCCGACCGCTCCGCTCCGAAGCGAGGCTCCCGCCCGGCATCGGCGCCGTCTGACCTCACCGTGCGAC
>PLXO01000132.1 GCA_003151425.1 Acetobacteraceae bacterium
CATTCAGCAGGGTTGAGCAGATACCGCAGCGTAGCACCGAGCCGAGTCGCTCCCAACCGAAAATTTCCTTGTTCAAATATCCCGGAGAGCGCGAGAAGCTGGCCTCTCGCATGGTGGGGTGGAAGGCCCATCCGTGCGAAAACGCACGTTAGCGTATTGCACGCAATATTGAGGGGTGGGTCGCCACCGGCCCTTGGGACATTCTCGGTCCTAGCGGTGTAGACGCCGTAGCCGCCGCTGTTTGTATTGCACGCAAAGTCATCCCCCGCGTTAGACCCCCTCTTTGTTGCGTCCAATACACCTGCTCAAATCCTGATATGCGTGCAATTTACGTTGCACGCCATGATTGCACGCGATAAACGGCCCGTTTGTGCCGACTACGGACCAAATCCGGGCTCTCCAGGCCAAAATTGTAGGAATTCCGTCCGTATTCTCGTTTCTTACCGTGCGGTTTTACGCGGATGGGCCTTCTGACCCGATTTGGTTGGCTTCGCGAAATCGACATTGACGTACAGCTAATTCAACCCCATATTTGGGGTCGAATTAGGAAGCCGCAATGGACCGAATGGGTCAGTTCACGCCCGCCGAGGTAGCGTTCGTGCTGCGCGAGCCGGTGCGCGCGGTGAAGAAGGCCCTCGATGCGGGTCCGGTGCGCCCGGTCCTGCTGCGTAAGACCGGCGCCGCGGTGCGCACCGTCGGCTGGCCCGACCTGTTCTACCTTTACGCTGTGAAGGCGCTGCGCGAAGAGCTGACGCCCAAGGCACGGATGGAATTCTACGAGGCGTTGCAGCACGGCGCGGTGGAGCGCGAGGGCGAGGTGCGCTTCGGGCGTTTCCGGATCGTGGTCGCCGATCTGGTCTCAGAGCTCGAAAGCCGCACGGCCGAACTGGCGGGCCTCGCCGCCAACATCAATTTTCGGACGGACGGCGAGGCGGTGCTGCGAGGCTCGGATATCGAGGTGTATCGCATCGCGGCGCTGCTGGATGGCGGGATGTCAGTGGACGCGGTGTTGGCCGATTACCCGTCCCTGACGCGCGATGCCGTGGTGACCGCGCGGGCCTATGCGGCGGCACATCCGAAGCCCGGACGGCCCTATCCTCGGACCACGGCCAAACGTGCGTTGCGGGGTGCCGGGCTGGAGGCATTGGACGAGGTGCTCGGTGGTGACGACGCGGCCGAATGAAATATCTGCTGGATACCAGCGTGTTCCGCGAGATCGGAAAGTCGGAACCACATGAACATGTGCGAACCTGGCTGGCGGGCGTGGACGATGCCGACCTCGCGATCAGCGCGCTGACGGTGCGAGAGGTCGCGAAGGGCATCGCAAGGTTGACGGTGTCCAAGCCGGCGGTAGCGCGCGCGGTCACAGCGCGGACTGACGCAGTGTTCCAAGCCTTCGCGGGTCGGATTCTGTCGATCGATCAAGCAGTCGCGCGCGAATGGGGCAAAGCGCTGGCGCAGAGTGAGAAGCATGTCGATGATGCCGGGTTCGCAGCGACGGCCCGCATCCACGACCTGATTCTGGTGACGCGCAACACGAGGGATGTAGCGATGCGGAGGGTGTCGATCCTCAACCCCTGTAAGTCGCCGCCGCAACGCCATCCGGCTGACGCGGATACGCCGTGAGGGCGAAGCGTAGCTTTATGAGCGATCCCTTCGAAGTCACTCCACGAAAGGGTTCTTCGTCCCACGCAGCTCCAGACGAATCGGCGTCCCTGGCAGCGTGAACGCCTCGCGCAGGCTGTTCACCAGATACCGCCGGTAATCCTCCGGAATTCGCTCCGCCCGCGTGCCAAACACAATGAACGTCGGCGGCCGCGCCTTCGCCTCGGTGACATACCGCAGCTTCAGCCGTCTTCCGTCCACCAGCGGCGGAGGATGCCGCGCCAGCGCCTGCTCGAACCAGCGGTTCAGCTCGGCGGTGGGCACCCGCGTGTTCCACACCGCGTGGGCGCGGCGCACCGCGGGCAGCAGCCGCTCCAGCCCGGCGCCGGTCAGCGCGGAGACCGTGACCAGCTCGATGCCCTTCATCTGCGCCAGGCTTTCCTCCAGCCGCTCCGTCACGGCGCGGCGGGTGGCGGTGCGCTCGGGCACGGCGTCCCACTTGTTCAGCACCAGCACCATGGTGCGGCCCTCGCGCTCGATCAGTTGCGCGATATGCAGGTCCTGGTCGTGCAGCCCGTCCACCGCGTCGATCACCAGCACCACCACCTCGGCCAGCTTCAGCGCGCCGATCGCGGCGCCGGTGGACATCTTCTCCAGGTCGCCGGTCACCCGCGCGCGCTTGCGCAGGCCGGCGGTGTCAACCAGCTCGATCGGCGTGCCGTCGGCATCGCGCAGCAGCACGGAGATCGCGTCGCGCGTCAGGCCCGGCTCCGGCCCGGTCAGCATGCGCTCCTCGCCGAGCAGCCGGTTCAGCAGGGTGGATTTTCCCGCATTCGGCCGCCCGACGATGGCGAGCTTCAGCGGCCGGTCGTCGCCCTCGGTCAGTTCATCGTCAGCCGCGGCTGGCAGCCGGTCGGCGATCTCCGCCATCAGGTTCGAGATACCCTCGCCGTGCTCGGCCGAGACAGCGAGCGGCTCGCCCAGGCCAAGCGCATAAGCGTCCAGCACCGCGGCATTGGCGCTGCGTCCCTCCGCCTTGTTGGCGACCAGCAGGATGGGGCGGTCGTGGCGACGCAGCCACTGAGCGAAGTGCCGGTCGGCCGGGGTCAGGCCGGCGCGCGCATCGACCACGAAGACCACCAGATCGGCGCCGGCGACCGCGGTAGCGGCCAGCGCCCGCACCCGCCCGGGCAAGGTCTCGGCCGCGGCCTCCTCCAGCCCGGCGGTATCGACCAGCCGGACGCGACGGCCGCGCAGCATCGCCTCGGCCTCCTTGCGGTCGCGCGTCACTCCCGGTGTGTCGGCCACCAGCGCCGCCCGCCGCCCCACCAGGCGGTTGAACAGCGTGGACTTGCCCACATTGGGCCGCCCCGCGATGACCACGACCGGCAACATTCACCCAACCTGACACTTGAAAGCAGCAAACTTGAAAGCCGACGACGATGGAAACCCGACGTTGGCGGAAATCCAACACGATCTGATCACTGACCACTGACCACTGCGCTCCGCCTATCGGAGCGCAATCAACCGGCCGTTGTCACACACGATGAACACGGTGCCGGCGACCACCACCGGGCCCATCGCGGCGCCATCGGACAGTTTCTGCTGCCCCAGGATGGTGCCGGTATAAGGGCTGATCGAGAGCGCGACGGCGTCGGTTGCCGCAACCACCAGCCGGTCGCTGACCAGCACAGGCCCGAACCAGGTGACCGCGACCTTCTGCTTGTCCGGATCATCCCACCGCGGCAACTGGGTGACCCAGGCGACCCGGCCGGCCTCGCGGTCGATCGCCGCGATCTGCTGGTTCAGTGTGACCAGGAAGATCCAGTTGTCGGCGACCCACGGCGTATCCTCGCCGGCCACCTCGCGTTCCCAAAGGCGCCGGCCCGCGTGCAGATCCAGGGCGACCAACAGCCGGCCGACGCTGACCGCGTAGACCACGCCGTTGCTGATCGTCACCAGGCCGCGAATGGTCGAGAAATCTGCCACGATGCCGCCGGAGCGTTCGCCCGCGAGCCTATCGGTCCAGACAACCAGGCCGCTGTCGGCATGCACCGCGGCCACCTCGCCCGAGCCGAAGCCGGCGACCACGAAGCCGTCGGCGTAGGCGGGCGCGGACTGGCCCAGGAAGGCGGTCGCCGCCGTTGCGGCCTGATAGACCCAGAGCTGGCGGCCATCCTGCGTGGCGAAGGCGACCAGCCGGTCATCGATGGTGGTCAGGAACAGCCGCCCGTCGGCGACGGTGGGCGCCGACCGCGCCGGCGTGCCGGTGCCGACGCGCCAGCGCACGGTGCCCTTTGCGGCATCGAGCGCCACCAGCTCGGCCAGGCCGTTGACCGCGTAGAGCGTGCCCTGGTCGACGGCCAGGCCGCCGCCGATGTTGTCGCTGCGGTCCTTCTCCTCCGGCGTGTCGAACCGCCACAGCCGCGCGCCGGTGGCGACCTGGAAGGCCGACACCGTGCCGGCCGCATCCATCGTGAAGATGACGCCGTCGGCCGACACCGGGTGGGCAAGGAGCTTTTTGCGATAGGCGCCGCCTTCGCCGATGTCGGCCGTCCATGCCTCGGTCAGCCGGTCGCCCGCCGCGAGATGGCCCATGAGGTGGGACGGGTTGCCGCCGTCCTGCGGCCACGCGGCGTTGCGCACCGGCGGCGGCAGCACGATCTTGGCCACGCCGTCGTCGACCTTCAGGGCGCCTTGCGGGACGGCGACCGTCTCCCGCTTGCCGGGCAGCGGGGTCTTCTTGTCGCCGAACCAATTGTCCCACAGGCCGCAGCCGGCCAGCGCGCCGAGCGGCGCCAGCAGGGCGGCACGACGCGTCAGTGCCAAGCCGCGGGACACCGCGCGGGGCACATCGCCGGACCCCAGGATCGCAAGCCGGTGGGCGTCACGTCCGATGGTCATGCGGCTCATCCGCCTAGCCGGTTCAGCATCAGGCTGGCGCGTCCGCGCAGGTCCTGCGGCAGCGTGACGTCGCCGGCGAGGCGGTGCAGCGTCGCCTTGGCGGCGTCGGTATGACCCTGGCGCAGGTCGAGCAGCGCAAGGTCCTCGCTGGCCAGGGCGTGCCAGGGATTGTCCGGCTCGGCGAGCGGCTTCAGCCGCGCCTCCAGACGCGCCGGATCGCCGGTGTCGAGCTGGCGTTGCACCCAAAGCAGGCTGGCGAGATCGCGCAGCACCGGATCGGCGGTGCTGTCGGCGGCCACCTGATCGTAGGTCGCGGCGGCGGCGGCAAGATTGCCAAGGTCGGCCTGCAGCGCCGCGGCGCGCAGGCGGGCGAGGGTTCGGTAGCCGTCCGGTGCGGTCGCCGCGACGTGGTCGAACGCCTCGATCGCGGCCTTGTGGCTGGCAGCGTCGGCCGACGAGCCGGCGATCTGGGGGCCGACGGTCTGCGCGGTGCTCATCGCCGCCAGGAAGGCGCTGGCGGCCGCCATGTCGCGTTTGGCCTGCCACCAGCGCCAGGCCTCCCAGCCACCCGCGGCGCCGATGACCAGCAGGGCGGCGGCAATCAGCAGCCCGCCATAGCGCTTGAGCAGAGCCTGGGCGCGCTCGGCGCGCAGGTCCTCCTCCACCTCATCGAAGATATCGACCACGAACCCTCTCGTTTCCTCGCGCGCGCCAGCGGTGCACAGATCAGCGGACGCGGATCAGCGGATGCAGATCAGCGGACACGGACCACCCGGCGGCGCGGCGGACCATAGCGGCGGGGACCGCGCCGGGCAAACCGCGGCGGCGGAAACCATTGGTTTACCAACGAGGCGCAGAGTGGCCCCTATGCTGCGCGCCCCGGTGCCCTGGTTGAGGTTGCCCCTGTTGCTGCTGCCCCTGTTGCTGCTGGCCGGCTGCGAAGCGGCCACCGGCGCGGTCGCGGCGGTGACCGTGGGCAGCGTGACCACCCTTGGTCGCACGCCGATCGATGCCGGCTATTCCCTGATCACCGGCAAGGACTGCTCGGCGGTGCGGCTGGAACAGGGCAAGACCTATTGCCGCCCGACCGAGCCGCGGCCCGATGCACCAGCATACTGCACGCGCAGCCTCGGCGTGGTGGATTGCTGGATGGACCCGGCTTCGGTGTCCGATCTGGCGCCCGAGGTCGCCGACGGACCGCGCGGGCTGAGCCCGGTGCAGGAGAAGGACCGGACGCGTAGTTGGCCGAACTGGTAGGCCCCAGGCTGGTAGATCGTGCGGTGACGAAGGCAGTGACGAGGGGCCAGGAAGCTGCGTCTCAGATGGCTCCGGCGCGCGCGGCGGCCAGCATCATGTCGGCGGCCTTCTCGCCGATCATGATCGAGGGCGCGTTGGTATTGCCCGCCGGCACCGTTGGCATGATCGCCGCGTCCGCCACGCGCAGCCGTCCGATGCCATGCACGCGCAGGCGCGCATCGACCACTGTATCCCCTCCTGGGTTGCCCGCTGGACCCATCCGGCAGGTGCCCACGGGATGCAAGTTGGAGCTGGCCGTTTGGCGGATGCTGGCAGCGAACTCGGCGTCGGTGTTGATGTTTGGACCCGGAACGATCTCCTCGGTGACATAGGGTGCCAGTGCCGACTGCCGGGTGAACGCGCGTGCCAGCCGCATGCCCGCGGTCAGCGCCTGAAGGTCGTATGGCGTCTGCAGGAAGTTGAAGCGGATCGCTGGCGGGGCGAGCGGATCGGGGCTCTTGAGGTGCACGGTGCCGCGCGCGTCCGGGCGCAGATGGACCGCGCTCAGGCTGAACCCGGGGAACTTGTGTGGCACCGCGCCGGTGCGGTCGCGCGCGGCGTAGCTCCAGGGGGTGAAGTTGAACTGCAGGTCAGGTCGTTCCAGCCGCGGATCGCTGCGCGCGAACGCGCCGGCGGTGACCCCGTTGGCCGCCAGCGGACCGGACTTGAACAGCACATAGCGCGCCATGGCCATCACCTGGCGCGGCAGGCTATTGGCCAGCTCGTTCATCGTGATCGGCTTGGCGCAGCGCCAGGCGAGGCGGACGAAGAAATGGTCCTGCAGGTGCTTGCCCACGGCCGGCAGGTCGTGGACCGTTTCGATCCCCAGGTCTTGCAACAGCTCGCCCGGGCCGATGCCGGAAAGCTGCAGGAGCTGCGGCGAGCCGTAGACCCCGCCCGAGACGACGACCTCGGCGCGGGCGCGCGCGGTGCTGGGCGTCCCGTCGTGGAGGTAACTGACGCCGGTGGCCTGGCCGTTCTCGATCACGATCCGCGTCGCGTGTGCGTTCGGGCGGACGACCAGGTTGGTGCGATTGCGGGCCGGGCGCAGATAGGCGGTGGCGGTGCTCCAGCGCCGGCTTTTGCCCGTCGTGCTCTGGAAGTAGCCGGCGCCTTCCTGGTGCGCGCCGTTGAAATCGTCGTTGGGTGGCAGCCCGGCCTGGATGGCGGCTTCGACCAGGCGGTCGGCCAGCTAGTGGCGTCCCGGCTGGTCGGAGACGCGCAGCGGGCCGCCGACACCGTGGAATTCATTGGCGCCGCGTTCCTGATCCTCGGCTTTGCGGAAGTAGGGCAGGACGCTGTCGTAGTCCCAGCCGTCGCAGCCGCGCTGGCGCCATTCGTCGTAGTCGGCGGCGTTGCCGCGCATGTAGACCATGCCGTTGATCGAGCTGGTGCCGCCGAGCACTTTTCCGCGCGGCTGATAGAGCGTGCGGTTATTGAGGCGCGGTTCGGGTTCGCTTTCGAACATCCAGTTGACGCGCGGATTGGCGAAGACTTTGTAGAAACCCATGGTGATGTGGATCCAGGGGTTGGTGTCGCGGCCGCCGGCTTCCAGCAGCAGCACGCGATGGCGGCCGGATTCGCTGAGCCGTGCGGCGACCGCGCAGCCGGCCGAGCCGGCGCCGGTGACGATGTAGTCGAAACTTTCGTCGTCCATGGCGGTCGTTTCCCCCGCGTTGCCGTGCGCACCTGCGGCGGTGCTGTTGCCGGTCTTGGTGGGGAGTGTTGCGAATTCGCGGGGTGGCGTCGAGGTGGGCGCGACGGGGGTGATTCGCGGGTAGGACGAATGATGTTACCTGATCGCGACGACCGGTCGACGTCGGGCGTCATGCCCTCGCGGTGCGAGGCCTCGTCTCGTCGGCAAGAAGGCAAGGTTCCACGCGGAGAACGCGGAGATCGCGGAGAACCGCGGAGCGAGCAGAATAGCGGAGAGGGCGCGGAGAGCCGCGGNNCCGCGGCTCTCCGCGCCCTCTCCGCGTTCTCCGCGTGGAACCTTAGCTTGCTTGCTTTGTCGCAAACCGCATCGGGCCGCCGTCGATCACCTCAATCGCCGGTCGCACGACTCCGCAACGACATGCTGTGCCGTGGGTTCAAGCGCGCCGGGGTCACGTCCAGCCACGACGGCGTGCGCAAGGGAGCTACCCGAGGAAGCGCACCAGTTGGCCTCGTGGCGTGCCAAGCACCTCGTCCTCGCGCATGACGGCCTGGCCGCGCACGATGGTGGTGACGGGCCAGCCGGTGATGTCCATGCCGGCGAACGGCGTCCAGCCGCAGGGCGAGACGATCCACGACTCCTCGATCTTTCGCCGGCGTTTCATATCGACGAGGGTAAAATCAGCGTCGTAGCCTGCGGCGAGGCGACCCTTGCCGACCACGCCGTAGACCCGCGCCGGCCCGGCACACATCAAATCCACCATCCGCGTCAGCGACAGCCGGCCGGCGTTGACGTGGTTCAGCATCACCGGAACGATCGTCTGCACACCGGTCAGCCCGGCCGGACAGTCGGGCCACGGCAGCAGTTTCTTCGCACGCGGATGCGGCGCGTGGTCGGAGCCGACGGTGTCGACCGTGCCGTCGTTGATCGCCGTCCAGGCGGCTGCCATGTGACGCGGGCCACGGATCGGCGGATTCATCACGCCGAAGCCTTGCAGCCTGTCGTAGCAGTCGGGTGCGACCTGGGTGAGGTGGTTCACCAGCACCTCGCAGGTCGCAAGGTCGCGAAAGTCCTTGAGGTAATCCAGCTCCTGTGCGGTGGACACGTGCAGGATGTGCGCCTGACGTCCGGTCAGCCGGGCGAGCGCCATCAGGCGGCGAGTGCCGAGGAACGCGGTTTCCTCGTCGCGCCATTCCATGTGGCAGGAATAGGGGTCGCCGGATTTGAACCTGTGCTTGCGGTCCTGCAGGCGGTATTCGTCCTCGCTGTGATAGGCGATGCGGCGGCGGCCGGAGCGCATGACGCGTTCCAGGTGCTCGTCGTCCTCCACCATCAGGTCGCCGGTCGAGCTGCCGGCGAAGATCTTGATGCCGCAGACGCCTTTGCCCAGTTCCAGGCTGGCAAGTTCGGAAATGTTGGTTTTGGTGCCCCCGACATAGAGACCCATGTCGCACCAGGCGACCTGCTCCACATAGTCCTGCTTCCAGGCAAGTTTCTCGGCATCGACGATGGAGGGCGTGGTGTTGGGCATGTCGAACACCGCGGCGAGGCCGCCGAGCACCGCGGCCCTGGTGCCAGTGGGGATGCTTTCGACCGTCTTGTCGCCAGGGTCGCGCAGGTGCACGTGCGGGTCGATCAGTCCGGGCAGGACGTGCAGGCCGTTGGCGTCTATGGTTTCGTCCGCGGTGGCGTCGGCCGGCACGCCGATTGCAGCGATGCGGCCGTTGCGCACGCCGACGTCGGTCGCCTCGATGCCCCAGGGCAGCACGCAGGTGCCGTGGCGGATCAGCAGGTCGTAGTGCGTGGGCATGGCGGACCTCCGAGGGGCGAGTCGCGGTATTCTACGGTGGTTCCGGCGTTGCCGGTATGGGATGGGTGCCCGTAGGACGGATACCCGGGATGCTTGCGCACCCCATCACCACTGCGTAACGTTGGCCACCTACACGGAGAGTGCGATGCGGTTGCCGTACTGTGTGCTGCTGCTGTCGGTGCTGATCTCGGCGATGCATCCGTCGCCCGCGCGCGCCGACGACGTGACCGATCAGATCGATCAGGCGCTCGCGGCCTATCGGAAGCACGACCTTGCGGTGGCGGTGGCGGCGCTGGAGGCAGCGGCGAATCTGCTGCGCCAGGCACAGGCCGATGCCCTGAAGGCCGTGCTGCCGGCAGCGCCGCCTGGCTGGACCGCTGATCCGGTCGACACGAGTGCCGTCGGAGTCGCGATGCTGGGCGGCGGCACGACCATCAGCCGCACCTATCACAATGGAGACCAGCAGGTTGAGGTGCAGATCATCGCCGACAGCCCGATGCTGCAGGGCATGGCGGCGCTGATCAACAGCCCTCTGGCGGCGGCGGCAGGCATGAAAACGGTGGTGATCGGCGGCCGGCCGATGTCCTACGCCGCCAACGACAACAGCTTCATGACAATGATCGCCGGCAAGACGATCATCAAAGTGGCGGGCAACAAGGCGACGCCCGAGCCTACACTGCGCGGCTTCATCGCGGCGGTCGACTTTGCCACGCTGGAGAAACTCGCGCATTAGAGCACTTTCGGCCTGACCGGAAATACCACCTGTCCTTGCCCCCACTTGTCCTTGCCCCCACTTGTCATTGCGAGGAGCGTAGCGACGAAGCAATCTCCCGCCCGACGCAGGGGATTGCTTCGTCGCTGCGCTCCTCGCAATGACAGGGAGGAGCCGGCGACTCCAATCAGACCGAAAATGCCCTAGCGGCGGTTCGGCAACGACTGCATCGGTCGCAGCTACGCTGGTCCATTCCGATGTTACGCCTTCTGCGTAACGAGAAGTCGGGGATCGGGGTCTTGGGGCCCCTCCGCCCGATCGGACCGCGTAGATCCGTCGCCGACCCGGCAATGATTTCCGATTGCTTTGGACAGGTCTAGGCTCGCAGCCCAACAGCAGCGCTCGAACAGATGGGAGCAAACGATGGCGAACGTCGCAGTGATCACCGGCAGCAACGGCCTGATCGGTCAGGCGACCTGCCGCCGACTGGCGCAGGCGGGCTATCTCGTGGTCGGGATCGATGTCGGTGCCGAGGGCGCCGGCAACTGGCCGCACCACCAGTGCGATCTGAGCGATCTCGATCGCCTGGAGACGACGCTGGCCGCCATCGAGCGCGAACACGGGCTGATCCGCGTGCTGTTCAACAACGCCGGCGTCTATCATCCGGACAGCGACTTCCTCGACGTGCCACCGGCGCAGTTCGACGCGACGCTGGAGGTCAATCTGCGCGCGCCGTTCTTTGCCTCGCAGTGGGTGGCGAAGCGGCTGATCGCCGCGGGGCAAACCGGGGCGATCGTCAACACCGCGTCCTCGGCGGGGCAGCGCGGCAGCACGGTGGTGGAGTATGGCGCGTCGAAGGCGGCGGTCATCAATCTGACGAAGAGCCTTGGCACGCGGCTGGGCCGGCATGGCATCCGGGTGAACGCGATCGCGCCTGGCTTGATCAACACGGCGATGGGCGCACGCACGCCGCAGGTCGCCAAGGAGCGCGCCAAGGGCAGCGCGTTGGGCCGGGCGGGCGAGCCGGAGGAGATCGCCTCGGTGGTCGAGTTCCTGGTGAGCGACGCCGCGTCGTTCGTCACCTGCGCAACGATCGACGTGAACGGCGGCGCGTGAGATGGCCCGAGCTGCCGGAGCCTCGTTTCAGCCCCAGCCGAGTTCCTTCATGGCCCAGCCGGCGTTCCAGATCTTCGTCATGTGGCGGATCTTGTCGCCGGTGAATTCCATGACGTAGACGTAGTCCGTCGTCGTGCTTTTGCCGGTCGGCGGACAGGGACCGCCCTGGCCGGTATGGGTGGCGGAGAACACCCCATAGGCGCAGACGCTGTTCCTGTCAGCGTCCGTGGCGAACGACTTCACCTCGTAGCGTCCGTCGGGCATGAAGGTGAGCAGCCCTTTCATCCAGTCGGCGTAGTCCCGCAGCGTGCGAACGCCAGCCAGCGGCTCGGCCTGTGCCGAGAAGCTCGCATCGGGCGTGCAATACGCCTGGCACACGTCCCAGCCCTTGCCGGTTTCGCAGGCCTCGAAGAATTGCTTGGCAACCGCCGTGATGGCCGGCATGGCTTCCTCCTCCTTGCATTCCCATAGAAAACATTCCCGCTACGGACGGCGGACCGACCGAGCATGCTCAACCCTGGCCCGCATTTTGTCACGATTCAACAAGAATCAGAGGTGTGCCGTGCCGTCGCCACTCCGCCAGTCTCCGACACCTGCCGTGCCGGTCGGAACGGGAAACCGTGCGTGCTGTTGCAGCGAGTTGATGCGATGGCAAGACAAATCGTCGCGGACAGGCCTAAGCCGCCGCGCGGCCCTGGCGCATGCGCTCGCGAGCGGCCTGGGCGAGCAGCCCCGACCGGCTGTACCCAGTGCGCGCCGCGTACTGATCGATTGCCTTGAGAAGCTCCTCCGGTAGGGTGATATTAACGCGCACCGAGCGCCCGGGCAGCTCCGCGCGCACGAGGATCCGTGCCGCTTGCCGGATGTCGGGGTCCACGGTGATGGCGTCGATCTCCGAGGGGGGCGGGATCGTTTCATGATGTTCCGCTGCAAGATCGATGTGCGCCTGCAAGGCGTCCTCGGCGTTGCGGGCGGCCTCCTGCATCGTGGCGCCAGCGGTGGTGCAGCCTGGCAGATCGGGAAAGAACACTCCGAAGCCTTCCGATGCACACTCGATGATCGCCGGGTAGTAGCTTGGCATGGTCAGGTCCGTTTCAATGCGACGCCGGTTTGGCGTTCGATGCTGCGTAGCGTTCCAGGCGGGATATCCTTGACCGGGTGAGCGACGGTGGCAGTACCCTGACGCTCCTTGTGCCGGAAATGATGGTGGCTGCCGGTCACGCGAACCAGCCGCCAACCCGCAGCCTCCAGCAGTCGGATTACGGCCCTGCTTTCCATGTGTATTTATACACATCCAACCAGGGCCGGGCAAGTCCCGCTCGCCTGACTTTGCCGCTGGGGTGTTCGGTGGGGCAAATCGCTTGCCGGGACATCGCTTGCTTGACGGCGCCGTCGCCGATGTCAAACTCTGCCATCCGCAATAGGGAGGGACGTGACAGCCGTGACCGCACGCAATGTCAGCCTGACCGACCGGTTGGATACGTTTGTCGAGCAGCAGGTCTCGACTGGCCGGCACCAGAGCGCGAGCGAAGTCGTGCGCGAAGCGCTGCGGCGCTATGAGGCGGACCTTACCGCCGAGGCGGCATGCATCGAGATGATCCGTGGCATCGCGCACGCGGGCAGGGACGCTATCGCGCGCGGCGACTTCGCGGTCATCGACAGCGACGACGCGCGCCAGGCACTGTTTCGGCGCATCACGGGCAAGGCGGCGGTGAAGCTTAGCGAAGTTGGCTGAATGGCGGCTCGCCGGTCCGGCCGAGGCACAGCTTGTCCGCATTCTTGCCGATAGCGCCGAGGGCTGGGGGCCGGCCGGTCGAGACCGGTACGCGGCGCTGCTGTTAGCGGCGATGCAGGATGTCGCGGACGATCCGGCACGACCCGGATCGACGCTCATCGAGGGGCGGCTCCGCATCTACCACTGTCGTCATAGCCGGCGGCGCGTAGCCACGCCCCCGGGGCGGGTGCGCCGACCTCGGCATGTGTTGGTCTACGAGGTAGCCGCGGATGGGGTCGTGGACATCCTCGGCCTGTTCTACGACGGCATCCCAACCGAGTTGGTCGCGCGCCGCACGATCGAAGGCCTGCGCTGAGCCCTACATCGCCGCCAGCGTCTCGAACACATCCCCCGCCGGCGGCAGGCCCAGAATGTGCCGCCGGTGCCACAGCGCGTAGAACAGCAACTGCCACGCCGCGAACCCGTGCCGCCAGCGACGAATATCGCCGAACAGTGCACGCACCTTGGCCGGATCGGCGATCTCGGCCACTCCCGGCTGTGCCGCGACTAGCAGGCCAAGCTGCGCACCGCGTCCCTTGATCCAGGCGCCGATGGGCACGGTAAAGCCCTGCTTCGGCGCGAACGGCCGCGCCACTGGCACGTGCTTCTCCAGCCAGCGCCGCAGCAGCCACTTGCCCAGCCCTTTGCGCAGCTTCAGCCCATCGGGCAGGCGGAACGCCGCCGCCGCCACGCCGCGATCCAGGAACGGCGTGCGCCCCTCCACCGCGTGCGCCATCAGGCAGCGATCCAGCTTCAGCAGCAGGTCGTGCGGCAGCCAGTCCGCCATGTCGGTGGCCTGCGCCTGCGCCAGGGGGGAGCGCCCACTGTCGGCCGCGGCAATCTCGGCCGCGGCGATTCCGTCGCGCCAGCCGGCGGCTGGGCGGGCGCGCAGCACGTCCACCTTGTCGAAGAATCCACCAGCGTACATCGCATGTCCGCCGAGCCACCATGGCCGCGTTGCCGTGCGGTACCGCCCATAACCAGCAAAAATTTCATCGCCGCCCTCGCCGCTCAGCACCACCTTAACGTCCTGGTGTGCGCGGCGAGCGAGGAACCAGGTGGGGATGATTGCGTAGTCGGCAGCCGGATCGTCCATGCACGCAACGATCTCGGGCAGGTGCCGCCAGACCATCGCCTCGTTGATCTCGATCGTTTCGTGCCGGGCGCCGAGGGCCTTCGCCACGGTGGCGGCCTGCGCGCGCTCATCGGCGGCGTCCGGAATGTCCCAGCCGGCGGTGAACGCCAGGACCGGCTGGCTGTTCAGCCGCGCCATCAGCGCCAGCACCGTCGCGCTGTCGATGCCGCCGGACAGGAACATCCCGTACGGCACGTCGCTGCGCTGGTGCAGGTCGACGCTTTCCTCCAGCGCGCGATCGAGCCGCGTTAGAGCGGCGTCTTCGTCGATCTCCTCGGGGCCGCCCTCGGGCAGGTGCGAGATCCGGTGCCGGTCCACCACGCGGCCGTCGGCGCAGGTGATCGTCTCGCCGGGCAGCAGGCGCTGGATGCCCTCGAAGATCGTGTCGGCGCCGGTGGTGAATTGCAGTTGCAGCAGTTCCGCGCGCGCCGAGGGACGCACGCGGCGTTCGACCAGTCCCGCTTCCAGCAGCGCCTGCGGCTCGGACGCGAAGGCCAGGCCGCCCGTGACCGGCGCGATATACAGCGGCTTGATGCCGAACGGATCGCGGCTCAGCGTGACCGTACGCTGGGCGCGCTCGTGGATGGCAATCGCATACATGCCGCGCAGGTCGCGCGTGTAGTCCTGGCCGTCGCGCAGCCACAGATGCAGCGGCACCTCACAGTCGCAGTTGGTGGCGAAGTTCGTGCCGTGCATCGCCACGCGCAGCTCGCGGTAGTTATAGATCTCGCCGTTCGCCACCAGCGTTGCCGGGCCGGCGGTGAACGGCTGGTCGCCGGTGACCAGGTCGATGATCGCCAGGCGGTTGTGCAGCAGGGCGATGCGGCCGAGCACATACTCGCCGGTGCCGTCGGGGCCGCGGTGGTGCAGCGTGTCGATCAGCCGCGCCACCACGTCCGGTGCCGGCGGTGCGGCGTTGGGCGCGAGGATCAGGCCGGCGATGCCGCACATTCAGGGTTTCTCCTCAGGGCTTCTCGACCCGGGGCTTCTCGCCTCAGGGCTTCACGACGGTGCCGAGGAAGTGCCGCCAGCGAGCCAGTACCGGCGCCTCCGCGAAGTCGGCTTCGTAGCGGGCGCGGCCGTTTCGCGCCAGCATCACCGCGTGCAGTGGGTCATCCAGGAGGGTTCGAATTGCGTCGGCCAGCGCCGGCGGGTCCTCGAGCGGCACCAGCTTGCCGTCGTGGTCTTGCGTGATCAGCTCGGACGGGCCGGCGGCGGCGGTGGCAATGACGGGGCGGCGGGCGGACCAGGCCTCCAGCACCACGTTGCCCAACGGCTCCTGGCGGGACGGGCAAATCAGCAGGTCGGCGGCGGCGAGCAGGCCGGCGGTGTCGGTCCGCCAGCCGGGCAGGTGCAGCCGGTCGGCCACGCCCTCGGACCGCGCCAGGGCCTCCAGGGACGCGCGCTCCGGGCCCTCGCCGGCGATCACGGCGTGGACGCGCGGAAGGCGCGGGAGGGCGCGGACCAACACGTCGAACGCCTTGTTGGGGTGCAGCCGCCCGAGCGCCAGCACCAGGGGCACGCCTTCGGGCACGCCCAGGGTCGCGCGCGGCACCGGCGCGGCGCCGGCCAGGTCGGGGGCGAAGTTGGGTAGGTGGTGCACGCGCGCCGCCGGCCAGCCTCGGCGCAGGATCCAGCGGGTCAGCTCGGCGGTGTTGGCGACCAGGTGGTCGCAGCGGCGGAAATGGCGCAGGTCGTAGTAGCCGCCGAGGCGGCCGAGCAGCACCCAGTCGCCGGCCGGCGTGAAGCCGGCGGCGCGGCTCATCCAGGCCACGGTCACGCGCGGGGCGAAGTGGCGCAGCGCGGCGGCGAGGCGGCGGCCGGTGAGCAGATCGAGCGGGCCGCCGAAGCCGAGCTCCCGCGGGTGCAGCCCGGCCGCGCGCAGGCGGGCGGCTCGGGCGGCGTCGCGGCGGATGATCGGCACCACCTGATCGCCGGCGCCGGCGAGCGCGATGCTGAGCCGCTCGAAGAACAACTCGGCGCCTCCGGTGGGCGCGCCGGCCATCACCTGGGCGATTCGGAGTGGGGCGGTCCCGGGCGGAGGGTCGTGCGCTGGGTCTGGCATGGGGGCGGTCAGTTCGGACACTCGCGCGTGGTCCGGTCGTTGATGGCGTGGCAGAAGGCGGCAGACAAGGCCGCGCTGAAAATCTTCTGTGCGCCGTGCAACTCGTTGCTGCTCGTTTAGCGTGAGCCGACCGCATCAGGCCCCTGCGCGCGCAGGGTGAGGAAATCAGTGCCGGCGTTACTCTTCTCCGGCTTCTACATCCGCCGGCGCCGACCCGGTCCACCTCAATGCGTGGGCGTAACGGCGATGGGCCACCTGCCCGCCATCTTGGCCAGTTGTGCGTTGCTATTGCTCGCACCGCTGCTCGCTTGCGTCACCGCCGCCCTACTCGCTCGCTGACTCGCGCACCCGCAACAGCAGCGCGGTGCCGCTCGTCCAACGCGCCACCGCGGAAATTGCCCGGTCGCATTACGGGGCGATCTCATCGCCCGCCATGGGCGGCACGTCCGGGACCCTCGCCAGAATCGCTTTCATGTCCTCTGCCCTTGCATCGCCCGCCCGCCGGCGGAAGAACGCCTCAGCCGATTCAATGGCCGTGACCTTCTGAGCCACGGCAACCGTGACCCATTGGTTGAGCGATACACCATCCGCCTTGGCCAGGCGTTCCGCGTCCCGCTTGAGCGAGGCAGGAAGTTTCAGCGGATACGTTCCAGTGCTCATCCTCTGATCCTCATGAGTGCGGCCCCCGGTCGCAGCATCTCGATCCCGAACGACGTGCCGAGCTGAGAAAAATCCCGGATATTGTGGGTGATCAGCGCGGTGGCACGGCCATTGATCGCAGCCTCGAGTACCAGCTCATCGTTTGGGTCCGGCAATTGGGGTCGCCAACGATAATGGATCTCGACCGGCTGGATGGCGTCCGCGAGCCCATCGAGATATCGGTCAACCGCGGCAGCCGAGATTTTCATTGCGAGGAGATGCTCCGGGCGCTTCAGCACGTCTTCATATTCCAGGAACAACGCCGGTGTCGCCAATGGCCGAATAATCCGATCGGCAACGAAGCCGAGCAACACAAAACTGGCACCCCGTCTGCTTCTCAAGCCGGCCACCAGGACTGAGAGGCTGACCCGGAATGACCTC
>PLXO01000261.1 GCA_003151425.1 Acetobacteraceae bacterium
GGGCCAAAATGAGAATTGCTGGCGAGTGACGCACAATACCGCAAGGGAAGCTGGTGTCAGTTGAAGCTGGTGTCAGTTGAAGCTGGTGTCAGTTGCAGATCCACCCGTCCTGCGTCGTTGCATTTTCCTGGGCATTCTGCCCCATCGAACACAGATCGTAGTCGTTGCCTCGGCGGGTCGAGGGGGCACGATAGACGAAGGGATGATTCCACGGATCGACCGGCACACCCGTCCCCTTCAGATACGGGCCGCTCCAATTACCGATACCCGCCGGCGGCGTCACCAGAGGCGTCAATCCCTGCTGCGTGCTCGGGTAGCCGCCAACGTCCAGGCGATACAGATCCAGCACCGAGGACAGACGTTCGATGGACTGATGTGCAATCGAAACCTTGGCGCCGCCGAGCTGGCGCAGGGCGGCCGGGGCGACCAGCCCGATCAGCAGGCCGAGAATGACGATGACGACCAGTATTTCCAGCAGGGTGAATCCCGCTTCCGCGCGGCATCGTCCGCTGTCCGCGCCGGGCGCGTTTCCTGGCATGGCGCGCCACGTCCGGCCGCGCCGGGAACGACAAAGGGTCTCGCCCGCCCGAAGACAGTCCGGACGTGTCGGCGCCGTATCGGGTTCGCTCGCGCCCCGCATCACCCTCACGGAGGGCATCACGCGCACCGTCATCGTTCCCATGCCAGGATCGCCATGGGCCGATCCCTCGCGCCGGGATCGAGACGCAGGACGGCGCGGCGTGTAAATGCCGCGCCATCGGCGCCCGCAGCGGTGACGATGACCTGGACCACCTGCGCGCCGCTGGCGTCGCGCTCGTACGGCAGCACGCCGCCTTGCGTCCGCAACAGCATGATCGCGCCGAGTGCCACGGCATCGCTCGTCGTGCGCCCGGGCCCATAGGTCGAATAAATCGTCAGATGCGGTCTCATCTTTCCCAACAGGTCAGAAGTCATGCCGAGCACCTGCGCCAGCTCATCGGTGCTGCGGAACGGCTTCTCGGGCGGCGCGTAGTCGAGCCCGACGGCACAATCGGAAGCAGCCAAAGGTGGAGGCGTGGTCGCAAGGATTTGTTGCTCCGGGCGTCGCCGCTTGCGCCGCATCCGGCCCCGCAACAATCGCCGGCGCGGTTGCCGCAGGTGCCGGCGTCCGATCGAAGGTGGGATGCAGGCTGTGCCTTCCGTCCGGCCCGATCAGCACCACCTCGCCGATCGTGATCGACTGCACGAGATTGCCGCCGATGGTGCCGCCTTCGACCACGACTTGCGGCTTGCCCGTACCAGTTGGGGCAAAGATGGCGCGGCGGCCGGCTGGTGTGATCATGATGCCGGATAGCCGCGGCAGTCTGGCGGCAGCGTCCGATCCCGAAGCTGCCGGCGCAATGGGACGCCGATCCGGATTGAACAATGGGCGGGCCAGGCTGGCCGCCGCCCATCGCCGCACCTGATCCGCGGCGGCGTCGGCCGGTGCCTGCCGTTCCATCGGCATACCGCCGGCGGCGCTACGTGCCGGGCGCACCGGAGCGTCATCCGGCAGTGGCTGCGTCGCGAACGCGAAAACGCCGGCCAATGCCACGCCGAGCAGGAAGCAGGCGACGATGATGCTGGTTCTCATAGGCCGCGCCTCACGGGGGCCGGCCGTCACGGAACGCCAGCACCGTGAACGAGGCATCCATCGGCAGCGCCACGTTGCGCAGCGGCGATCCGAGTAATCGCAGATCGTCCACCAGCATGGGCGGGGTCGCCAGCTCGATCGACTGCAGCAGCTGCAGTCGTGGATGCCGGCCTTCGCCGGCATGACGGCTACATCAATTCGCGAGATCATTGAGACTCAGCATCGCCAGCATCAAGCTCGCAAAAATGCCGGCGATGGCGGCGCCCATCACAATGGTGATCGTCGGACCCAGCAATGCCACCAGGCGCTGCACCTTGTGACGCGCCTGCTCCTCGTGAATCTCGGCCGCGCGCAGTGCCATGGGGCCGAGCCGCGCGGTCTCCTCGCCCAGCCGCAGCAGATGGATGGCGCGCGGCGGAAAGATGTCGGCCCGCTCCAGCGGCGGTGCCAATCCCGCGCCGCCCTTGACGCTGAGCACCGCGCCGTCCACCGCCGCCACGCCGGCAAGATTGCCGAGCGCATCGCGCGTGATGCCCAGAGCCGCGATCAGCGGCACGCCGTTCAACAGAAGCGTGCCGAGGGTTCGGGTGAAGCGTGCAGCCAGCACCTCGCGCACCAGCCCGCCGGCAATCGGCAGATGCAGCACCAGCCGATTCGCGGCCAGGCGCACGCCCGGCACGCGCAGCGCCTGGCGCGACACCAGCAGCGCCAGCGCAGCATACGCACCGTCGTCGGCAACGAAATTGCCGATCGCGATCAAAATTTGCGTCGGGCGCGGCAGCGTCGCGCCGCTTTGTTCGAACAGCGGCACGAATTGCGGCAGCACCTCGGTCAGCAGTAACAAAATCGAACCGATCGCCGCCACCAGGAGCACGAGCGGATACACCATCGCCGACTGCAACGTCGCCGCCAGGTTGCGCTGCCGCTCCAACAACGTCGCCAGGTGATCGAGCGTCGCGGCCAGTGTGCCGCCCGCCTCGCCGGCGCGCACCAGCCCGACATAGAGACGGGGAAAACTGCGCTGCTGCTGCGCCAATGCCTCGGCCAGCGAGCCACCGTTGCGCACCGCGTCGCGCAACGCCGACAGCACGGCGCGGCACCGCGCGTTCGGCGCGGTCTCCACCATGAACTGCATCGCCCGGTCAAGGTCTTGGCCGGCGGCGAGCATGGTGGCCAGTTCGCGCGTAAGGTCGGCGACCTCCTGGCGACGCAGCTTGTGGCTGCGGCCGATATCGGCGTGCAGCAGCCGGCCGATCGTGGACTCGCGGCCAGCGAGATCGGCGCGCATCGGCGTACTGCCCTGACGCTGCAGGCGTTCGATGACGGTCGCCTCGTCCGGCGCCGCCATGACGCCGCGCTGCAATTCGCCCGTCGCGCTGACCGCCAGATAGCGGAAATCCGGCATGCGCGCTCAGGCCTCGGCGCGGATGCTGCGCACGACTTCCTCGATCGTCGTCGTGCCGGCCAGCGCCGCGGCCAGACCGGAATCGAACATCGTCACCATGCCCGCCGCGACCGCCGTCCGCTCGATCTGCGGATGGTCGGCGTGCGCGAAGACCAGCCGCTCGATCTCGGGGTCCGGCACCAGGAACTCGGCGATGGCCTGACGGCCGCGGTAGCCGGTGTTGCGGCACTGTGGACAGCCCACCGCGTGCCACAACGTGATCGGGGCGCCCCCGGGGACGCCATTGTTACGCTGATGCAGATCGAAACGATCCACCAGTTCCGGCGGCGCCGCTTGCGGCCGGCGGCAGGCGGTGCACAGCCGGCGTACCAGGCGCTGCGCTAGCGCCCCGCGCAGCACGGCGGTCAGCAGGTAGTCCTCCAGCCCCATGTCGCGCAGCCGGGTGATGCTGGCGGCGGCCGAGTTGGTGTGCAGCGTGGACAGCACCAGATGCCCGGTCAGCGCCGCCTGCGCCGCGATCTGCGCGGTCTCCAGGTCGCGAATTTCGCCCACCATGATGACATCGGGGTCCTGCCGCAGGATCGAGCGCAGCAGGTTGGCGAAGGTCAACTGGATCTGCGGCTTGACCTGGATCTGGTTGATGCCGGTGAGCTGGTACTCGATCGGGTCCTCGATCGTAACGATCTTGCGCGCCACCGAATTGAGCCGGAGCAATCCGGTATACAACGTCGTGGTCTTGCCGCTGCCGGTCGGACCGGTCACCAGCACGATGCCGTTCGGCAGCTCGAACGCTGCCTCCATCCGCCTGATGATTTCGGGCGGCAGGCCCAGCCGATCATAGTCGAACACCACGGCGTTGCGGTCGAGCACGCGCAGCACCACCGTCTCGCCATGCAGCGAGGGAATGGTGGAGACGCGGAAATCCACGTCCTGGCCACGCACCGCCAGCCGGATGCGGCCGTCCTGCGGCAGCCGGCGTTCGGCGATGTCCAGCCGCGACATGATCTTGATGCGCGAGGTGATCGCCGAGGCCAGCCGCGCCGGCGGACTTTCAATCTCGTGCAGCACGCCGTCGTAACGGTAGCGCACGCGCAGCCGGTCCTCGAACGGTTCGATATGGATGTGGGAGGCCTGCGTTTCGACCGCGCGCGCAATGAGCTAGTTGACCAGGCGAATGACCGGCGCCTCGCTGGCCAGATCTTTAGCCGCTCGGCATCCTCGTGCAGCCAGTCGCCGGCATCCGCCTGCGGGGTGGCGTCCGAATCGGCCGCGGCGATATCGGGATACAGCCGGGCCAATGCCGCCTCGAGCTCGATCGGCACCGCCGGCGCGACCGCAAGACCGGTCGCGGCCGTCACCGCGGCGGGGGTGAAACGGTCCAGCGGATTGGCCATCGCCAGCCGCAATGTGCCGTCGCCCATCGCGAGCGGAACCGCACGGGCCTGGCGCAGGAATTTTGCGGTCAGCCGTTCGGTCAGCAGCGGCTCGGCGGGATAATGCTCGGCGGTGACCAGCGGCAGCGTCAGCAGCGCAGCCAGCGCTTCGGCCAGCCCGCGCTCGCTGACCAGCCCCAACTGGATCAGCACGCTGTCGAGCCGCTGCCCGCTTTCGGTGGCGACGCTGCGGGCGCGTTCCAATGTTTTCACATCGCAATGACCCTGCGAGACCAGCAGCGCACCGAGCCGCGCGTGGTCCATCACCGCGCCCATCGTCGCGCTACCGGCCCCCGCCGTCGCGAGATCGGTCTTGACCGGATGTGTCGCCTGGGCCATGGGCATCGGGGCCGCCCGACGTGCTGCTCTATTGCGCCCGAACATGCCCAAGCTGTGGCCGAAGCGTCAGGTCGGAGCAAGCAAAACCCGCTGCGGCGCGCCGCGAGGTCGTTCAGCATTCATGCAGTTTCTGCCGGTGATCTTTGCGCCGTTCATCGGCAGCTTCCTCGGTGTCCTGATCCGCCGCCTGCCGGAGGGGCAGCCGATCGTGCTGGCGCGCTCTGCATGCGAGTCCTGCGGGCGCCGCCTTGCCACGCGCGACCTTGTGCCGGTGGTCAGCTTTCTCGCGCTGCGCGGGCGCTGCCGGACCTGCCGGGCACCGATCGGCGCGTTTCATCTCGCCATCGAACTCGCCGCGGTTGCGGTCGCACTGTGGGCGGCGCTGACGCTGACGGAACCTGACTGGGTCTGGGCGAGCTGCGTGCTCGGCTGGACCTTGCTTGCGCTGGCCTGGATCGATGTCGAGCACATGATGCTGCCGGACGTGCTGACCCTGCCGCTGTTGCTGGCGGGATTGGGCGCCACGCTGCTGCTGGATCCCGGCGACATGGTCGATCATGCATTGGGCGCGGTGCTGGGCTATCTCGTCTTTCGTGGCGTTGCCGCTGGTTATCGCGCCTGGCGGGGCCGCACCGGGCTGGGTGGCGGCGATGCCAAGCTGTTGGCCGCGGCCGGGGCGTGGTTGGGCTGGCAGGCGCTGCCCTCGGTGGTGCTGGAAGCGAGCGTGGCCGGCATTGCCGTGGCGCTGATTGCGCACGTGCTGGGCCATCGCGTCAGCCGAACCACGGCGCTGCCGTTCGGGCCGTTCATTGCGGCCGCGATCTGGCTGGTCTGGCTATACGGCGTGCCGCTGCCGGGATGAACCGGCGACGCAACGTCAGGACGATGGCTTGAACACGGTCGAAGCCCACAAGCCGGGCTGGCAGTCCAGAACATTTTCACCCTGACCGGAAACACCACCTGTCGTTGCCCCCACCCGTTGCCCCCACCTGTCATTGCGAGGAGCGCAGCGACGAAGCAATCTCCCGCCCCAACGCAGGGGATTGCTTCGTCGCTGCGCTCCTCGCAATGACAGGTAATGCTTTAGTTTTCCGGATTACGACCGCAAGGCGGTTCCGGCGGGGTCGTCAGCGATCCCAGTGGGGGCGTGTTCGCGATGGAAGGGGTCGTGCCCGTCGTGGCCACCGTCACGTTCTCCTGCACCACGAAAGGCGGATCCCCGGCTGTCGGCGTGCTGGTCACGTTCGTGAACGTGCCGGTCATGTTCCGCAGTCGGATGCCTGCGCCTGTTGTCGCAATGCTCACGTTTTCGAGACTTACGTTGCGGATGCAGGATTCCGGCAAGCCGACAATAAGGCTTTCACCCGTCGCTCCAGTCGCCCTCAGGCCCGGGACACCCGAGACCGTGATATCGTGAATATTCGGCGTGAGCGCCGTGATCGGCCGCGGCGGATCATAGGGGGGTTCGACGGGACCATCAGGAGCCGGGTAGTAGGTGCTGATCACCAACGGCTGACTGGCGTTCGTCAGGGTCATGTTCTGCACGATGATATTGTAGTCCCCTATGGCGTGGTTGCCCCGGGTCCGGTCCGACTTGATCAATAGTCCATAACCGGTGTTGTTTCCGACGATGTTCCGGGCGACCACGTTGTAGATGCCGTTGACCGCTTCGCTGCCGATCGCGATCCCGTTGCCGTTCGAGAAGGTGGAATTGACGATCTGCACGTCATGGGTGGGCAGTTGCGGCAGACCGGCCTCGTTCGGATCATCGGGGATCGGAACGTTCAGCGGCAAGCCGGACTTGAGCGCGACAGAGTCGTCCCCGTTGCTGATATTCAGGAACAGCAGGGTCGCATAGCTCGAGCCGACAAGGTCGATGCCGTCGGTATTCCCGACCTTCGGGTCCGGTGTGACCGTGACCGTGTACTCGGACACGGTGATGTGGCTGCTGTAGCGAAACACCAGGTTCCACATCGGTGCGTTGGTCAGTGTGATGTCGTTCACACTGACGCTGCTGCACTGATAGAATTCCACCAGCCACGGCCGCGGCACGCCGTTCGACGTCGGGATGTCGGCATAGGGCGCGGCATACCACGTGGTCCCGTCGATGGTGGCGCCAGTCTCCTGTGTCAGCTTCCACCAGCTCGGCCCGCCGTCGAGCGCCGGGGCGCCGCCTTGGCCGTCGATGGTGCCACCCCCGATGATGCCGGTGTCGACGGCCTGATAGGCCGAGACCAGCGACTCGTTCGCGTGGTACGGGTAGTTGAGGAACGCAATACGATATTTGCTGTGGTCGGTGGTGCCCAGCAAGGTCACGCCCTTGTCGATCTGCAGGTGGATGTGGCTGGCCAGCGAGATCGGGCCCGTCAGGTAGGTGCCCTTGTCGCCCACGAGGGGCAGCCGCACGGGACCGCCGCCCAACTTGGCGCAGGCGTTGATCGCGGACTGGATCGCGGCCGTGTTGTCGGTGACCCCGTCCCCGACCGCGCCAAAGCTCAGCGGACTGCAAAGATCGGCAGCCGCGCGGGCTGTGGCCGCGCTCAACGCCAACGCCAGCAGCACCAAAGCAATGGCGCCGGCCAAACGTGAGCTACGCATTGAATAGTCCCTGCTTCATTCCAATTTTGCTGGCCCGCCCATCAGGCGTCCGTCTTGTTGGTCGGCGGCCGCGCCGCACGAGTTGTCCGACGGTGCTGGTATCAGACGCAAAGAACCCGGGGCGAACCCCGGGTTCTGCGTTTCCGTGTCCCGGTGCTACGGGGTGTATCCTATCTGATACACGTTATCCTGGCGGAGAGGTCGCGCAAACCGCTCCGGCTGGGCTCGTGTTCAGCGGCCCTGTGCCTGTGCCCGGCCCCGTGTACGGGAAGGGCAGGGCCGGCGTGGTGCCCGCGGTCGTTACCTGTACGTTCTCCTGCTCCGCCCATGGAGCGATCGGCCCACCCGGGTGCGTGGAGGTCAGGTTCACGTTGGTAAACGTCCCGGTTACGTTCCGCAGTTGAAACATGCCGGCGGGGAGACTGTTTGGTACGGCCGTCGTGACTCCTGACGTGTTCGTCGTGATGCTCACGTTGTTGAGGACCACGTTCAGGATACAGGCTTCCGGCACGCCGGAAATTATGGCCGGCGAGGTCGCGCCGGTCGCCGTCAGTCCCGAGATGGTGAGATTGTAGACATTCGGGGTGTTCGCCTGGATCGCCTGCGGCAGATCAAACGTTGAGGGCGTGGTTTCGACGGGAGGAGCGCTTGCCGGGTAGTAGTCATACACCAGGATTGGCTGCGCGGCGCCGTTCGCAACCATGTTCTGCACGGTGATATCGTGGATCCCCGGGTTGTAGCTTCCCCGGGTCCGGCCCGTCTTGATCCGCAAGACCTCCGACAACCCGGAGCCGCTCGCGTTGATGTTCTGGATGTGGACATTATAAATGCCGTTCGATGCTTCGCTGCCAATCGAGATGCCGTGGCCGCCGGTTATGGTGGAATTGGTGACCGAGATGTCATGCGACGGCAGCGTCGGCAGACCGGTCTCGTTCGGGTCGGAGGTCACCGGACTGCCGGAAACGACATTCACCGGCAAGCCGGACTTTATTGCCACATCGTCGTCGCCAACCTGTTCATTGATGTTGGAGATGGTCACGTAGCTCGAGCCGACCACGTCCATACCATCGGTATTTGTTCCTATTGAGCCAGCCAGTACGGTGGCGCCGGGGTCGCTGTAGTTTTGCACATGATAGTTGGATACCGTGACGTTGCTGTCGTTGCGCAACACCATATTCCACATCGGCGAGTCTTCCAGCGTGATGCCGTTTATCGTCACGTTGGAGCACTGATAGAATTCCACCAGCCACGGCCGCGCCGGGCCGTTCGACGTCGGCATGTCGTTTTCCGGCGCTGCGTACCACGGGGTCCCGTTGACGGTGAGGCCAGTCGGCGGCGACGGGAACGCCGTGCACGCATGTGGCGACCCCGGGCTCCCCCAGCAATTCATTGTGGAAGGCGATTCAACACTATTCACGTAGGACGGGTTGCTACCGGTTATCGGGCCGGCGGCGAAGCCATTGACTCCGGTGCCGACAGGGCGGTTTGTCGTTGTCGACGGGACGTTGCCCTGGCCGTTGATGGTGCCGGTCCCGATGATCCCGGTATCCACCGCCTGGAAGGCGAAGATCAGCGCCTCATAGGGCGCGGTCGGGGTGTATGGAAAGACATTGGTACCAGGCATCGGGTAATCGAGGAAGGCGATGGAGTATTGACCCTCGTCGGTGGTGGCCAGCAGGGTCGCGCCCGCATTGACCTGCAGCAGGACATGGCTGAGCAACTGGATCGGGCCGGTCAGGTAGACACCCTTGCCGTTCACCACGCTGATCGGCACGATGCCGCCGCCCGCCGCGTTACACGCGTTGATCGCGGACTGGATCGCGACGGTGTTGGGCGTTCCGTTGTTGGTGCCGTCGCCGACCGCGCCATAGGTGTGCGGATCGCACGGATTGCCGGCGGCGAGGGCCGCCCCCGCGCTCATTGCCAGGGCCAGCGGCATCAGGGCGACGGTACGGGCCAGATGTGATCTACGCATGGGATCTTCCTTGGACTGGTTTCATTCCCGAACGATTATGGTGGCCGGCCACCTTCAGGCGCGGCGGCGTCGAGCCAACAGGCCAAGCCCGAGCAGCCCGGTTGCCAGCAGTGCCCACGACTCCGGTTCGGGAACCTGGAAACTGAAGGTGGTCTCCGTTCATATGAAGGTGGCAGTTGCGGTACAGGCCGGGAAGCCAGCACAGTTGAACGTGTACTGGTCAGTGCCCGAGTCCCCAGGTATCAAGACGTAGGAGAAGGGCGTCAGCAAGTCCGCGGCCGGGACACAACTGTTGCTGCTGCCGCATGCCAGATCCTGCAAGACGCTGACGAAAGCCCCCGTGGTGGCCGAGCCGCTATAGCCATTGTTACTGGCATAGAAGGCGCCGTACCCCGCCGCCAGGCTCTCCTCCAGGATCGACCCCAGGGAATTCGACAGGTTGGTCGAAAGAGGGACCCCATTCACGGTCGCTGTCACGGGGCCGGGAACGCCCGGAAAAGACTCGAAGTCCGACGCGAAAGACCCGGCGGCAAAATAATTTGGCCCCAGATAATCGTAGTTGACCGACAAGCTATAGGTGCCCGACAGGGGGGTGGTCGCGGTGGGCAGGCCAAACAACCCCCCGGTTTCGCTGCTTCCCGAATTGATGGTGCCGGTCGTGGTGATCAGCATTTCGCCGGCGGCGAAGCGGTCGCCATTCGGACTCCCCCTGCTCGGTGCCTCGTCGCCGCCGACGACGGTTTAGGCAAGTACTTATGGCAAAGTCCGCGTTTCGGGCTTGCCGTCCGAAAGCGTAACTTCTGAAATAAGCCAATCTCGGCCCGTCGGGCCACCGGACACGAAGGACCGCTTGGGGTAGGAACCAGCCCCGGCGGAAAGCAGGTTGTAGGCAAGCCTGCCCACCATACCACCCGGTCAAAACCTCTGTGTAGAGGTGTACTAGTTCTTCAGTTCCATCCTGCGTCACCGCCGGCGTCACCCGGCGAAGAGCGGGCTTTCGGGAAGCCGGGCACCGCCGTCGACGACAATCGTTTCGCCGGTGACGTAGCTCGACTCATCACTCGCGAGGAACACCATCGGGCCGGCGATTTCCTCCGGGCGACCGAGACGTTTGGCCGGGATGAAGTGGGAAATCCGTTCGGCGCCGAAACGGGCCTTGAGCCCTGACAGACCCGGCGTGTCGATGTAGCCGGGCTCGATGGCGTTCACGGTGATGTTGTCCGCGGCCAGTTCGATCGCCGCGGTATGGATGAAACCGGTGACCGCGGCTTTCGACGTGGCGTAGGCGCCCGAACCGGGCATCGAGACCTTCGGACCGGTGACCGAGGACGTGATGATGATGCGTCCGCCGCCTTGCCTGCGCATGTGCGGCAACGACGCCTGGGTCAGCGTGAAGCAGGCCTTCACGTTGACGTTGAACAGCCGATCGAGGGTCTCCAGGTCCATCTCCTCGATGCTGCTGCGGCCGAAGGCGGCGGCGTTGTGGACCATGATGTCGAGCCGGCCGCAGGCGGTGGCGGCCTCGTCGACCATGGCGCGGGTGGCGTCATGGTCGGCGATATCGACCTGCCGGAAGATCGCCTTGCCGCCTTCGGCCTCGATCAGGCGCAAGGTTTCCTCGCCATGTGCGGCCGTACGAGTGGCAATGACCACGACGGCGCCTTCGCGCGCGAAGGCGATCGCGATGGCACGGCCGATGCCCTGGCCAGAGCCGGTGACGATGGCGACTTTGCCAGTGAGGCGGGTGCCCATGGGAATGTCCTCGGAGGTCAGGCGGCGACGTCGATGACAACACCGCTGGCGTCGAAGCCCTGGTTGGCGCGCAGCAGTTGTTGCGAATAGGGGTCGGTGACGCGGCCCTCGGCGAGGGCGGCAGCGGTGGTCATTTCGAGAATCCGACCGCTGTGCATGACGCCGATACGGTCGCAGATATGCGCGATGACGGCAAGGTCGTGGCTGACCATCAGCATGGTCAGGCCGTGATCGCGGCGCAGGCGGGTCAGCAGGTTGAGAATCTCGGCCTGGACGGAGACATCGAGCGCCGAGGTGGGCTCGTCGAGCAGCAGAACCTTAGGCTCGAGAATAAGCGCGCGTGCGATGGCGACGCGCTGGCGCTGACCCCCGCTGAGCTGGTGGGGGTAGCGGTATCGGTGCTCGCGGCCAAGCCCGACCTCGGTGAGCGCGGCCATGATGCGACTCTCGGCGTTGCCGAGGCGGTGTATGGCGATGGGTGCGCTGAGCGTCTGGTCAACGGTGTGGTTGGGATGCAGCGATCCGTAGGGGTCCTGGAAGACCATCTGGATGATTTTTCGGGATTCGCGGGGACGGCGGTTGGACAATTCGCGGCCGTTGATCACCACACGTCCTTCGGCGTGCGGGATCAGGCCGGCGACAGCGCGCAGGACGGTGGATTTGCCGGAGCCGGATTCGCCGACCAAGCCCAGCGCATCGCCGGCTGGAATGCGAAACGACACCTCGCGGGCGGCGCGTACCAACGTGGGGCCGGCGCCGTACGTGACGGAGACGCCTTCGAGTTCGATCAAGCGGCGGCACCCACTGCGGCGGGAAGATCGATCAGCCAATCAGGATCGCGCCGCAACTGCGGCAGCTCGGCGCGGCGGTGGCCGAGTTCGGGCAGCGCGGCGAGCAGACCCTTGGTATAGGGATGTCGCGCTTCGTGCAGCCGGCCGGCATCGCAGACCTCGACGATCTGGCCGGCGTACATGACCAGCACCCGGTCGCAGAACGATGCGACGAGATGCAGATTGTGGCTGATGAGGATCAGCCCCATGCCGCGGCTTTTCACCATCTCGTCCATGATGGCGAGCACCTGTTGCTGGACCGACACGTCGAGCGCCGAGGTGGGTTCATCGGCGATCAGGATGTCGGGGCCGGCGATGAGCATCATGGCGATCATGATGCGCTGGCCCATGCCGCCGGAAACCTGGTGGGCGTATTGGTCGTAGACGCGCTCGGGATCCCGGATGTGGACGGCCTCGAGCATTTCCAGCGCGGCGGCGCGGGCGGCCTGCTTGGTGCTGCGAAAATGGTAGCGGTGGGTCTCGGCGATCTGCTTGCCCACGGTCATCACCGGATCGAGCGAAAATTTCGGATCCTGCAGCACCATGGCGATGCGCTTGCCGCGCAGGCGGCGAAATCCCTTCTCGTCGAGACCGGTCAGATCGGTCGCGCCGAGGCGCATCACATCGGCCTCGACGCGGCCGGGATAGGGGATCAGGCCCATGATGGCGCGGCCCGTGGTCGATTTGCCCGAGCCCGACTCGCCGACGATGCCGAGGCGCTCGCGGCCGAGGGAGAAGGATACGTTGCGCACCGCGCGGAAATCGCCGTCGTCGCCGGGGTAGACGACGCGCAGATTGCGCATGGTCAGCAGCGGGTCATCGCTCATCCGGTGCGCGAATCCGAGACATCGCGAAGGCCGTCACCGAGCAGGTTGAAGCCGAGGCTGACAATGAAGATGGCCAGGCCCGGGATGGTCGCGACCCACCACTGGTCAAGCAGGTACTGCCGGCCGGAGGAAACCATGGCGCCCCATTCGGGGGTAGGCGGCTGGGCGCCGAGGCCGAGGAAACCCAGGCCGGCGGCGGTGAGGATGATGCCGGCCATATCGAGCGTGAGGCGGATGATGACCGAGGGGAGACTTAGCGGCATGATTTGCGTGAACAGGATGCGCAGGTGCGAGGCGCCTTGCAGTTCGGCCGCCTCGATGAACTCCGCGTTCCGCCGCGTCAGCGTCTCTGCGCGGGCAAGTCTGGCATAGGGCGGCCAGGCGGTAAGCGAAATTGCGATCACCGCGTTCTCGATGCCCGGCCCGAGCGCGGCGGCGAAGGCGAGCGCGAGCACCAGGCGCGGGAAGGCGAGGAAGATGTCGGTGATGCGCATCAGCACGGCGTCGATCCAGCCGCCGAAATACCCGGCCGGCAGGCCGATCCCGAGGCCGACCGGCACCACGATGACACTCACCAGGGCAACGATGGTCAACGTGATGCGGCTGCCGAAGATGACACGGGCATAGATGTCGCGGCCCAGCTCGTCGGTGCCGAAAGGATGCGCCCAGGACATCTCCTGCAGCCGGTCCTCGAGCGTCTGGTTGAAGGCGGCGGTGTGATCGGCGAACAGCGGGGCGAAGATCGCAACCAGCACCAGCGCCAGCACGATGACCAGCCCGGTCATCGCGAGCCCGTTGCGGTAGAGGCCGAGCCAGGCACGATACCAGCGGCCGAGCCGGGCCTGGCGACGGCTGGCCGGCGCGGAGTCAAGCAGCCAGCCACGCCAGCCGGTCGGCGCGCCGATGCGCACCCCAGCCGCGCTCATCTGCGGCTCCGCGCGCGCGGATCGACCAGCGGGTAGATGACGTCGGAGAGCATGTTGAGGAAAATGTAGACGACGCCGATCACCATGGTGCCGCCGAGCACCGCGTTGAGATCGGCGTTGAACAGCGAATTCTTCATGTAGAGTCCAAGTCCGGGCCAGGCGAACACCGTCTCGGTCAACACCGCGCCCTCCAGCAGGCTGCCGAACGTCAGCGCGATGACGGTCACCAGTTGCACCCAGACATTGCCGAGCGCGTGAACCCACACCACGCGGAATGGCGACAATCCCTTGGCCAGCGTTGCCAGCACGTATTCCTGCCTGAGCTGACCGAGCATGAAGCTGCGCGTCATGCGCGCCACATAGGCCAGCGAGAGATAGCCGAGGATCGAAGCCGGCAGCACGAGGTGGCTGAGCGCGTTCCAGAATACATCGGTCTCGCCGGCGATCAGGCTGTCGACGGTGATCAGGCCGGTGACGGTCGGCACGATGTCGTCGTAGGTCACGTCGAGGCGCCCCGGACCCTCGACCCAGCCGAGCTTGGCGTAAAACAGCAGCAGCCCGACCAGCCCGAGCCAGAACACCGGCATCGAATAGCCGAGCAGCGAGCCGAAGCGGATTATCTGGTCCTGCCAGCGACCGCGATGGGTGGCGGCGACCACGCCGAGCGGGATGCCGAACACGGTGCCCACGAACAGCGCCAGCAGGGCCAGCTCCATGGTGGCGGGAAACACGCGGGTCATGTCCTCTAGCACCGGGTGCGCGGTGATCAGCGACACGCCGAAATCGGCATGCAGTACTTTGTTCAGATAGCGCCAGTACTGCACCGGGAGCGGCAGGTTGACGCCGATCTCGTTGGCAACCCGGTCATAAGTCGCGCGCGAGGCCTTGTCGCCCACGATGGCGAGCACGGGGTCGATCGGGATGATGCGGCCGATGAAGAAGGTGACGCAGGTCAGCCCCAGGAAAGTCAGCGCCACCGAGAAAAGCACATTGATGACGCCGCGAATGGGCCCGGCGATGCGCCGGACCCATTCGTTAGGCGCAGATACTTCCGCAGCTGTGGTGCTCACGGGCGACGGATCATGTCTTCGTGATCGTCCGGTAGAAGTAGAGGTCTTCGATGATGCCGGGCTTGTAGCCATGCACGTTCACCCGCGAGGCAACCTGGTTGGCCGGCTGGAACATGATGATGAACGGCCCGTCGTCGGTCACCTGCTTCTGCAGCACCTCGTACTCGGCCTTGCGCTTGGCGGTGTCCACCTCCTGCGCCGCCGCCTTCATCTTGGCGGTGATGTCGGGGATGAACCAGTGGTTGCGCCACGCCAGCGGGTGCGATTTGGCGCCGTCGGAGTCATCGTCGTTATGCGCGAAGGTGTCGGCGTTGCTGTGCGGGTCGAGATAGTCCGGTGTCCAACTGATCAGCACCATCTGGTGCTTGCGGCCGCGGTAGATGCCGATTACCTGCTTGGCGTCGGCCGAGACGATGTTCACCTTGATGCCGGCCAGCCCCATGGTCTGCTGCACTGACTGGGCCATATCGATCTGCGGCGAGATGCTCGCCACGTCGAGCCGGAGCTCGAAGCCGTTGGGATAGCCGGCCTCGGCCAGCAGGGCCTTCGCCTTGGCGACATCGAGCTTGTACGGATTGTAGGGGATGGCACCGAAGATGCCGATTGGCAGGAAGGCCTGCTGCACCAGGAACCGCCCCTTCAGGAACGTGTTCACCATGCCCTGGTAGTCGACGAGATATTTCATCGCCAGCCGGACCTTGGGGTTCTTCAGCCGCTCGTCGGACAGATTCATCGGCATGTACCAGGTGCCGGAATAGGGGAACGACTCGATCTTGATGTCCTTGTCCTTCGCCAGCGGCACGAGCTGATCCGGCAGCAGGCTCAGCGCGATGTCGATGTCGCCCTTCTCCAGCATCAGGCGCTGGGTGCCGGGCTCGGGAACGTGGCGGACGATCACGCGCTTCATGTGCGGCGCGCCGAGATGGTAGCCTGGGTTGGCCTCGAGCGAAACCAACTCGCTGGCCTTCCACGAGATCAGCCTGTAAGGGCCCGAGGTCGCGGAATGCGTCTTCAGCCAGGTGTTGCCGAGATCGCCGTTGACCTCGTTGGCCATGGCCACCTTCTTCTCGACGACCGAGGCGGCCACGGTGGCCATCAGGTTCAGCACCAGCGACGGGGCGAAATTCTCGGTGATGGTGAACTTCAGGGTCGACGCGTCGGGCGCGGTGATGAGGGACTTGACGTTGTCCTTGTTCCAGCCGAGCTGGGTGAACAGGAAGGCCGGGGTCTTGTCGAGGATGACGACCCGTTGCAGCGAGAAGACCATGTCGTCCGCCGTCACCGTCGCGCCGCTCTCGAACTTCTGGTTCGGCCGCAACTTGAACGTGTAGGTCTTGGCATCGGGCGAGACCTCCCAGCTCAGAGCAACGCCGCCGACCAGCTTGGTCATGTCCTCGGCTTCGTAGCGCACGAGGCGGTCATAGATGTCGGAGACGATGATCTGCGCCGAGATCTCGTAGCATTCGCCCGGATCGAAGGTGATCAGGTCGTCGATCTGGCTCGCGAACACCACGGTGTCCTTCGGCGTGGCCGCCCACGCCGCCGGAATTGCCGAGGTCAACGGCAACACCATCCCTGACGCCATCAAAGCCCGTCTATTCAACATACCAAGTCTCCCTAGTTTCTTAGTGTTCAGCCGAATACACCTTGAACCGACATTCCCCCGATGGCCAGCGCATCTGGCCGTCTGAAAGGCAGCGTAACCGTCCTCTGAAGCATATTGCAACGGCTGCCGCCGGTCTGATTGGCCGGCGATCGCCGTCTGACCGCGAGATGTAGACTGCCAAACCGCGTCCATGGAGTCCCGGCATGTTCGATCCCTTCGCCCCGTTCCGCCTGACTGGCCGCACCGCCCTGGTGACCGGCGCCCGCCGCGAAATCGGTCGCGCGATCGCCCTGGGTCTTGCCGGCGCGGGGGCGCGCCTGGCCATTCATCACGCCGGCACGACCGAGGAACGCAGCGATGCCGCCGCCGTCGTCCAGGACATCCAGGCCATGGGCGGGGAGGCCACCGCGTTCGGCCAGGATTTTGTCCGTGACGACGCCGGCCACCACCTGGCCGCCGCCGTCACCGCATGGGCGCCGATCGACATCCTGGTGCTGAACGCCTCGATCGAGTTGCCGGAGGACTTCCGTGCCATTACCCGCGAGCACTTCGACCGCCAGATCGCCGTCAACCTGCGCACCACGATGGAATTGCTGCAAACCCTGGTGCCCCCGATGGCCGAACGCGGTTGGGGCCGGGTCGTGACCATCGGTAGCGTGCAGCAAGAGCGGCCACACCCTGCGATGTTTGTCTATGCCGGGACCAAGGCCGCGCAACTCAATTGGGCCCTGAGCCTGGCACGCCAGTTCGGCGGCCAGGGCGTGACGGTGAACAACCTCGCCCCCGGCGCGATCCTGACGGCGCGCAACCGAGACCAAATGGCCGTCGAGGGTGAGACCCTGGCACAACGCATCCCCGCCGGGCGCCTTGGCCGGCCGGACGATTTGATGGGCGCTGCGATGCTGCTGTGCTCCGACGCTGGCCGTTACATCAATGGGGTCAATCTATTCGTGGATGGCGGACGCGCGGCGGTGTGATGATTGCGCCGCCGCCCTGAGCTATCCGCACCGGGGGGGTGCGAGTGCCACCCGATCGTGGTCGCTACCTGCCGTCGACAATCTGCAAGAACGAACGTCTGGTTGTCGACGTTACACACTTCAAAGCGGCCATTCCGGTCCCGGCCAATACCGGACTTCCGGCAATCCCCTGGGAAGGTTTCAGAAGGATCGAATCCGGCGGTTCGGGCCGGGCGCCCCGGCTACCGCTGCTTCGGGCCGGAACGCGAAATTCGGACTGGCCCACCATAACGGTGCCCCACACCAAGCACCCCAATGATCGACTCCTCCGCGATGCCCACCCCGTCACGTCGCCTCCCGGGTCGGCACACCGTGCGCGCACCGCCGGTGGGTCAACCCCCAACCCGCCAGCCATCACCCCCCATACCGCGCCACCAGCGCGTTCCACAGCGCGATCGCCTCCGCCCGCCCGCCGGTCGCCGGCACCCGCACCGCGGTCTGCACCATCACCAGCCGCGCCGCCGGATCGACATAGATCGACTGCCCATGGATGCCGAGCAACGCGAACTGCCGCGCGGGCCCCGGGAAACAGCCAGACCGGTTGAACACATGCCGGCCGTGGTTCGGGGAGGCTGCGATCGCGTACGGCCTCGGCTCGCATTGCTAGCCTTGTGGCGCTACCGGCCAAGAAAGAATTTTAGCGCAGATGCAGGAAGACGATGCACGCAGAACACGCAGATGGTTCGGAGCGGTTCACCGGCCATGGACCACGCGTTTGATCTCCAGGCGCGACTTGCCGAAATTAAGCAGCAGGCAGAGCCGCAGGCCGGTCGCTTTGAGATAATTGGTGCATTGCATCCGATGCACGTCGTCCAGTGCCTTGACGGCCTTCAGCTCAACCAGAAGCACGTCCTCGACAAGCAGGTCCACGAGGTACTCGCCGACCAAGACGTCTTTATAGTGCACTTTGGCACCACTTTGCTGCACAACCGATAGGCCAGCTTCACGCAGTTCAAGCGCCAACGCATTCTCATAGACCTTTTCCAGGAATCCGGCTCCGAGCGTATTGAGCACGGTGAACGCGCAGCCG
>PLXO01000104.1 GCA_003151425.1 Acetobacteraceae bacterium
CCGGAAACACCACCTGTCATTGCGAGGAGCGTAGCGACGAAGCAATCTCCCGCCCCAACGCAGGGGATTGCTTCGTCGCTACGCTCCTCGCAATGACAGGTGGGGTGGGCAATTCCAGTCAGGCCGAAAATGCTCTACCGCTCTACCACCGTCCGCAAAAACTCCTGCGTGCGCGGCTCGCGTGGGGCGGCGAAGATGTCGGCGGGTTTGCCCTGTTCGACGATGCGGCCGTGGTCCATGAAAATCACGCGCGAGGCGACCTGTTGGGCGAAATTCATTTCATGGGTGACGACCAGCATGGTCATGCCACGACCGGCAAGGTCGCGCATGACGGCGAGAACCTCGGCAATCAGTTCGGGGTCGAGCGCGCTGGTGGCTTCGTCGAACATCATGGCTTTCGGGTCCATCGCCAGCGCGCGGGCGATGGCGGCACGCTGCTGCTGACCGCCCGAGAGTTCCTCGGGATAGTTGTCCGCCTTCTCGGCCAGTCCGACCTGCGTCAGCAGCTCCATGCCGCGCCGCCTCGCCTCGGCCTTTGGTCGGCGAAGGACGTGAACCGGGGCCTCGATGAGGTTGCCGATGATGGTGAGGTGGGGGAACAGGTTGAAGTGCTGGAACACCATGCCGACCTGCGCGCGTACCGCGGCGACCGAACGGTTGCTGTGCGCGCGGAAGACGCCGCCGACCTCGTCGCGGTAGGCGACTTCGCCGTCGATGCGGATGCGGCCCTGCTGGGCGACCTCGAGGTGATTGATGCAGCGTAGCAACGTGGATTTGCCGCTGCCGGAGGGGCCGATGATGCAGACGACCTCGCCGGCGGCGACCGAGAGGTCGATGCCCTGCAGCACATGCAGCTCGCCGAAATACTTGTGCAGGCCTTCGATCTCGATCATTGGCGGGGGGTGCGGATCGGTCATGGGTGCCTGCGCCGGTAGCCGCCGCGGGTGACGCGTTCGAGATAGCCGACCAGTCGGGCGGCGGGGAAGCTGACCGCGAAGTACAGCACGCCGGTCACGGTATAAAGGGTAAAGTACTGGAAGTTGTTGGCGGCGATGATCTGCGCGGTGAACAGCACCTCCTGGATGCTGACGACGGAGCAGAGCGCGGTGTCCTTGAACAGGCCGATGAAGTAGTTGCCGAGCGTCGGAATGATGATGCGGATGGCCTGCGGCAGGACGATCCGGCGCATCGCCAAACCACGGGTCATGCCGAGTGCGGCGGCGGCGTCGTGCTGGCCGGCGGTGATGGCCTGGATGCCGCCGCGGTAGACTTCCGAGATATAGGCTGAATAGTTCAGCGTGAGGGCGAGGCAGCCGGCGGCGAAGGAGGGCAGCCTTATGCCGAATTCCGGCAACACATAATAGATGTAGATAAGCTGCAGCAGCAGCGGCGTGCCCCGCATGATCTCGATATAGGCCTTGATCACCCAGCGCAACGGCGCATACCGCGACATGCCGGCGAGTGCGACCAGCAGGGCAAAGCCGAGGCTGAGGATCATGACCACGAGCGTGAGCTCGACAGTCAGCACGAGACCAGCGAGCAGCGGGCCGAAATTCTCGACCGCGACCTCGGCGTTGAACAGTTCGATCACGTCATCTTAATCCGGCACGTCATTTCAATCCGGCACGTCAGCTTGATCCCGCGCGTCAGCTTGATCCGCACGGGGATCAAATCCGGCCCGGGCCCCAATTGTGAGGCGCCCGGGCCGGCACGGGATCACGGATTGAGCTTGAAGAAGACCAGGTTGCGGTCGCTCAGCCCGTACTTCTTCAGAATGGAGCTGACGCGACCGTTGGCGCGCTCCTCGGCCAGGCCCTGGGTGTAGCCGGCGCGCAGCGAGCAGTCTTCCTTGCGCATGGCGTAGCGCGCCATGCCGTAGCCGCCGCCGTTGATGATCGAGTCCGGCACCGCAATGGTCCAGAGCGGATCGAGATTGTTGCCGGGGACGCTCTTGGCGAAATCGAAATACACCAGGTCGTCCTCCAGAACCACGTCCAGGCGGCCCTGGTTGAGGCTTTGCAGTTCGTCGACCGAAACCTTGAACGGCGTGGTGGTGACGCCGATGTGGCGCAGATAGTCATCGGCGGCGGAACCGGAGATCGAGCCGACCCGCTTGCCCTTCAGGTCGTCATAGGATTTGATGCCGAGCGGGTTGCCCTTGGCGGCGACGATGACCGGGCCATACCACCAAGCCGGCCCCGAGAAACTGATCACCTTGTCGCGCGCTGGGGTGTGGTGGATGTTGCCGGCGACGACATCGGTGCGCTTGGACAGCAGCGCGGGGATCTGCGATTCCCACGGCATCCACTCGATCTTGATGGTCTTCACCCCCAGCCAATCCAGCACGGCCTTGTTGATCTCCCAATCGACGCCGCTGGGCTGCTTGGTCTTCTCGTCGAGAAACGCTTCCGGCGGCGCCTGCGAGAATCCCAGGATGATGCCGTCCTTTTGCGCCTTCGCCAGCGAGCCGTCGCCGCAGCTCTCGAACATCGGCTTGGCTTCGTCGAAGAAGGTCGGTTCCTGGGCGACAGCGGGCAGCACCAGGCCGCAGGCGAGGCCGAGGGCAACAGCGAGGCGATGTGATCGGTTCAAGACGTATCCTCCGTTGCAAGGATCGCGAAACCGCTTCGCGATCGGCGCCATGCTCCCGGCCTGCCGCTCCCCGTTCGCCACTCCACTTCGCCAGGCGCACCGTCCGCCGAGCATATCGTGGTGCGCAGGTTAGACCGTACCGAATGATCGGGCAGGCGGCGATCCACGGGGAGCGTCGCGGGTGGTACAGGTCGGCCTAACTCATGCGCAGGGCGTGTGCGGAGAACCGTAGCATATCGACGCAAGAGCGCAACAGTCGCGTTGCCCAGTCGCATTGCCCGGGGCTGGCCGGGGCGGTGGCGGCGGCATATCGTTACTTGCCGGCGCGCGGCGAAAGGGAGAGGGATGTCATGAAAATCACGGATGTCGAGGCGATCTATCTGTCGCTGCCGGCGATCCAGCAGCGCACCGACAGCTCGCAGGATGCGCTGCTGGTCAAGGTGACGACGGATGCGGGGATCGTCGGCTGGGGCGAGGTAGACGGCAGCCCGCTGGTGGCCAAGGCGGTGATCGACGCGCCGTATTCGCACACGCTCGCCAGCGGCCTGCGCGCGGTGCTGATCGGCGAGGACCCGACGCAAACCACGCGGCTGTGGAACCGGATGTACCAGGCGACATTGTATTACGGCCGCGGTGGCGCCGCGATCCAGGCGATGGCGGGCGTGGACCTGGCGTTGTGGGACATCAAGGGCAAGGCGCTGGGCAAGCCGATCGTGGAACTGCTGGGCGGGGCGCTGCGCGAGCGGATGCGGGTCTATTCGTCGAACATGTTCCAGTTTACCATCGAGGCGACGGTGGAGCGGGCGAAGCGCGCCATCGACACCGGGCATACCGGCGTGAAATTCGGCTGGGAGCCGTTCGGCCGCGACGAGGCAACCGATGTTCGCACTGTCGAGGCGGTGCGGCGGGCGATCGGCGAGCAGAACGATTTCATGCTGGATGTCGGGCTGGTATGGGATGCCAAGACGACGATCCGGCGGGCGAAGTTGTTCGAGCCATACCGGCTGTTCTGGATCGAGGAGCCGCTGCACCCCGACGATTACTCCGGCTATGCGAAGGTCTCCGCCGCCTGCACGCAGCATATCGCGGCGGGGGAGGAGGAATGCGCGGTGGTGGGGTTCGAGCGGCTGATCGACGAGGGCGGGGTGGATATCGTGCAGGTGGATCTGACGCGGTGCGGGTTCACCCAGGCGATGCGCGTTGCCGCCTATGCCGCGTCGCGCGGGCGCAAGGTGTGCAACCATAATTTCACCACCGACATCAACACGGCGGCGTCGTTGCATTTCCTGTGCGCGATCGAAAACGCCCTGGTGATGGAATACTGCGTCGAGCCGAGTGAGATTTCGCGCAGCCTGGCGAAGCAGCCGGTGACGATCCGGGACGGCTACGCCTACCTGCCGTCCGAGCCGGGGCTTGGGGTGGAACCGGATGAGGCGATCATCGAGAAGTATCGCCAGTAGACGGGCGGTGGTGCCGGGTGTCCGAACGATCGGATCTCCGGCGATGCCGCACCCGTCATGGCCCAGCGCAGGCGGGCCATCCACGACTCGCCTTCGTGCAGCAAGTGAAGTCGCGGATACCGGCCCCCTGCCTCCGCCAGGGCACGATTCGCCGCCACGACGTGGGCGCAGGAAGTTGCTTTGCCCGCTAGCCGCCGACTGTGCCACATTGGGCTCGCGCAGCCCCGTTCAGGGATTGCCGCGGAGCCAGACGATGCCACTGCCCGAGCCACTCATTTCCGTTTCGCCCGACACGCTGAGCGGCGCGCCAGTGTTCAATGGCACCCGCGTTCCAGTCAAGACTCTGTTCGACTATCTGGAGGCCGGCGACCCGATTACCGAGTTCCTGGCCGATTTTCCAAACGTCACGCGGGACCATGCGGTCGCGGTTCTTGAGATGGCGCGTCGGAGCGCAGTTGAGGCGGCATCGCAAGCCGCCGAATAGCGATCGCAGTCAAGCGATGCGTGTGTTGCTGGACAACTGCATTCCTCGGCGGCTCGCTACCTTACTTGACGGGGTCAACGTGACAGCCGCCGTGGATATCGGTTGGGCAGGCCTGACCGACCGGGATCTGCTCGACGCCACGGCTGGCCACTATGATGTCCTCGTCACCATCGACCGCGGCATCGGCCATCAGCAGTGACTGCATGATCGCCCGTTCGCGGTGGCTTTGCTGCGGGCACGAACCAATCGCCTGGCCGACCTGGCGCCGCTGGTTCCGAGTCTGCGTCATGCGCTTGGCCAAATGCGCCTCGGGGTGGTGCATGAAATCGGCGGCGCACCGATGGGAGTCGGCGAGCCGCCGGTTGCCTGATGTTGTCGGTGGTTGCGGTCCAGTCTTCCCCATTGTCATAGCCGGGCTTGACCCGGCCACCCGTCGCGGCACTGTCCGTGCGTGGATGGCCGGGTCAAGCCAGGATACGATGGCAAGAACGCGGCCATGCCGCCATGAGGCAGAATCGGAAGGAAACAACCAATGCAACCCAATCCGATGCGCGCCGGCGTCGAGCGCGGCGAGGTGCAGATCGGCACCTGGATCACCATGGTGCGCACGCCCTCCATCCTGGCGCTGCTGAAAGCCGCCGGGCTGGATTTCGCGCGCGTCGACATGGAGCACACCTCGCTGTCGATGGAAACGATCGCCGACATGGCGGTGCTGGCGCGTGCGCTGAACTTCCCGATCGCGGTGCGGCCGCCGAAGGCGAATCGCGAGTGGATCACCCGGCTGCTCGATGTCGGCGTGTGGAACCTGCACTGCCCGCAGGTGGAGTCAGCCGTGCACGCCGCCGAGATCGTTGCTGCCTCGCGCTACGCGCCCAGAGGCCTGCGCGGCAATGGCGGGCCGGGCGTGGCGACCGACTTCGACTCGACCGGCACGGCAATGGAACGACGCGAATTCGCCAACCGGCAGGTGTTCGTCACCGTCATGCTGGAAACCGAGGCAGCCTTTGCGGATCTGGATGCGATCGCCGCGATGGACGGTATCGACGCGCTGACGCTCGGGCCGGCGGATCTCGCGCAGGATCTGGGCGTGTTCGGCTCGCCGGATCAGGCGCGCGTGCTGGACGAGAAGCGCGACCTGATCCTCGCGGCGGCGAAGAAGCACGGCAAAACCTGCGCGATGCTGGCCGCCAGCTTCGAGCAGGTGCAGCAATGGAAGCAGGCCGGCGCGCTGCTGCTGGCGTATTCAAGCGACGCCGAGGTGCTGCGCAGCGGGTTCAGCCAGGCGATGGCGCGGATCAAGGGGTAGAGGGGGACAAGACATGACGGCGCCATCGGAACATTCCGCCTTGCGCGGAAAAATTGCCCTGGTGACCGGGGCCGGGCGCGGCCTCGGCCGTGCCTTCGCGGAAACCCTGGCCGGCCTCGGCTGCCAGGTCGGCCTGCACGGCATGCGCGAGCACGGGCCCGCCGAATACGGCGAGGGCACCACACTGACCGACACCGCGCGCGAGGTCGGCGAACGTTACGGCGTCGTGACGCTGTCGGTGCTCGGCGACCTGACGCGATCGGCCGACGTGGAACGCGTGGTGGACACCGTCGCAACGAAGCTCGGCCCGATCGACATCCTGGTGCACAACGCCGGCGGCGACATTGCGGCTGCGGGCGGCAAGCCCGACCCGAACGATGCGATCATGGTAAAGGAGGTGGATGTCCGCGCGGTGCTGGACCGCAACCTGCTGAGCACCATCCTGGTCTGCCAAAGCGTCGCACGCGGCATGATGCAGCGGCGCGCCGGGCGCATCATCACCGTCAGTTCCATCGCCGCCTATGGCGGGCGGGCGAACGGGGCGATCTACGCCACCGCCAAGGCGGGGGCGATCCACTACACCCGCTGCCTCGCCGCGCAACTGCGGCCGTTCAACGTGACGGCCAACAGCATCGCGCCCGGCGACACACGAACCGGTCGCTTCCTGAACACGCGCGCCGTCGATCCGGCCCGGCTGGCTGAGGGCGGCACGCTGGAGCGCATTGCCCTGGTCGACGAGGTCGCGCGCGCAGTGGCGGTGTTCGCGGGGCCGACCGGAGATTTCATCACCGGGCAGGTGCTGCGGGTCGATGGTGGCCATCAATGCTGGCCTGCCTGATGCGTGTCGCGTGACGGGTGATGCGGGGGCGGCGGGACGGAGAGATGGACCGTGCGCCATTTGGCACCGATATTTCGTGGTGGTCCGTTATCGTATCGAAGCATTCTCCGGATCGATCGCCCGCGCGACGAAATCATTCGCGAGCGGCGCATACCGCGTCCACGGGGCGCGCAGCTCGGTGACCGGACGATCGTGCCAGGCGACGCGTAGATCGCGATCACCATGATCCTGCATGCGATCGAGGCCGGCCCAACGTTGAATCCCAGCGGGACACCCGGCGGGATCCCCAACGGGACTCCCAGTGTGAGGACCAGCGGTAGTCCCAACGGGATGCCAGTGGCGCCGCCGCTGGTGCTGCTGCACGGGCTGTTCGGCCAGGCGCGGAATTTTGGCCAGATCCAGCGGGCGCTGGCGCAGCGCTGGCGGGTGCTCGCGCTGGACCTGCGCAACCACGGCGCCAGCCCGCACGCGCCGGACATGCGCTATGCCACGATGGCCGAGGACGTGCTGGAGACGCTCGCCGCGCTGGGTGCGCTGCCGGCGGCGCTGATCGGGCACTCGATGGGCGGCAAGGTGGCGATGCGCGCGGCGCTGCTGCGCCCCGATGCGGTGGAGCGGCTGCTGGTCGCCGACATCGCCCCGGTGGTCTACCGGCCGCACAACCAGCCGATCGTCGACGCGATGCTGCGCGTTCCGTTGCACGACGGGCTGACGCGGGCGGCAGCCGACGCCGCGTTGCTCGCGTCGGTGCCCGAGGCGTCGGTGCGCGCTTTCCTGCTGCAGAACCTGCGCCTTGGCACGCCGCCCGGCTGGCGCATCGGCCTGGATGAGATCGAAGCGGCAATGGCCGACATCGAGGGCTGGGACGGACCCGCCGATGCTACCAGCGCGCGGGCGACCCACGAAGGGGCGACCCACGAAGGGGCGACCCACGAGGGGGCGACCTACGAGGGGGCGACCTACGAGGGGGCGACCTACGCGGGCCGCACGCTGTTCGTCGCCGGCGAGACCTCCGGCTACATAAGCCGGGAGGACCGCCCGGTGATCCGCATGCTGTTCCCCGCCGCCCGCTTCGTGACCGTGAAACGCGCCGGGCACTGGCTGCATGCCGACAATCCGGCGGGGTTCCTGGCGGTGGTGGAGGCGTTCCTGAGCGCGCCCCAGGTTCAATGAGGCCCCAAGTCCGATGAAGTTTGGGCGCGCGTACCGCGCGACGAGCCGCGTGAGCAGCCTCGCCTTGCCGGAGCAGGGGTTGCGCGCGCTCGGCCCCGGCGTGCTGGCCGCGGTGTCGTTCGGATTTTCCGACATCTTCACCAAGCTCGCGCTGCTGGCAGGGATGGATGCGCTGACGCTGGCGACCTACCGCGGGGTGCTGGGGACGCTGTTCGTGCTGGCATGGCTGCGCGCCGCGCCACCGCCTCAGGCACACACGCGGCGGGCGCGGCTGATCGCGCTCGGCGTCGGGCTGCTGTTCGCGGCCAATCTCTATCTGTTGTTCGTGGCGATCCGCATGGTTGCGGTGCCGATCGCAATCCTGAGCTATTTCGTCTACCCGCTGCTGACCGGCATCGTTGGCGCGGCGATCGGTCTGGAGCGGCTGCGTCTGGCGAGTGCCGCGGCGGCGGTGGTCGCTCTGCTGGGTCTGGCGCTGATGCTCGGCGCGGACACCGCGCACCTGGCGTGGCTGGGCGTTGGGTTCGCGATTGGCGCGGCGCTGTGTCGGGTGGCCATTCTGCTGGTCACCCGCGCGGCGCTGTCCGACGCCGATTCGCGGCTGACCACGTGGTATTCTATGCTGTCGTCCACCGCGGCGCTGCTGGTGGTGTCGGTCGTGCTGGGGGCGCCGGCGTTTCCGCATGGTGCGGTCGGCTGGGTGGGGTTCTTCGGGGTGTGCGTGTGCAGCACTGCCTCGATGCTGGCGCTGTTCGCATCGACCGTGCGGATCGGGGCGTTCCGCACCGCGCTGATCATGAATTTGGAACCGGTCGTTTCGACTCTCCTGAGCATCGTCGTGCTGGGCGAGGTGCTGACGCCGGTGCAGTTCATTGGCGGCGCGATCATGCTGGCGGCGCTATGCGCGTTTCAGGTGCGGCGGGGGTGAGGGCGGTGGCAAAAAAGCGAGAACCACCGCGGAGTTCACCCGCGGCGGGTGCCGCAAACCGTTGAGGGAAGCTACGTATCTGCCGGCCGGATGCATCACGGCGGTCGCGTCCATTTCTATCCTCAAGGCGGACGCCAGTTGCTCGAACCAAGCCAGGCAGCAAGATAAATGCCGCCGCCGACGGTGTGCCAGGCACGCAGCGCTGCGAGGAACATCAGTGACTGGCGCTTGTCGTCCATCGCACCGCGCGCGACGAGGCATCATTTCCACCGGTTAGTATCATACCAGCCGCCGAACGTGCTGCCGAACCCGGGCGCCGACCGTTCTCCTGCCGTCACGGCCGGACCCAGGGGCGGGCCATGACGGTATTGGAACGGTAGGCGTCTCCGGAGAGTCGTTCCTTTCGGTGCCTGGTATCACTCCGGCCATCTGATTCCCGTAGCGTTGCTTCCATCATTGCGAGGAAGTGACCTGCAATAAGACGTTCGACGTACTGGGCTGCTCAAACGGCGGTGGGCCTTGCGACAGGGTTTGTTCCACAACCGCGCATAACCGCTCCATCGTGATCGGCTTCGTCACGAAACCGTTCATGCCCGCTGCCTCGCACGCGGTGCGATCGGAGGCGAAGGCGTTGGCGGTCAGCCCGATGATCGCGGTATGGCAGCGCGGCGGCATGCCGGCGCGGATCATCCGGGTCGCCGCGATTCCGTCCATCTCGGGCATCATCAGGTCCATGATGACGGCGTCGTAATCGGCCGCCGCCACCGCACGGACCGCTTCTGCACCGTTCTCTACGGCGTCGACCGCATGTCCCATGCGGGTCAGCATGCGCGTGGCAACGTAACGGTTCGTCGGGTTATCCTCGGCGAGAAGAATCTTCAGCTTGCGGCGCGCGCATGGCGCAGAGTTATCGGCGGCTTCGGCCACTGGAACCAAGGGCGCGCGGCCCAACTGAACGTTGAACCGGAACGTGCTCCCGTGGCCTGGCGTACTGTCGACATCGATCGTGCCGCCCATCAGGGTGACCAGATGCTTGCTGATGGCCAGCCCAAGGCCGGTGCCACCAAAACGGCGGGAGATCGAGCTATCCGCCTGGATGAATGCGGAGAACAGCTTTTGTTTGACATTCGAATCTATCCCGATGCCGCTGTCAGTCACCGCAACATCGAACGTGGCACTCTGCTCGCCAGCCGCGACCAATCGGGAGCTGACCGTAACACCGCCGGTATCCGTGAACTTGAGGCCGTTGCCAATCAGGTTCAACAGGATCTGACGCAGGCGTGCGGGGTCGCCGAGGACCTCGCCCGGAACATCCGCCTCGGTTTGGCACGTCAGATAAAGGCCCTTGGCCTGCGCCTGCAAGCTGAGCATTTCGATCGTACTCCGGATCAGTCCGCTCGGATCGAACGCGATTTCTTCCAGGTCCACGCGACCCGCGTCCAGCCGGGAGAGATCGAGGATATCCTGGATCAGCAACATGAGATGATCGCTGCAATCGCGAATGGTACTCACATATTCGCGCTGCTCCGTGCCCAGCGGCATATCGTACAGCAGACCGCACGCCCCGACGATGCCATTCATCGGCGTCCTGATCTCGTGGCTCATGATCGCGAGGAACTCAGTACGCGCGCGGGAACCGGCTTCCGCCGCGTCACGTGCCGTCGCGAGTTCACGTTCGCTCCGTTTCCGCTCGGTGATGTCAGTAAAGGTCCGCACCGCGCCTCCGTCCGGCAGAAGGGTCGTCCGGATCTCCAGTACCGTTCCATTGGGACGGGTGCGTTCGTAGACCACCAGTTGCGGCTCGGCGCCGCGAGCACGCATCATGTAGATGCGGCGATTGTCGCTGTTCAGGTCTTCGCGGAACTCCTCATGCGCCTCCTGCCATTCGACGATCGCGTTGAAATCTGCACCCGGGGTGACGAGCGCCGGGGGTAAATCCAGCAATTCCGCGACGCGCTGGTTGGCCACGGGCATGCGCTGCCGCGTGTCGATCATCAGGATGCCCTGGCTGACATTATCCATCGTGAGGGTCAGGGCCCGGTGAAATTGCGACAGCCGGCGACGGTGATGCATCGTGATTGCGCCGATGAACACAACGATCAGCGACAGGGCCGCTCCCACGAACAAGGTGTTCCGGCGCCCGGTGTCATAGGCGGCGAACACCACGTGACGAGGGAAGCCGGCGGCCACGAACAGATCGTAGCCTGGAACCTTGCGGTAATCGATGATCGCGGAATCATTCAGCACTGTCACGTTGTGATCCGGTAGTGTGACGACGCCGGATCCCTTGAATTCTTCGATGATGTCCGTTTGCCGAAAAACTTCACCGATCCTTGCCGTATCGGGCTCCGCGGCGCGAATGACGCCATCGAACCCGATCAACATCGTGAAGCCACCGGCGATCTGCGACGCGCGCTGAAAACTGTTGAGAACAAGCGGGTCGAATGACGCGATTGCGACGCCCGCGAAGCTGCCGTCCGGGTTGGATATGCGGCGGCTGAACTGGACCGTCCACCGGTGCGTCAACCGGCCCATCATCGGCTTGCTGATGAACAACCGGTCCGGGGCGTTGGCGGTGGCGTGGACCCGGAAATGTTCCCTGTCCGCGAGGTTGGCCGGCGCCGCTCCGGTGACGGAGGTCGTCACGACGGTCCCGCTGGCGTCGGTGATAGCCAGTTGCGCCGCGAGCGTCATCAGCACCGCCTGATCGCGCATCCACCTACCGATATCGAAATGATCCCGGTCGCGAAGGTAGCTTTCCCGAGAAAACCGCACCGCGTTGTCCATCACATCGGCCGAGCGGCTGATGGTTTCCTCGAACGTCTGCGCCAGATTGGCGGTTCGCTCGTTCGCATTCTGAACGGTAAGCAGGTACTCGCCGCGCAGATTGAGCCCGATGGCACCCCAGATCACGCCCAACGTGCATAGCAGCAACAAAGCATGGCCGACGACCGAGGCGGAGATCCAGTCCCGCGGCTTCAAGACGCCACCACGGGGGCATCGCAACAGCAAGCCGCGATGGAGGCCGCCGGGTCTCGCAGGTTGGCGGCGGCGTCGACAACGTAACCAAGCGGCGCCGCCGCATGCATGATGATTATCTGCGGGGATGCGCTCATCGTCGACCACGAGCAGGCATCTCGGAGGGGGGCAGGGAGGAATCCACGTTATGTCTTTGACCAGCGGGGCCGTTCGGCCGGCATCGCGCCATGAAAAGGTGAACAAGGCGTGAGTCTGTGCGGCAAAGTCGCAATTGAACCAACGAAACGCCCTTATGATGCGAACAAAGAGCGAACGACAGACGGCTCCGCACATTGCGTGCCCGGACATTGCGTGCCCGCACATTGCGTGCCCGGACATTGCGTGCCCGCACATTGCGTGCCCGGACATTGCGTGCCCGGACATTGCCTGCAACGTCGCTACCGCGCGCGACGTCCAGCGCGCCTCCCTCCGGTGTGTGCCTACCCCGCCAGCCGCGTCTCACGCCACGCGCGCCACCAGGCGAACCCCACCGAGACTGCCGCTGGCAAAGAGACGCGCAATCACCGCGTAGAACAGTTCCTGTGCAGCATAGGCGCCTTCGCCGTGCGCACGCGCATAACTCGCGTGGTTCGCCTGCCAGGCCGCCAGTCGGGCGCTCGTGTAAGGTGCCCAGTCGGCGGTCTGATCCGTGGCGACGACATCGATGAAATCCGCCGCGCGCAGATCGTCCGCGTGCTCGTCGATGCCGGTGACCGAGACGCCGAAAACGATGTCGCGCAAGTCCCGCTGATCCTGCACGGCGAACGGCGCGCGCATGCACAGATCCTCGACGTAGCATCCGCCGCCGGGCCGCAACGCCCGCGCGAGCCGTGCGTAGAGCCGCCTGCGGTCGGGAATGTGCAAGACCGCAAGCCAGCTCACCATCGCGTCGAACGCCGCGTCCTGGATCGGATGGCTGAGGGCATCGCCGCACAGGTGCAGGACGCGCCCGCCGAGGCCGCAGCGTTGCGTCAGATCGGCGGCGACCGCGTGCACCTTGGGTTGCAGTTCAAGCGCGGTGACATGGCACCCCGTCGAATGGGCGAGGTAGCGCGCCGGGCCGCCGATGCCGGAGCCGATCTCGAGCACGCGGCTCGCCGGCCCGAGGCCAAGGTGGTTCGCCGCGGCGCGAATGGCGTCGGTGTCGTGATAATGCCACTGGTCCAGGGGAAACAGTTGGTCGGGCCGGATTGGATCCGCGGCGCCGATGCCGAGCGCGGCCAACCCGCTGTTGATGCGATCGAGATGGGTGTAGAGCGGGATCGACTCGATCGCGACGCGGTCGTTCATCGCATGCCTCCGATTGCGCGGCGTCGGAGCGTAGACAAGCTCGACGCACCGGGGAACCGCAAACCGCCCGACGGTGCGCCGGTGATGTTTCGCTACACCACGTACAACACAACGTTTGCCGGGCCGCCAACGCGCAGCAACAGGTCCATGTCCGACAGATTGCCGCTGACCAGCGTCAGCCCCTGCTCCTGCGCCGTCACGAACAGCACCGCATCGAGCAACAGCGTGCGGCGGCGGTCCTGCGCGAAACCTTGCAGCCGCGCCAGTGAACCGGCCAGCACCCCGGCTCTCGCCCAGCCAGACGGACTGAGGTCCACGAACTCGCCAGGCGCGAGCCGCTCCAGGACAGCTTCGATCGCGGACCGGTTGCGTGGCGTGTCGTGATGCGACGGATCGAGACGCCCGAAGCCGAATGCAAGCCCCCCCACGCACAGCCCGGAATGGCGGATCATGTGGATTGCGAGCATCGCCTGGATCGCATCGGGAAGACCGGCCTGCTTCATGCCGTCGATGTAGACGGTCGTATCCAGCAGCAGGACAGCGTCGGCGGCCACCGCGCCGGGTTCCATCGCCAACGCGGTTTGGGGTTGGTAGGCGAGGGTGCGCGTCGCCGTGGGAATGGCATGCCGAGCGGCTTTGCCGACGCTGTGGGGGGCGGGTTAGAGCCATCGGAGCGTTGGCATCCTGGCGGTGTTGGCGGTTCATTCGGCCGCCAGCCCCGGATTTTTCCGGCGACCGGTCAGCGCGTGGTCGGTGCTGGCTTGGTGGGCCTGTCAAGGCAGTTCCCAACGCGATACCCCTGGCTCCGCTTGGGATTTAGCTGGCGCCGAGGGTGTTTTGGGTGTAATATTGATAACTAACTTACGGTCCAAGATCGCAGATGCGCCCGATCGCAACCCTTGCCCCTGCGCCGCTATGCTTCCCCGATGCGCCCCGACGCTTGTCCGATGCAGTTGTCGCGTCGCCGGGACAACGCCTCATGCAACACCTGCTGCCGGGTTACGACCTGACGGTCGGACCCGATGTTCGGGGGCGGTTCATGGTGCGGCTGAGGCGGCCGCCGCGGGGGCAGTCGGCGGAGCATCACGGTTCTGACGCCGCGGAAGGTGGGGATTGCCGGCGCGCGGCTGGTCAAGCGGGCGGTGATGATGGGGCATTGGCGGGTGTCATTACCAGGCGCCCTGATGATTGCCCGCTGGCGAATTCGCAAATCTCGACAAAGACCCTATGGAGCGTCGTGCGGTGGGCTTCGCGGCAAGCCGGGACGCCGGAGCGCCGACCAGGCAGCCGTCCCCGGGCGAGCGGCGCAATTCGNNCCCTATGGAGCGCCGTGCGGTCGGCCTGGCGGCAAGCCGGCGCACCAGGGGTGGCAGCCAGGGCCCTGTCCCCGGGCGAGCGCCGCAATTCGCGAATCTCGACAAAGACCCTATGGAGTGTCGTGCGGTCGGTTTGGCGGCAGGCCGGTGCGCCAGGGGTGGCAGCCAGGGCCCTGTCCCCGGGCGAGCGGCGCAATTCGCGAATC
>PLXO01000098.1 GCA_003151425.1 Acetobacteraceae bacterium
GCCGAGCGTCCCGTCCGGGCGAAGACCCGGGACCGACCCCACCCCGGCAGCCGCCCCGTCCAACCGCACCGTCTCACGGTTCATGAGTTCTTGGTCGCATTCGGCAGACCGTGCCCCTTGGCCGAGCGTCCCGTTCGGGCCGAGGCTGGGGAGCGACCCCACCCCGGCATCCACCTGCGCCAACCGCACCGTCCCACGTTTCATGAGTTCTTGTTCGCATTCGGCAGACCGTGCCCCTTGGCCGAGCGTCCCGCCCGGGCCGAGGCTGGGGACCGACCCGACCCCGGCATCCACCTGCGCCAACCGCACCGTCTCACGTTTCATGAGATCTTGTTGGCGTTCGGCAGACCGCGCCCTTTGGCCGAGAGTCCCGCCCTGGCGAAGACCCGGGACCGACCCCACCGCGGCATCCACCCGCTCCGACCGCACCGTCTCAGGTTTCATGAGATCTTGTTCGCGTTCGGCGGACCGTGCCCCTTGGCCAGGAGTCACCCCCTGGCGGAGGCCCACGACCGGCCCCTCCCGGGCGTCCGCCCCGTCCGACCGCGCCGTCGCACCTTGCGTTGCATCTTGCCCGCGCGCCGCGCGCTGCTCCGCACGCCGCGCATGGAACGCCGCCCGCTTGGCCGCCCGCGCCTGAGCGATCCCCGCCCGCCACGGCGCCAGCAACGCTGCCTCGCGCCGTGCGGCCTCGCGCTCCAACCTCTGCCCGCGCAACGCCGGCCGGGCGCGCGCCACGAACCGCCCACGCGCGTCCCGTCCCGCTTTGCCCCGGTCCAGGGGACTCTCGCCCGCGTCAGGCGCGACCGGCCCATTGGAGTAGTGTGACGGCGACGGGATATCCGTCCCCGCAGCGGCCACGCGCGCGGCGATCTCAGGCGGCAGATACGCCCTGAGCAGATATGCCGCAGCAAACAGCAGAGACCGCACGATCAGCGTCCGTTGGTAGCGGTGTATCGCCCGCCACGCCGCGCCATGGTCCCCGTGCTTGGTGCGCGCGGTGGCCAGCCTGGCGAGGCCCTCCGGCGTGCGCGGCCCGGTGCATTTTCCGCCGTGGTTCTTGCAGCGCCCGTTCGCCATCGCGGGCGCCCGGCAGGCGAGGCCCGACCGCGCCTTCGCCCCGCAGCGGGGTGCCAGGTTCGGGTCGCCGCGCGGATTGCCGTTCCGCAGCGGACCGTCGCGGCCCCCGGGGCGTGCCATGGGCGCGCCGGGGGGTCCTGCCCCGGCGGAGGCTGGGAGTCCTGCCCCGGCGGAGGCCGGGGGCGGGCTCTGGATGGGGAATTTCCCTGGCAACGCGATGGCCGCGTTGGCAGGGGCGAAAGGGGAGGCGGCTGAGATGGCGGTCATCTGCGATCCTGGTTTGCTGGATGTTAGTCACTGTAACTTACACCAGGATGCCCCACCGACGCCACACAAACCTTGCCGTCTCTTGATATAAAGCGGGTCCGGAGAAAGCCGAGCAGATGACCACGGACTTCACGCCCCGCCTCGACATCCTGCCGCCGCCGCAGCGCCGCCTGTGGGACGAGTTGGCGGCCGTGCCAGCGGAATTCGTGCTCTATGGCGACACGGCCCTGGCGCTTCACCTCGGGCACCGTCAATCGGTGGACTTTGACTTCTTCGGAAACCGGCCGCTCGACCCGGCGCTGTTGGCTCCCGGCGTTCCCTTTCTAGCCGGCGCAATCGTCACGCAACGTGCGCCGAATACGCTCAGTTGCACGGTTGACCGTGGCGGCGTGATCCAACTGTCGTTCTTCGGATTGCCCGACCTTCCCCGTCTGTTGCCGCCACTGATCGCGCCGGACAATGACCTGCTTGTGGCTTCGTTGCTCGACCTGGCCGGCACGACGGCCTCGGTGGTGCAGGTGCGCGCGGAGGCCAAGGACTACATCGACATCGACGCCCTGCTGACCGACGGCCGGATCGATCTGCCAACCGCGCTGGCCGCGGCGCGGGCGATCTACGGGACGCCGTTCAATCCGCAGAACACGTTGAAGGCTCTTTCGTACTTCGAGGACGGCAACCTTCGCCGCTTGCCCCAATCGGTGAGCGATCGGCTGGCGCGCGCCGCCCGCGAGGTCGATCTCGATCGCCTGCCGGTGATCGCCGTCGCGGATCGCGGCGCCGATCACGATCCGGGTGGCTCGCGATGAAGACCATACCCCTGACGCCCGATACGGATGCGCTTGCGCGCCGCCTGGTGTGGTTCGAGGAACCGGTGGAGGCTTTGTCCGATCCGGTCCGCTTTGTCGCCCATGCGCTGGCGCGGGCGACGCACGAGGACATGAAGGTCCTGCGCGCCTTCCTCACCGACGACGATCTGCGCGAGGCGCTCGACCGTGCGCCGCCGGGCATCATCGACCCGCGGTCGTGGGCGTACTGGAACTCCAAGCTGGGGCTCTATCCCGCGCCACCTGTGCCGACGCGGAGGTTGGGTTGAGGAGAGCGACGCCGCCGCGTTGAACCGACATTGGCTCACGTCCATGCGCGTCAGCCGCGCAACCGCTCCACGGACCATCTGCGTGTTCCGCGTGCATCTGCCTTCATCTGCGCTAAAACCTTTCTTTTCCCGACCGCCCGTCCACTCGACTCCTACCAGTTTCGCTACTCGAACGCCGGTCGGACAGTGCTAACGTTCGTCACGAAGATGATTTTGAGTTGCCTCTCTCGGTTCCGGAGGCCGCGACCGGTGAGTTTGATGGTCCCATCTCGCTGGTTGACGTACTCGTCAAGGCTCCATGACAAAAGCATGCGATCGGGCTGCGGTAGGCGCTTTATCCCTCTGTCTCGTCTGAAAGCCACAGTGCGCTGCTCCTCGGGAAGCCAGACTCGGCCAGTGTCCGTGTTGCCATTATACGATGCAACATCGCCGATGAATTCTTCTCCCGCATCGCCTAATTCTCGTGCCCTGGCATACGCATAGGTGACTTGATTGAAATCTCCAAAGTGATTTGTTCCGCCATAGATGTTCAAAACCGTTACTGGCCCTTCAAATGGACGGTGTATCCGGATGATATCATCATCAATAGCGTCAGTGAGAGCATCTACGTCGCCCGGTGCACGCCGTAGAAGGTCCGAAAGTTCGGTAGTCTCCGGAGCGTCCCGCAAGCCTGTGCACCGCCGATATATGAGCTTTGCGAGATCGTAAAGGAAATGAGCGGCGATGTGTGCCGGAACGTCTTGTGCGATGGCAGTAGCCACCGGAATGATATCTAGCAGGAATTGAAAGCTGCCCGGCTGTGGAGGTATTACAACGACCTTGGCGCCAGATAGGGCAGGAGCTTGCTTGATTACCTTACCGTGCACGACATAGTGCGTGACGATAGCGAGGCTTCGCGAGATTCCATACAACGCCTGGCCGGCATCGTATGCGTCCAGTCTGCTTGATTCGTCCTCGGGTTCATATCTGAACCTGAACGGGATAGGAGCTTGAGCCATGTGCAACCGCTGCCAGAGTTTTGGTTGAAGTGCGAGCCGTTACGCCATGTTACCATAGTTGGTGTCTTCGCGACAGTCCCTGGGACGCCTATTTTCGTCGTGATCGGTCCGTTGACGATGATCCGTGAGTCGATGGCCTCGCCAGTCCAGCGGTGATGGGTAACCGTTTGCGGCCCTCGGGGCGGGCCGGCTTGTCCTTGCAATTTAAGGAATGTGCGCGGAGGCCTTGGCCGATCCGGTCCGCTTTGTCGCCTATGCGCTGGCGCGGGCGACGCACGAGGACATGAAGATTCTCCGCGACTTCCTTCTCGACGACGATCTGCGCGAGGCTCTCGACCAGGCGCCGCCGGGCATCATCGACCCGCGCTCATGGGCGTACTGGAACTCCAAGGTCGGGCGCTATCCCGCGCCACCGCTGCCGACGCGGAGGTTGGGTTGATACGCCTGACCGCGCCGTGGCGGGTGCAGGAGGTGACGGCGTTGCCAGACGACCGTTTGTTCGTGCGGTTCGTCGATGGACTTACGGGCTTCGTCGATCTTTCCGCACTCATTGCGTCGCCGAACGCGGGGGTGTTTGCGCGCTTGCGGGACCGGACCTTGTTCGCGCAGGCCCATGTCGAACTGGGGGCCGTCGTCTGGCCCGGCGAGCTGGATCTTGCCCCCGACGCGATGCACGCCGCGATCAAGGCGCACGGGGAGTGGAGGATCGCCCCGTAGTTGGTCGACCACCGCCGATGACGGTGAGGACAAGTGGCTGAACCCGCACATGATAACGTCTCATCGCACTTTTTTTGTCCCGCCTCCCGGTGCTGCCCGTGGTATGAAGCCTTCATACTTTGTGCCATGGATACCTCAGGTCGAAGGACCCACCATGCCCGGGATCGAGAAACGCACCATCAGCCTGCCGGCCGCCCAGGCGAGCTACATCGACGCCCTGGTCGACGCCGGCACCTACGCGTCGGCCAGCGAGGTGGTGCGTGCCGGCCTGCGCGCGCTCCAGGAGCGCGACGCCGCGGTCGAGCGCTGGCTACGTGAGGAGGTAGCGCCGGTCTACGACGCGATGCAGGCGGACCCCAGGCGCGGCCTCTCCGCTGACCAGGTCACGGCGGCGCTCGCCGCGCACCATGCCGCGCGGCTGAAGAAGACCGGGCGTGCCGCGTGAGGTGATCTTTGCCCCCGAGGCGCTGACGGACCTGTTCGAGCTCTACGACCACATCGCAGCCGATGCCGGCGCCGAGCGGGCGCGCAACTATACCGACCGCATCGTGGCGACCTGCCGCAACCTGGTGACCTTCCCGGAGCGCGGTACACCTCGGGACGATCTGCGGCCGGGCCTGCGGACCACCACCTATCGCCGCCGCATCACCATTGCGTTTCACGTCACCGTCACGCAGGTCGTCATCGACCGCATTCTCTATGGCGGGCGCGATCTGCCGGCGCTGTTCGATGAGGGGAACGATGGCTGATCCTGACAGCGCCGGCGTGGAGGCGAGGCCGGGGGGCGCGGCTCGCGGGACGGGCCGGTTTGTTCTTGTAATTTAAGGAATCTCTGAAAACGCAGAAGACGTCGTTCACACGGACAGCGATCCAGGGGGCGATTCGCCCATCGGCAAAGGCAAGTGATTCGCCGAATCACTGACTTTGAAAGGCTTGCCGCCACATCGTCATGCGCGTATTTTGATTTGCATGAGTGCCGATGAAATTCCCGAGAAATACCGGCTGGCTGATTTCTTCAGCCATATCGACATGGGCTTCCTGAACCGACGACTCGCGGTCAGCGCGCTCGGACCGATCCGGGATGATTTTCTGAAGCGGCAGACACCCGGCAACGACCATATGACGGTCCTGGCGAATGACCACCTACTGGTGATGATGCTCATTGATGTCTGCACCGCGATCAAAGTGCCGCCTCTGGCAGAGGTGCTAACACTCGGCAAGCCGAAACACCTCTTCATGAGCACCGAACGGTTGGAGCCCTGCCCCGAGATTTACGAGGCGAACCGCGTGAAGCACGCCGTCCATTTCGACATCGATTATGGTAAGCCCGTCAATATCGTCTACCACACCAGCCACTTGGTCAGTGACACTGGCCGCATGAGCCTCGCGGACGGTTATCACAAAGGGTACCGGCAGGCGATCATCGGACTACTGCACGATAAAGGCGACTCGTTCGAGATAGAGCCGATCGTCATCGGTGCTCCGTGGCTCGACCATCCGCGTAACAAGGGCGGCACAGCCGTCATGTGGTACGGATACGACTACGGCGAGATCCTTCCCGAGGACATCGCCGAGTTTGCTCAGATGAAGGAAATTGTTATCGCAAATGTGGATGAGTGGATGTTGGTGATGGAGAATGTTCCAGAGGAGCACGTCAAGAAATCGATCTCCTCCTTGCTCAAAGAACCTGCTAAGAAAGATTGGGGCGGAGAGGAGAACGATCATTTTTCGGCGAACGTCACCGTTGCGGAGAAGCGCTGCACGGCAGCCTTTCTCTTGAAGGGCCCGACGAGGTTCCGGGAAATGACGCCGGCTATGTGCGGCAAGAACGGGGATCAGATTTACCGTCTGACGAAGACGGGAGCCGATATTTCCGTGGTTCAGCATGCGCATCTTATCGGGCCTGCCGTGCGGGAAACGCTCCGGTCGATGGTCGTGACGCCCGGTCGTCCGCGAAAGTTCTGCGCGATGGACGGTCAGGCAACATACCGGCTCTTGAAAGCCTACGGATTGCTGCCTGCCCCGGTTGGCGGCGCCAAGGCCTGACCGCCGCTATAGTGGCAACCCCGCTGGTAAGCCTTACTGTGCAGCGGCCCTCACCGGCAGATGCGTCCGCAGAAACTCCCGCACCTGTTCGATGACCCTGGCCTTCAGCTCCGGCGGCTCCCGCCAGGGAAACACAGTCGCCTCCGCCCTCGGCGCCAATGCCGCCACATCCACCGACGTCTGCAACGGATGCGACGGCGTATCATCCGGCATCACCAGCATCGGCGTCTGGCACTCCCGCACCAACTCCCGCGACACGCTGTAAACGAAGTCCGCCCGCGCGCGATACAGATTGTGCAGATACGCCTCGATCGTCGCCATCGTCACATCGGGCCGCCGCTTCAGCAGTTCAGGCGCCCACACATCCCGCCCCGAGTTGTACATCACGTCCGGGTTCTCCGGCCGGTCCCCGACCGTCTGGCACAGCACGCCCGCCACCACGCGATCCGGCGCCTGCTCCATCAGCTTCAGCGCAAAGCAGCCCCCGATGCAGTAGCCCATGAAGAAGAACTGCCGGATGCCCAAATGGTCCATCAGCCCAAGCTGATCATCCGCGAACGCGCCCCAAGGGTCATCGACGGCAACCGGCCCGCGGGACTCACCGCCGTTCGCATTGCGCTGATCCATGGTGATGCAGCGGAAGTCGTCCTTGAACACCTCCATGGCATTGAACACCGCCGTCGGCCAGTTGCTGACGCGGGAATTCAACCCGCCGCCGGGGATCACCAGCAGAGGGAAGCCGCTGCCGGTCTCCTCATAGCGGATGCGAACGTCGCCCTTTTCGTAGAATGGCATGGCAGTGTCTTCGGTTGGCCGTAGCTCGCGGCTTGGCTAGGTCACGGCATCCACGTCTTGGCTGCCCGCGTCAAAGGAAAGACGTGGATGGCCGGCACAAGGCCGGCCATGACGACAGGGGCGGTATCCCCTCACTCCGCAGCCGCCAGCTTGTCCTGCGTCTTCGTTGCGAAATCGCTGGCGTCATGTCGCTCATGCAACTGGCTCGATGGTTCGCCCGACACGCGGTTGACCATCCGCCCGCGCTGCACCGCCGGCCGAGCGCCGATCGCGTCAGCCCAGCGATTGACGTGCTTGTATTCCTGCACCGACAGGAACTCGGCCGCCCCGTACTGCCCGAACTTCACCAGGCCGCCATACCAAGGCCACGCCGCCATATCGGCAATCGTGTACACATCGCCCGCCAGATACGCGTTGTCCGCCAGCCGCTTATCCAGCACATCCAGCAGCCGCTTCGTCTCCATGGCAAACCGGTCGATGGCATATTCGATCTTCGTCGGCGCATAGGCGTAGAAATGGCCGAACCCCCCGCCGAGGTAAGGCGCGCTGCCCATCTGCCAGAACAACCACGACAGGCATTCGGCGCGCACGCTGGCCTCGGTCGGCAGGAACGCCCCGAACTTCTCGGCGAGATACAGCAGCATCGCGCCGGACTCGAACAACCGGATGGGTTTCGGACCGCTGCGATCCACCAGCGCCGGGATCTTCGAGTTGGGATTGACGGCCACGAAGCCGCTGCCGAACTGATCGCCGTCGTTGATCCGGATCAGCCAAGCGTCATACTCCGCTCCGGTGTGCCCGAGTGCCAACAGCTCCTCCAGCATCACCGTGACCTTCACGCCGTTCGGCGTGCCCAGCGAATAGAGCTGCAGCGGATGGCGGCCGACCGGCAGTTCCTTCTCGTGCGTCGGCCCCGAGATCGGCCGGTTGATGTTCTCGAAGCGGCCGCCGCTCGGCTTGTTCCAGGTCCAAACCTTCGGCGGCGTGTACTCGGCTGCGTCAGACATGCTCGAAGCTCCAGATAGTTGGCGGTGGCGACCCCTCATTCCCGCAGCATAGCCGCCACCTGGTCAAGTCGCCGGATGCGCGCGTACATCTTCATCGCCTTGTCGAGACTATACGCGTGGGCCGCCATGTCCCCGCCCCAGCAGCACTCGCGCACCACAACACACGCGAGGTCGAGATTGAACGCCTCGCGGACGCTCGTCTCGACGCCGCGATTGGTGGCGCCGCCGCCGATGATGATGGTGTCGCGCCCCAGCATGTGCAGCAGCTCCGCGACGCCCGTCCCGTAGAACGCACTCGGCCGGCGCTTGAGGAACACGTAATCCTCGGCCCGCGGCGCGATCTCGTCCGGGAACCCAGCCTCCTCCGTTCCCTCGACGGCGTTGGTCAGCGGCGGCACGCCGGTCTCCGCCGAAAGGTCGGTCGGCAGCATCACCACGTCGGCGCCATCGGCGCGGCTGACCGGCGTCGTGTAGATCACCGGCACGCCTGCCGCCCGCACGGCCGCGATCATCTGCACCCAGGCATCGAGCACGGGACGCATCGCAGCCCTCCGCGCGGGATCCGACGGAGCCAGCGCGCGCCGGCAGACGTCGTAGGCGATCAGTGCCACGCGGCGCCGATCGATGCGTTCGGGTTCCGGCATTGCAACCTCCCTGTCCACAAATCGTGTGGTGACGTCTGGCGGCCTACGCGTCGAGAGACGGACTATAGGGCCGACGCCGTCTGGCGGGTCTCGGCAGGGTGACAACCACGTACCCGCCAGGCCCTATTTGGTCGACCGTCTCGACGATCAGCGACAGGTTGTCCCGAATCGTGGGCCAATGGGTTGTCGTCAGCACGATGAACGCCAATGACCGCGCCGACAGGTTCTGCTGATGCTCGATATTACGGTCGTAGGTGACCATCATGGCGAACCCGGCTTCCTGGGTCGCGCGGATAAGGTCTTCATTGCTCAACCCGGCCCGTCCCATCGTTGAGGCGTGAACCGCCTCGTGAGGACGTAGCAAGGAAATAAGGTGGATCGGGACGTTGTTATCCAGCAGGAGACGGATGTTCGGCATGTTGCCGTGCGTACTGGATAATCCGACGTGCCCGATCGACACCCAGGCCGGGGAACAAGTCGTCTATCTCTTCCGGAGTGCTGTCCTCCGCATTGTCGGTCACGCAAGCCGCCAGGATTCGGGTGCCCACGACAATCCACTGGCCCGACACCTTGCCTGGGATACGTTCAACGTCGGGACAGCCTGTCCAATCGATCATGTCAGCCTCACGGGGAAGACGGAGCCTTTTGGCACAATATGGGGACGGGTGGCAGTATGTCCGATATGCTGGGGCCGCGCCTGCGCCGGCCTCTCGCCAGTCGCTCCCACCAGCCGGTCAACGCCTGAAATTACGCAGCAGGCACGGCCACTGCCGCCGCCCCCCGAACCTCAGCCCGCCCGCCCACACGTCGCAAATTCCCCATTCGCCTCCCCTGGTTCATCGCTACGATTGGCGCCCGCTTGCGCTGCCGGGCAATTCCGGCCAAGGGACCCAAATGCAGGACACTGTCGCAGACCCAAGCAGGCCCCCCCCGGCGCTGGAACGCTGGCTCACCGGCCCGCGCTTCGGCCCGCTCCCCGCGCGCGGCGCCAGCCACACCCCGCCCGCCCTCTCGTTCGAGTTCTTCCCCCCAAAAACCGAGGCGCTGGAACACCAGCTCTGGACCTGCATCCGCCGGCTGGAACCACTCCAGCCGCGCTTCGTCTCGGTCACCTATGGCGCCGGCGGCACCACCCAGGCGCGCACCCATGCCACCGTCACCCGCCTAGTGAAGGAGACCAGCCTCGTCCCGGCCGCGCACCTGACCTGCGTCGGCGCCAGCCGGCAGGACGTGGACGCCGTCGCCCGCAGCTACTGGGAGGCCGGGGTGCGCCACATCGTCGCCCTGCGCGGCGATCCGCCGCCGGGCGAAAGCTACGCCCCGCATCCGCAGGGCTATCCCTTCGCCGTCGATCTTGTCGCCGGGCTGAAACGCGTCGCGCCGTTCGACATCTCGGTCGCTGCCTATCCGGAGTCGCACCCACAGGCGGTCTCACGCGTCGGCGATCTCGACAATTTGAAACGCAAGCTGGATGCCGGGGCGAGCCGGGCGATCACCAACTTCTTCTTCGATACGTCGGTGTTCCTGCGCTTCCTCGATCTGTGCCTGGCGGCCGGGATCACCGCGCCGATCGTGCCCGGGATCATGCCGGTGACCAATCTGGCGGGGCTGCGGCGGATGGCGACGATGTCGGGCGTCGGTGTGCCCGACTGGCTGGGCCACATGTTCGACGGGCTGGACAACGACGTGGAGACGCGGCGCATGGTGGCGGCCGTGGTGGCGGCCGAGCAGGTGCGGCTGCTGCAGGCCAACGGGGTGGACGAGTTCCACTTCTACACGCTCAACCGTGCGGACCTGACCTACTCGATCGCGCACATCCTCGGCGTGCGACCCGCGCCCGGCGCGCCCACACCCGACGCCCTGGCGCCGCGAACCTCGACGACGCAGACACCGGCGCCGCCGACTCCGGCACCGCAAACCCCATAGGCTCGCGCGATGGGGGAGCACCTCGCCCGGCTGAACGAGGCGCAGCGCGCGGCGGTCGAGACGGTCGACGGACCGCTGCTGGTGCTGGCCGGCGCGGGCACCGGCAAGACGCGGGTGCTGACGACTCGTTTCGCTCATATCCTGCTGACCAAACGCGCCTGGCCGAGCCAGGTGCTGGCGGTCACCTTCACCAACAAGGCGGCGCGCGAGATGCGCGAACGGGTCGGCGCCATCCTCGGCCAGCCGGTCGAGGGCCTGTGGCTCGGCACGTTCCACGCCCTGTGTGCGCGCATGCTGCGCCGCCACGCGCCGTTGGTCGGGTTGGAGGCGAACTTCACCATTCTGGATTCCGACGACCAGCTCCGACTGCTGAAGCAGGTGATGGAGGCGGAACGGATCGACACCAAACGCTGGGTGCCGCCCGGGTTGATGGCGGTGATCCAGCGCTGGAAGGATCGCGGCCTGACGCCGGTGCGCATCACCAAGAATGAGGACAGCGACTTCGCCAACGGCCACGCACAGGCGCTCTATGCCGCCTACCAGGCCCGGCTGCGCACGTTGAATGCCGCGGATTTCGGCGACCTGCTGCTGCACATGACGGAAATCCTGCGCGACCAGCCCGAGGTGCTGGCGCAGTATCATCGCCAGTTCCGCTACATCCTGGTGGACGAGTATCAGGACACCAACCTGGTGCAGTATCTCTGGCTGCGTCTGCTCGCCCAGGGGCACCACAACATTTGTTGCGTCGGCGACGACGATCAGTCGATCTATTCGTGGCGTGGCGCGGAAGTAGAAAACATCCTGCGCTTCGAAAAGGATTTTGCGGGTGCCCGCATCGTCCGGCTGGAGGCCAACTACCGCTCGACCGCACCGATCCTCGCCGCGGCGTCGGGACTGATCGCGCACAACGAGGGCCGCCTCGGCAAGACCCTGCACCCCGGCCGTCCCGACGCCGACGGCGAAAAGGTGGAAATCGTCAGCCTGTGGGATTCCGACGAGGAAGCCCGCATGGTCGGCAATCGTATCGAATCGTTGCGCCGGGCCGGCGAGTCGCTGGCCGAGATGGCAGTGCTGATCCGCGCCGGCTTCCAGACCCGCGCTTTCGAGGAGCGGCTGATCACCATCGGCGTCCCCTACCGCGTGGTCGGCGGGCTGCGCTTCTATGAGCGCGCCGAGATCCGCGACGCCATCGCCTATATGCGCTTGGTGGTGCAGCCGGCCGACGACCTGGCGTTCGAGCGCATCGTCAATGTGCCGCGCCGCGGCGTCGGCGAGGTGGCGATGCGCGCGCTGCACGAGACCTCGCGGGCGAATGGCATTCCCCTGACCGCGGCGACCGCAAAGCTGGTGGACGAGGGCGGCCTGAAGGGCAAGGTAAAGGACGCCCTCGCGGACCTGCTGCAGAGCGCGCAGCGCTGGCGCGAGATGCTGGAGCGCGACGGCCACGTCGTGACGGTCGCCACGATTCTGGACCAGAGCGGTTACACAACGATGTGGGAACAGGACAAGTCGCCCGAGGCACCGGGCCGATTGGAAAACCTCAAGGAACTGGTCCGCGCGTTGGCCGACTTCGAAACGCTGGCGGGGTTCCTCGATCACGTTTCGCTGGTGATGGAGAACGACGAGCAGTCGGGCGCCGACCGTGTCAGCCTGATGACGCTGCACGGCGCCAAGGGGTTGGAGTTCGACACCGTGTTTTTGCCGGGATGGGAGGAGGGCATCTTTCCGAACCAGCGCTCTCTGGACGAGGGCGGGCTGAAGTCGTTGGAGGAGGAGCGGCGGCTGGCCTATGTCGGCCTGACGCGCGCGCGCCGGCGGGCCATCGTCAGCCATGCGGCGAACCGGCGGATCTATGCGAATTGGCAGAGCAGCATCCCCAGCCGCTTCCTCGATGAGCTGCCCGACGCCGCGGTGACCCGTAGTGGCTCCGCCGCATTGGCGCGCGATGCACGGGCCGCCGCGCCGCCGGTGTTCAGCTCGCAGTTCCCGCTGCTGGCGCGCCGCCCCAAGGTGATCGAGGCCTGGGAGCAACCCAGCCGTCCGGTGCGCGACGCGGCGATCCCCGTGGGCAGCCGAGTATTCCACCAGAAATTCGGTTACGGTGTGGTGACGGCTGCCGAGGATGACCGGCTGGACATCTCGTTTGACAAATCGGGCGCGAAACGGGTGCTCGACCGGTTCGTAGAGAAAGCTGAAACATAACCCCTTTTTCTCCCCCTCCCCTTGGGGGCTTGGGCCGCGAAGCGGACCGAGGTTGGGGGGAGGGGGCGGCGCACGAGAAGCTTCGGTACGACCCTGGCACCGCCCCCTCCCCTTGAGGGCTTGGTCCGCTTCGCGGCCCAAGCCCTCAAGGGGAGGGGGAGAACGTGCATCTGTCATTGGCTTTTGCGATGAATTCGTCTATGCAACAGATGACCACGTAACAACCTGGCGGCCCACCGCCGGCAACGCCTATCCCGATCCGGAGTCGTACCGATGCTGATCTGCCAGATGACCGACCTGCATATGCGCCCGCCGGGCAAACCGGCCAACCGCGTCGTCGAAACCAATGTGTTGACCGAGCGCGCCTTCCGCGCCGTGGCCGCGTTCACCCCGCGCCCCGACGTCGTGGTAATCACCGGCGACCTGACGGAGTGCGGCCTGGACGCCGAATATGCCAACCTTGCGGGGCTGATCCGCAAGTTCCTGCCCATGCCGGTGTTCGTGATTCCCGGCAATCACGACCGGCGAGGCGCCTTTCGCGAAGGGCTGGCGCATCTGCCGGGCGTGACCTCCGATCCGCACTACGTGCAATACGCGGTCGAGGACTATCCGGTTCGCCTGGTGATGCTGGACAGTCTGGTCCCCGGCGCCGGACACGGCGAGCTGAACGCCGACCAACTCACGTTCCTGGACCGAACCCTTGCCGCGGCACCGGACAAGCCCACCATCGTCGCGCTGCACCATCCGCCCTTCGTCTGCGGGATCGCGCATATGGACCGGATCAACCTGCGCGATCGCGCCGCGTTCGCCGCGGTGATCGCGAAGCACAAGCAGGTGGAGCGCATCATCTGCGGCCACCACCATCGCCCGATTGTCACCCGCGTGGCGCACGCCATCGCCTCCATCGCGCCGTCGGTGGCGCACCAGGTGGAGCTGGAGCTTGATCCGCACGCGAAGGGTGCCTTCCTGTTCGAGCCACCCGCCTATCAGTTGCATTGCTGGACAGCTTCCGACGGGATCGTGTCGCATACGGCCTATGTCGAGCACTATCCCGGACCGTATCCGTTCGTGAACGATCCGGAATATCCGGGCGCCGCCGCCTAGCGATGACCATGCGCGCCATGCGGCTGCACGCCGCCCGCACCAAACTGCGGTTGGAAGCGCTGGCGATCCCGACGCCCGGGCCCGGCCAGGTGCTGCTGCGCGTGCACGCCTGCGCGGTGTGTCGCACCGACCTGCATGTGGTGGATGCGGACCTGACCGAGCCAAAACTGCCGTTGACCCCCGGCCATGAGATCATCGGCACCGTCGCGGCACTTGGTCCGGACGTGGATCGGTTCGGCGTCGGCGACCGGGTGGGCGTGCCGTGGCTCGGCTGGACCTGCGGCACCTGTGCGTTCTGTCGTTCCGGGCGCGAAAACCTGTGCGATCAGGCACGCTTTACCGGCTATCAAATCGACGGCGGCTATGCCGACTATACCGTGGCGGATGCGCGGTTCTGCTTCGCCATTCCCGCCTGCTTCGGCGACCTCGAAGCGGCGCCGCTGCTGTGCGCCGGATTGATCGGTTACCGTGCCCTGGTCATGGCGGGCGACCCACGTCGCCTCGGCCTGTATGGCTTCGGCGCCGCCGCGCACATCATCGCCCAGGTCGCACGCTGGCAGGGCCGCACAATCTTCGCCTTCACCACTCCGGGCGATACCGAGGCGCAACGTTTCGCCCGCGAACTCGGCGCCGTCTGGGCCGGCGGCTCCGACGAAACCCCACCCGAGGCGTTGGACGCCGCCATCATCTTCGCCCCGGTTGGCCCGCTGGTGCCCGCCGCGTTGCGCGCCGTCGAGCGCGGCGGCACCGTGGTGTGCGCCGGCATCCACATGAGCCCGATCCCGAGCTTCTCCTACGACCTCCTGTGGGGCGAGCGCGTCGTGCGCTCGGTCGCCAACCTGACGCGACGCGACGGCGAGGACTTCCTTGCCCTGGCGCCAAAAATTGCGGTCCGCACCCGCCCGGTGCCGTACCGGCTGGTGGACGCCAACCAGGCGCTCGATGACCTGCGCGCCGGCCGCGTCACCGGGGCCGCGGTGCTGGAGGTTGTGGCGTCGCCTTGACATTCTCGCCCGCGTTGTGCCGTCGCGTTGACGCTATCGCCTGCGAAGCCTAGCGTGCGCCGCGTCTTTTCACTGGAGGAACACCAATGGCGAACAAGCTCGCGGCACGGCTGAAGGCCGGCAAAGCATGTGTGAACGCATGGCTGGCAATCCCGTCCGGCTTCTCGGCCGAGGTGATGGCGGGGTGCGGCTGGGACAGCGTCACCGTCGACATGCAGCACGGCGTGCAGGACTACCAGTCGATGGTGCAGTGCTTCCAGGCAATGGACCGATTCCCCATCACGCCGCTGGCGCGTGTGCCCTGGAACGAACCCGGAATCATCGGCAAGACGCTGGACGGCGGGTCGTGGGGCATCATCTGCCCGATGATCAACAACGCGAAGGAGGCCAAGGCGCTGGCCGATGCCTGCCTGTATCCGCCGAAGGGCAAGCGCAGCAACGGGCCGATCCGCGCCGCGGCGTACGGCGAGGCGTCCAGCTACCAGACCATCGCCAACGACGAGGTGATGGTGATCCCGATGATCGAGACGCAGGATGGCATCGACAACATCGACGAGATCCTCAGCGTGCCCGGCATCAGCGGCATTTATATCGGACCGGCGGACATGGGCTTCTCGCTCGGCCTGGTGCCGATGCTGGATCGCGAGGAGCCGCTGATCATGGGCATCTACGAGAAGCTGCTGGCGTCCTGCAAGAAGCACGGCAAGTTCGCCGGCCTGCACAACGGTACCGCCGCCTATGCCGCGCGCATGATCGACATGGGGTTCCGGTTCGTTACCATTGCGAACGACAGCGGATTGATGGCCCGCGCTGCGAAGGAAGCGGTGCTGGCGACGCGCAAGGCGGCGGGCGCCGTCGCGAGCTAGGGCGCGTTGCTAGTACACCTCTCCCGCTCTTCGCGGGAGAGGTCGCGGAGCGCCAGCAACGCGGGCGAGGGTCTTGCTACCCGCACCATCCACCCGTCGGCGCCTGACACCGTACCTCCCTCCCCATGTCGTTACCATAGCGCAATATAAAGCAGCCCGCGTGCTCGTTACCGCCAATTTGACTCCAACGGAGACGCCTCCATGGCATCACCCCCAGTAATCCGCCTGCACCCCGAGGACAGTGTGGTGATCGCCCGCGCCACGCTGCTGCCGGGCGCTCCCGTCGCGGACAATGTCGTGGCAGCGGAACGAATCCCCGCCGGGCACAAAGTGGCGGTGCGTGCCATCCCGCAGGGCGAGGCAATCCGGCGCTACGGCCAGATCATCGGCTTCGCGTCGTCGCCGATCTCGCCCGGCCGGCACGTGCATGTGCAGAACTGCGAGATGGGCGACTTCGCCAAGGACTACGCCTATGGCGTCGATGCCAGACCCACTGATTTTGTTACGTTGCCGGCGACATTCCAGGGCATCCGCCGTGCCGACGGCCGGGTGGCAACGCGCAACTATATCGGCATCCTGACCAGCGTGAATTGTTCCGCCCATGTGGCGGAGCTGGTGTCCGGCGTATTCCGCCGCAACCCGTTCAGCGGCGAGGACCCACTGGCCGACTTCCCCAATGTCGACGGCGTGGTAGCGCTGACCCACAAGTCCGGCTGCGGCATGACCGAGAAGGAACCGCTGCGTCTGCTCCGCCGCACGCTTGCGGGCTACGCACGGCATGTGAATTTTTCCCACGTCGTCGTGCTGGGCCTGGGCTGCGAGGTCAACCAGATCCGCGGCCTGAAGGAGGAGCAGCACCTCTCGGACCGCATCCGCAACATGGACATCCAGTCCATGGGTGGGACGCGCAAGACCGTGGAAGCCTCGGTTGCGTTCGTGAAGGAGGTGCTGGCGGAGGCCGACGCCGTCACGCGCGTCGCGGTGCCGGCCAGCGAGCTGACCGTGGCGCTGCAATGCGGCGGGTCCGACGGATATTCCGGCGTGTCGGCCAATCCGGCGCTGGGCGTGGCGAGCGATCTGCTGGTGCGTCATGGCGGCACCGTGATCCTGTCGGAGACGCCGGAGACCTACGGCGCCGAGCACCTGCTGACCCGTCGCGCAGTCAGCCGCGAGGTGGGCGAGAAGTTGGTCGCCCTGATGCGCTGGTGGGAAGACTACACCGCGCGCGAGGGTGCCGAGATGAACGCCAATCCCTCGCCCGGCAACAAGGCGGGCGGATTGACGACGATCCTGGAGAAGTCGCTCGGCGCGATGGCGAAGGCCGGCAGCACCAACCTGGTCGACGTGGTGCAATACGCCGAGGCCGTAACGAAGCGCGGCTTCGTGTTCATGGACACGCCCGGTTACGACCCGGTGGCGGCGACCGGGCAGGTCGCGGGCGGCGCCAACCTGGTGTGCTTCACCACCGGGCGCGGCAGCGTGTTCGGCTGCAAGCCGGCGCCGTCGATCAAGCTGGCGACCAACACTCCCATGTATCTACGCATGGCAGACGACATGGACGTGAACTGTGGCGCGATCCTCGACGGGGATTTGTCGGTACAGGAATGCGGCCAGCAGATCTTCGAACTGATGCTGCGCGTGGCGTCGGGCGAGCGCACCAAGAGCGAGCAGTTCGACTTCGGCGCCGCCGAGTTCGCGCCATGGGTCATCGGCGCGACGATGTAGGCGGCGTCATGCCACTCGACGAGCGACACCCGATCCGTACCGGATCCGACTGGATCGCACCGGACTGCGCCGGCATGGATTTCTACGCGGCCGATCAAGGGTTGCGCGATCTGCTGACACTGTACGTCCCCGCGGACGTGCGTGCGACACTCGAACCGCACTGGGTGCGCCTCGGAAAGCTTGCCGGCGGGCGCCTGGACGAACTGGCGCGTATCGCCGACCGGCACGGCCCGGTGCTGCACGCGCGCGACCGATTCGGCCTCGACGAGGACTGGATCGAATACCATCCCGCCTATCGCGAGATGGAGGCGATCGCGTTCGGTGATTTCCAGTTCCACGCGATGAGCCATCGCGCTGGCGTGCTGGGCATGGATCGGCCGCTGCCGCCGGTGGCGAAATACGCCTTCCAGTACCTGTTCGTGCAGGGCGAGTTCGGGTTGATGTGCCCGATCAGTGTCACCGACACGTCCGCACATCTAATCCGCACTTTCGCCAGCCCAGAGCTGAAGGATTACCTGCTGCCCCGCATGCTGTCGGCCGACGCAGCCACGCTGTGGAAGGGCACACAGTTCATGACCGAGAAAGCCGGCGGCTCCGATGTCGGCGCGATCGAAACGGTGGCGCGCCAACAGGATGGCGTGTGGCGCCTGTATGGCGACAAATGGTTCTGCTCGCACACCGATGCCGACGTCGCGTTGATGCTGGCCCGTCCCGAGGGCGCGCCCGCCGGCACGCGCGGCCTAGCACTGTTCGCCCTGCCACGCCGGCTGCGCGACGAGCGACGCAACGCCTATCGGATCGTGCGGCTGAAAGACAAGCTGGGCACACGGTCGATGGCCTCGGGCGAGATCCAGCTTGATGGCGCCGAGGCCTATCTGGTCGGCCGTATCGATGCCGGCTTGAAACAGATGCTGGAGCAGGTGAACCTGTCGCGCCTGTCGCACGGCGTGCGCGCCGCCGCGATGATGCGCCGCTGCGTGAACGAGGCCCTGGCAGCGGCGCGTGGCCGCATCGCGTTCGGTCGGTCGATCATCGACTATCCGCTGATGCGCCGGCAGCTATTGAAACTGACCGTGCCAACCGAGCAGGCACTCTCGATGGCGTTCCGCGCCGCCGACGCAATGGGCCGCGGCGCCGCGGCCGAACTGCGTATCCTGACCGGACTGCTGAAGCTGCGCGCCTGCCGCGACAACATCGCGGTGGCGACCGGCGCGATGGAGGCTCGTGGCGGAAACGGCTATATCGAGGATTGGGTCAACCCGCGGCTGGTGCGCGACGCGCAGGTCGGACTGCTATGGGAGGGCACCAGCAACATCAACGCGCTGGATGTGATCACCCGCGCCGTCGGCAAGACCCAGGCGCATCGCGCGTTGCAGGGCGCGATGCAGGACCTGCTGGAGCAGCGAACGCTGCCGGCACCATTCCGCAACCGTCTCGGTAATGCGATGGATCGCGCTGTCGATATGGCGGCGCGCATTGCCGCGACACCGGACGCCGAGGCGCTGGCGCGACAGGCCGCCACGGCGATGTACAACGCCGCCAGTGCGGTGCTGCTGGCCTGGGAAGGCAGCCGCCCAGGCGCCGACGCGCGGCGCGCATTGTATGGGCGCTGCGTGCTGGAGCATCGACTGTCGCCGCGCGATCCACTGGCGCCGCAGGAGGCGGACTGGGAGAAAGCGGCAACCGCGCTTGTGTTGCGCGACCGCGCCGCGAACTGGGACGAAGTGGCGCCACTGCTGGCGACCTGAAGTGGCCGCGTCGCGGCGCGCCTACACGATCATTTGCCTGCTGGTCGTTGCCTTCATCCTGTACGGTTCGCTTTATCCGTTTCAGTTCCATCTCCGTGCGGCGACGATAGGTCCGCTCGGATATTTGTGGAGCACGCGACAGGATTGGGATCACAAGACTGACCTGCTGTCTAATACCAGCGGCCCAAATGATCGACTCTTCGGTGATACCCACCCCGTCATGCCGGCGCAGGCCGGTATCCACGACTTTCTTTGCTGCGACAAAGACAAGTCGTGGATACCGGCCTTCGCCGGCATGACGGGTGCGCAGCGGCAGTAGGTCAATCTTTAGGGCCCCTGGTATAACATCCTGCTGTATATCCCGCTCGGGTTCTTCGGTGTTTGCGCCTTTGGACGACGCATGGCGCTGCCCATCACACTCGCCGCCGCCGCATTGGCAACTGGCATCGAGCTGGCGCAGTTCTACGATCAGGGACGCATCACCTCGATGGGCGATATCTACGCCGACACGATCGGCTGCGGCGTGGGGGTAGCTGTGGCCAGCGTGGTGGGTGCCGAGATTCAATGGCCGCTATTGAAGCAGCTGCGGCATGATCCGGCCGCAGCGCTCGTGCTGGTCATGTGGTTCGGCTATCGGCTGTATCCCTATGTTCCCGTCAGCAGCGTTCACAAATACACGCGCGCGCTCGCACCAGTGCTGATGGGGCGGGCCCTGCCGCCGATCGCGCTGGCCCGCTTCACCGTCGCCTGGATGGGCATCGGTGCCATCCTGGACGCGCTGTATGGAGGTCGTCGTGCCCGGATCCTGCTGCCATTGCTGATCGTCACCGAGTTCGTCGGCCGGATCCTCATCATCGATGCGACGTTGCAGCCGGCCGATATCGTCGGTGCCGGCCTCGCATTCGCAATCTGGCTATTGCTGCCGCGCGCGGGCGAATGGCGTTATGCAATTGTCACGATCAGCTTCGCCGGAATGATCATCATCGCGCGACTGGAGCCGTTCGTTTTCAATGCCACACCGCATCCGTTCGGCTGGGTGCCATTCGCCAGTTTCATGCGCGGCTCGGTCAGCGTCGCGATGCAGGCATTCTGCGAGAAGTTCTTCCAATACGCCGGCCTGATCTGGCTGCTGCGCCACGTCGGCCTGCGGATCGGTCTCGCAACGGCACTGGTCGCGGCACTGCTGTTCGTCACGAGCTGGGCGGAAACCTACCTGCCCGGACGCTCGGCGGAGATCACCGACGCGGCGACGGCAGTGGTGATCGGCGGCGTCTTCGCGCTGCTGGCCGGCCGGTCTTCGCGCCCCTCTTGCCCCCCCTCTTGAACCGCGCGAGCGGTCGTGCCGATACTCGCTCGCAATTGGTCCGCCGACCCGCCCACGAGACCACCGAGGGAACCATGGCAAAAAGCGCCACCAAGTCGAACGCCGCCCCGAAGCGTACGGCGGCACCGCAGCCCGCAATAAGTGCCCGGGCAAAGCGCGTCGCACCCAAGCGCGCGGCAACAACGGCGGCAGCGGCGGCACGCAAGGCGCCGGCGCTGAAGTCCAAAGATGTGACACAATTTTTCACTGCCAGCCATCTGAACGAGAAGGACTTCAAGCGCGATGGGCTACGCCCCTACGCCAAATACCGCGACCTTGGCATCGCCAAGGCGTCCGGCGGCTTGGCGCGGGCGCATGTGATCCGTCTTACCCCGCCCTGCACCGACGAAGTCCGCAAGCGCCACACCCATGCGGTGGAGCTGCAACTGATCTACGTGCTAAAAGGCTGGATCAGAAACGAATTTGAAGGCCACGGCGAGCAGTTGATGCGCGAGGGCACCTGCTGGTTGCAGCCGCCAAACATCCAGCACACGGTGCTCGACTACTCCGATGACTGCGAGATGCTGGAGATCATCGTTCCGGCGAAATTCGACACGGTCGAAGTGTGAACCGCGCAACACGTCCATAACGTGCCGCGCCGAACGCAACTGGCATGAGCCTTCCGGGGAGAAAGACAAAATGACGATCGGGTCTGGGACAATCAGGTCTGCCGCCACGCGCCGTGGCGTACTGCGCAGCGCGCTCGGCGGCGTCTCGTTTGCCGTTGCCGCGCCGGCCATCCTGCGCCATGCGCGCGGAGAAACACCGATCAAGATCGGCATGCCGCTGGCGCTCACTGGCCCGGCCGGCGAGATCGGTCTGCAGATGCGCCACGGCGCCGAGTTCTGGGTCAAGGAGACGAACGCCAACGGCGGGATGCTCGGCCGGGAAATCCAACTCTCCGTGGAAGACACCGCCGGTGATCCCGCCGCCTGCGTGCGCAAGGCGCAGGAGGTGGTAGAGCGCGACGGCTGCCGCCTGCTGTTCGGCATGGTGCTGTCGTCCGAGGCGCTGGCCGTGGTGCCGAAACTCGCAGAGTGGAACGCCATCTTCATGTCGTCGGACAATGGCGACGGCCGGCTGACCGGCTCATCCTTCGTGCCGAACTTCTTCCGGGCCAACATCTCCGGGCCGATGGAGACGCGGGTCATCTCGCTCTGGCTGCGCCAGTCGAAATACACGAAGTTCTTCGCCCTCGGCATGGACTACGCCTGGGGCCACAACAGCATCGGCGTGTTCAAGGACGAGGTGACGAAGGCGAAGAAGGACTATGTCGGCGATGTCTTTTCACCGATCGGCACCAAGGATTTCTCCACCTACATCACCAAGATCCGCCAGTCCGGCGCCGAGGCGTGCTTCCTGGTGCTGCAAGGCGATGACAACGCGGCGTTCCTGTCGCAGGCGCACGAATACCGCCTGCCGGACAAGGTGCAGCTCGTCACCTCGATTGTCGATCTGAACTCGATCCACGCGGTGGGCGACGCGGCTTTGGGCCTCGCCGGATCGACCCGCTACGTCTTCTCGATCGACAATCCAGCGAACAAGGCGTTCGTCGCTGCCTGGCAGAAGGACTACAACGCTCTGCCCGACGTGTTCGAGGGCGAGCAGTACCAAGCTTGCAAAATGCTGCAGGCCGGCATCGAGGCAGCGAAGAGCATCGATGCGGACAAGCTGCGCCCGGCGCTGGAAACGGCGGCGATCGACAGCATCAAAGGTCCTGTCGCAATGCGCGCCTGCGACCACCAGGCGGTGCAGGGCGGCTACGTCGTGAAGGTGGTGAAGCAGGACGGGTTCAAGACCCCGGTGCCGCAGATCATCGCCACGTTCCCGGGTGATCAGATAACGCCGGCCTGCCGGCAGATGACCTTCGATAGTTGAGCAATGCGCGTCGCCTCCAACGTCATGCCGGGCGAAGGCCCGGCATCCACGACTTGCCTTCGCGGTGTAAAGGCGTGGATGCCGAGCCTCTGGCCGGCATGACGATTGAACCGTAATGGACTTCCTCGGTTTCCTGATCACCCAGTGCCTGAATGCACTATCACAGGCGGCGCTGCTGTTCTTTCTGGGCGTAGGTCTAACGTTGATCTTCGGCATCATGCGGATCGTCAACTTCGCGCATGGCGCCTTCTTCATGCTCGGCGCCTATGTCGGCTACTCCGCGGTGCAGGTCAGCGGCAGCTTTTGGGGCGCGCTGCTGGTGGCGCCGCTGGTGGTGGGCGGGGTCGGCGCGGCGTTCGAACTCGGCATCCTGCGCCGGTTGTACGGCCGCGATGGCAGTGCGTTCCTGATGGTGACGTTTGGGTTGACCTTGGTTATGGGCGAGGCGATTCGCCTGATCTGGGGCGTGGCGGCGTTGAACGTACCGCTGCCGGAATCACTGTCGGGCATCGTGTTCATCCTCGACGAACCGTTCCCGATCTATCGCCTGTTCCTCGCCGGCGCCGGAGTCGTTGTGGCCCTGGCGATCTGGCAGTTCCTGGAACGAACACGGCTCGGCCTGCTGATCCGGGCGACCTCGCAGAACGCCGAAATGGTGCACGCGCTCGGCACCGATGTGCGGCTGGTGCGGTCCGCGGTGTTCGGCATTGGCTGCGGCTTGGCCGGCATCGGCGGCGTGTTCGCGGCACCGCTGGTCACCGCCTCACTCGGCATGGCGCCGAACGCGGTGATCGATACGTTCGTGATTGTTATCATTGGCGGGATGGGCAGCTTCCTCGGCTCGGCGATCGCGGCCGTGCTGGTGGGATTCGTGCAGGTGTTCGGCACCTACTACTTCCCCGATCTTGCACTGGCGCTGATGTATCTGCTGATGCTGCTTGTACTGGTGGTGCGCCCGGGCGGCTTGCTCGGCAAGGAGGCGTGAGCACGTGACCTCCTGGCGCGTTCTGGTCGTCGCGGCGCTGGTGCTGGCGCTGCTGCCGTTTGGCTTGCCGCTCTACGCGATGACATTGGCGATCGAGGCGTTGATCCTCGGCCTGTTCGCCATGAGCCTCGATCTGATGGTGGGCTATACAAGGCTTTTCTCCTTCGGCCACGCCGCCGCCTATGGATTGGGTGCCTACACCGCCGGCAACCTGCTGTTGCACACCGATATACCGGTGGTGTTCGCGGTGCTCCTGGCCGGGGCGTTCAGCGGAATCGTCGCGATTGGCGTCGGCTGGGTGTGCACGCTGGCCACTGGCGTTTCGTTCTCGATGCTGACGCTGGCGTTCGCGCAACTGCTCTATGCGGTGGCGTTCAAATGGACGTCGGTGACCGGCGCCTCCGACGGGCTGGCCGGCATTCCGCGCACCCCAGGACCGTTCGGTCTGACCATATTCCAGAGCAAGACCGGATTCTATTACCTGGTGCTGGCGTGCCTTGTCGCCGCGTTGGTGTTTTGCCGATCGCTCGTTGCGTCCCCGTTCGGCGCGGTTCTGCGCGGCATCCGCGAGAACGAGGCGAAGACACGCTCGCTCGGCTACAACACGCGGCGCTACAAGATCGCCGTGGTGGCGGTTGCCTACGCACTCGGCGGGCTGGCGGGCGCGCTGTACGCCGCTTTCGCAGGGTTCACCAACACAGAACTGCTGTTCTGGCTGCTGTCCGGCCAGGTGCTGATCATGGTGATTGTCGGTGGCGCCGGCACGTTGGTCGGGCCGATCATCGGCGCGATTTTCTTCCTGTTGGTGCAGCAGTACCTCAGCTCCTACACCGATTCCTGGGCGCTGTTCTTCGGGCTGATCTTTATCTGCTTCGTGCTGTTTATCCCACGCGGTCTGCTGGGACTGGTCAGCTTCCGACGCGTCGGCGGAACGGTCTGAGCACCGTGGCTTTGCTGGAGATCGATCGCCTGACCCGCCGCTTCGGCGGGATCGTCGCGGTGGACGATGTATCGATGCGCGTGGCCGAGGGCGAGGTGCGTGCGGTGATCGGTCCGAACGGCGCGGGCAAATCCACGTTATTCCACCTGATCACCGGCGTGCTGAAACCAACCGCCGGCGAGGTTCGTTTCGCCGGCGACCGCATGACCGGGCAATCACCGCACGCGATCTGCCAGCACGGCATCTCGCGCACTTTCCAACTCACCGCGCTGTTTCCCGAGATGACGGCACGCGAGAATACGCGACTCGCCGCCCAGGCCCGCGGGACGCGGCGATGGCAACCCTATGGCGGCGACGCGATTTTCGCCGCGGCCGATCGGCGCGGCGATGCAGCACTGGAACGGCTCGGCCTGACCGATGTCGCGCACCGTCCGGCCGGACTGCTGTCGCATGGCGACCAGCGCCTGCTGGAGGTGGCGATGGGACTGGCGCAGCAGCCGCGCCTGCTGTTGCTGGATGAGCCGACGCAGGGCCTGTCGGTGGAGGAAACGGCGCAGACCGTCGATACGGTCGCCGCCCTGCTGGCGGATGGTAACCTGACCGTGTTGTTGGTGGAACATGACATGGAGGTGGTGTTCCGCCTCGCGCACCGAATCACCGTGCTGCATCGCGGCGCAGTGATCGCCGACGACGTTCCGGAGGCGGTGCGAGCCGATCCGGCGGTGCAGAGCGCCTATCTCGGGGGCATCGACTGATGCTGCGCATCGAGGGCCTCAACACGCATTACGGCAACAGCCACGTGTTGCATGGCGTGGATCTGGCTGTGCCGCAGGGTCGCATCTGTGCGTTGCTGGGGCGCAACGGCGTCGGCAAGTCGACGACCCTGCGCACGGTGATGGGGCTGGTGCCGCCGTCTTGCGGGCGCGTGCTGCTGGACGGCACCGACATCGCCGGCTGGTCGCCGCATCTGGTGGCGCGCGCCGGCGTCGCCTATGTGCCGGAGGGACGGCTGATCTTTCCCGATCTCACCGTCATCGAGAATATTCGCGTTGCCGAACGAAAACCGGCACGATCATGGCCGATCCCTCGCCTGTTGGAGCTATTTCCGCCGCTTGCGGAACGCGCGACCAATCGCGGCGGCACTCTGTCGGGCGGCGAACAGCAGATGCTGGCGATTGCCCGTGCGCTGGTCAGCGATCCGAAGGTGCTCCTGCTTGACGAGCCAAGCCAGGGCCTCGCACCGCTGGTGGTGCGCGAGCTGGCGCGGGTGATCCGACTGCTGTGCGCGGCGGGGGTGACGATCCTGCTGATCGAGCAGAACATGAAGCTGGCCGAGGCGGTGGCCGACGAAATGCACATCATGGTCAAGGGCCGGATCGTCTACGCGGCGAGCCCGGAACGATTTCGCGCCGAGGAAGCGCAGATCCGCACCCGCTACCTGACTGTCTGAACTGGGCCGACGTTACCCCTGTGCGTCATGCCGTCTTTCGCATCGATCCGCCCACCAAGGAGCACCGACATGGAATTGAATCTGCGCGGCAGGACGGCGTTGGTCACTGGCGCGTCCAAGGGAATCGGGCTGGCCGCGGCGGAATGCCTTGCGGCCGAAGGGGTCAACGTCATACTGGTTTCTCGCACCCAGTCCGACCTGGATGCGGCGCGGCAGAAAATCGTTGCCCGCTGGAATGTGAACGTGCGCTTGCACGCCTACGATATTTCCGACAGTGCCAATGTGGATCGACTGGCGCTGCACTATCCCGATATCGATATCCTGGTGAACAATGCCGGCGCTATTCCGGGCGGCAACCTGCAGGAGATCGATGAGGCGCGGTGGCGCACCGCGTGGGACCTGAAGGTATATGGCTATATCAACATGTGCCGCCGGTTCTATGCCGAGATGAAATCGCGCGGCCGCGGCGTGATCATCAACGTGCTCGGCATGGCTGGGGAGAAGATGGATGCGACCTATATCGCCGGCTCCACCGGCAATGCCGGGTTGATGGCGTTCACCAAGGCACTGGGCGGCGCGGCCGCGGCGGATAAGCTGCGCGTGGTCGGCATAAACCCTGGTGCGATCGCGACCGATCGTCTGGTGACGATGATGAAGAAGCGGGCGCAGGATCGGCTTGGAGACCCGACGCGGTGGGAGGAGCTGATGAAGCCGCTGCCCTATGGGCGGGCCGGGGTGCCGGAAGAGATCGGCCACATGGTGGCGTTCCTGGCGTCCGATCTGTCCGCGTATACCACCGGAACGATCATCACGATCGACGGTGGCGCGGCAAATCGCGGGCCGATGTTCTGATCGTTGCTAACGAGCCTCTCCCCCTCCCCTTGAGGGAGGGGGATGGGGGAGGGGTTGGCACGCGTGGGAAGCTCTGGCGCGACCGTGGCACCAACCCCTTCCACACCCCCTCCCTCAATCGGAGGGGAGAACGTTACGCTCGGCATGGCATTATCCTGATCTCCCACCTACCAAGCCTCCGTCCGAAATCCGGTGAAACTATGCGGGGTCCGCCGCACCGCCTCGATCACCTTCCGCCGGGTCGCGGCGCTGTCGGTGGGGAGGAACTCAAGCGTTACCGTATCCGCAACACCGCCGAATCGTTTCTCGATCGCCTCGGCGATTCCCTCATACGGCGCACGCGCAACGAACAGATCCAGCACCTCATCCGACACCAACGACGAAATTTCCCCCCACTTCCCCTCACGCACTTTCTCATGCAGCCGCGCGCCGAGATCACCGATGCCATGCACATCGAAGACCGGCCGATACGCCGGCGTCGAGCCATAGAACGCAACGCGGTAGCGCGCCTTCTCCGCCGCCGCCTGCACCGCCGCATCGTCCGGACCGGTGGCGATAAAGCCGCCGCCCGTCACCTCGAAGTTCGCGAATCTCTTGCCGGCTTCTGTCAGCTCCGCCTGAAGCATCGGCCGCACCACCTCCTCCAGGTATTTCCGCGTCGCGAAACTGTGTAGTCGCACGCTATCGGCGACCCGCGCGGCGGTCTTCAGCATCACCGGCCCGACCGCCGCCATTGCCACCGGGATCATCGGCAGCCCTTGCGGGCCCGGCGAGAACTCGGGTGTCATCAGCGTGAAATTGTAGTGCTGGCCTTGGAAGTCCAGCTTCGCCCCAGTTTCCCAGGAACGCCAGATGGCGCGCAACGCCTGGACATACTCGCCCAGCCGCGCCGCCGGCGCGATCCATTTCACGCTGAACCGCCGCTCATTGTGCGCCTTCACCTGGCTGCCCAGGCCCAGTACGAAGCGCCCGTTGGAATGCCGCGCCAGATCCCAAGCGTGGTTGGCAACGATCATCGGGCTGCGCGGAAACGCGATCGCGACGGAGGTGACCAGCGCCACCCGCTCCGTCGCGAGTGCGGCGAAGGCAAGTGGCGCGAACGGGTCATGCCGCAGCTCATTGCTCTGGACGCAGTCGTAGCCGTCTGCTTCTGCCGCCAGCGCGGCTGGGCCGCAGGCACGCCAGTCCCGCACCGGCAATACCGTCGATACGCGCATCCTGGTTCCTCCCGCCACCGTTGGCGCAGCAATTTGCGGTCGGACGGCTTGTCCCGTAAAGCGACGACGACAGACGCGGGGAGCAAAGCCATGGCGGCACTTTCGGGAAAGGTTGCGATCGTGACCGGGGCCAGCCGAGGCATCGGCGCGGCGGCGGCGGAAGCGCTGGCGGCTTCAGGTGCCGCGGTGATGCTGACGGCACGCGACGGCAAACTGGCCGCCGAAGTGGCGGACGGGATCATCGCGGCGGGTGGCAACGCCGCAGCGCTGGCCTGCGATGTCGCCGACTACGCGGCGTTCGAGGGCCTTGTCGCGGCGACCACGCAGCGCTTCGGCCGCCCCGATATCCTGATCAACAACGCCGGCGTCATCGAGCCGATCGCAACGATCGCGCAGTCCGATCCCGCTGCCTGGGCGAAGAACATCCAGATCAACCTGGTCGGCGCATTCAACGCGGTGCGCGCGGTGTTGCCCGGCATGCTGGCGGCGGGCGGCGGGACGATCGTCAATGTCTCCTCCGGCGCCGCGCTGCGACCGCTGGAGGGCTGGAGCGCCTACTGCGCCGGCAAGGCGGGCATGGCGATGCTGACCCAGGCGATCAAGCTGGAGGCAGGCGCCAGCGGCATTCGCGTATTCGGCTTCCAACCCGGCACCACGGACACCGACATGCAGGTGCTGATCCGCGCCTCCGGAATGAACATGATCAGCCAGATCCCACGCGCCAACCTGACGCCGGTGGCGCATCCGGCCAAGGCGATCGTCTATCTGTGCACACGCGACGCGGACGATCTGGTTGGCACCGAATTCTCGCTGCGCGACGAGGCATTCCGCAAGCGGATCGGTCTGGCATGAGCGTCGCGTATCTCGATCCGCGCAGCGGCGCGACCTTCCCGCTCGACACGCCGCGCTGGTGCGGACCCGGCCACGCGCCGCTGCTGCTGACGACGCTGCCAGGCATCACGCGCCGGCAGATCGATCGTTCCACGCGCAGCCTGTGGCGCTATCGCGCCGCGTTGCCGATGCAGGTGAGCGATCCCATCACGATGGGCGAGGGCTGCACGCCGCTGCTGCCGCGCACACTTCACGGCGCCGCCGCATTGTTGAAATGCGAATGGTTCATGCCGACAGGCAGCTTCAAGGATCGCGGCGCGTCGGTGATGCTGTCGCTGCTGCGCGCACAGGGCGTGCGCGCGGTGCTGGAGGACAGCTCCGGCAACGGCGGCGCGGCGATTGCTGCCTATGCGGCGGCGGGTGGGATGCAGGCCACCATCATGGCGCCGACCTCGACCAGCCCGGCGAAGACCGTGCAGATGCGCGCGCATGGCGCCGCGGTGGAGCTGATCCCCGGCACGCGGCAGGACACCGCGGATGCAGCGGTGCGCCGGTCCGACAGCGTGTTCTACGCCAGCCACAACTGGCAGCCATTCTTCCTGCACGGCACCAAGACATTGGCCTACGAACTGTGGGAAGACCTGGACTTTCGCGCGCCGGACAATGTGATCGTGCCGTGCGGCGCCGGCTCCAACGTGCTGGGCTGCGAGATCGGTTTTTCGGAGCTGCTGCGCGCTGGCGAGATCGATACGATGCCGCGCATATTCGCCGTCCAGCCGGCAAACTGCGCACCGATCGTTGCGACTTTTTTGTCTGGGTCGGACACGCAGGTCCCGACCGACATCAGCCCGACCATTGCCGAAGGCACCGCAATCGCACAGCCGATCCGACTGCCGGAGGTGTTGGGCACATTGCGGGGAACCCGTGGCGGGGCGGTGATGCTGACCGAGGCGGAGATCGGCGCGGCGGTGCTCGATCTCGCGCGCATCGGCATCTATGTCGAGCCGACCAGCGCGCAAGCGGCTGCGGCATTCGCCAAGCTGTTGGCCACCGGCACGGTGCGGCCGGAGCAGACCACTGTGCTGGTGCTGACCGGCAGTGGTCTGAAGGCTACGCCGCGCATCGCCGAACTGCTGGGGATTGCGCTGTGAGCGGATCGCGCGCCGCCAAGCTTTTGGGAATTCTGCCGTGGGCGGATCGCGCAGTGCCGACCCGTCGGGCGATCGCGCTGTGAGCGGGCCGCGCATCGCCCTGCTGGGCTTCTCCATCGAGTGCAACCGTTTCGCGCCGGTTGCGACCGAAGCCGATTTCACCAGCCGTACATTGGTATCCGGCGATGCGATGCTGGCCGAGGCGCGTAGCCCGGCGCCACGCATGTTGGGCGAGCTGCCCGGTTTCGTTGCGGATATGGATGCGGCAGGACCATGGCAGCCGGTGCCGATCCTGCTGGCGATGGCCGAGCCGAATGGTCCGGTGGAGCACATATTTTTCCAACGCATGATGACGCAATGGGAAAACGGACTGGGCGCGGCCGGCAAGCTGGACGGCGTCTACTGCGTGATGCATGGCGCCGGCCTGACCACGGAAGACCATGATCCCGAAGGCACCATCCTGACCATGGCCCGCGGCGTCGTCGGGCCGACAGTGCCGATTGTCGCAACCTACGACCTGCACGCCAATGTGGCACCGGCGGATGTCGATACCATCGACGCATTCATCGGCTATCGCACCAACCCGCATCTCGACATGCGCGAGCGCGGCATCGAGGCGGCGCAGGTGTTGCGCCGGCTGTTGGCTGGAATGAACACGCATCTCGCGTTCGTGCGGCTGCCGATCGTGCCGCCGACGGTCACGCAGCTCACCGGCAAGGACGCGACCCAGCGCCCCTACGGCGAGCTGATCGATCTTGGACAGCAACGGATGCACCAGTCGCCGTACGCCGGGCGGATCGTGAACGTTTCGGTGATGGGTGGCTTTGCCTTCGCCGATACACCATTCAATGGCCTGACCGTGGTGGTGACGGCGACCGACGCCGATGCGGCGAAGGCCTTGGCGCGGGAAATCGCGCAGGCCGGTTGGGCGCGCCGCGACCGCTTTCGGCCGCATCTGACCTCGCTGGACGATGCGGTGAGGCTGGCGCTGGACACCGAAGACCGATCGACGCCACCACTCATTTTCGCCGACGTCGCCGACAATCCCGGCGGTGGCGGACGCGGCAACACGATGTGGATCCTGCAGGCGTTTCTCGGCGCCGACGTGCAGGATGCGCTGGTCGGCGTGATCCACGATCCGGCACTGGCGGCCGAGGCGCACCTTCAGGGTGAGGGCACCACCTTCACCGCGCGGTTCAACCGCGGCGGCGGCGACGAATTCTCGAAGCCGTTCAGTGCGCCGGCAACGGTACGGCGCCTGCTCGATGGCACGGTGCACGGCCGGCGCGGCATCTACGCCAACAACACGCTGGACCTGGGACCGTCGGCGGCGCTGGATATCGGCGGCACCACCGTGGTCGTGCTGTCGAACCGTTACCAATGCGCCGATCCGATCTTCTTCGAGGCGTTCGGCCTCGACATCGCCGCGGCGCGCGTCGTCGTGGTGAAGTCGCGCGGACATTTCCGCGGTGGCTTCGACGAGTTCTTTCGCCACGACCAGGTGATCGAGGTGGACGCGCCCGGCCTGACCAGCCCGATCCTGTCGCGCTTTCCGTGGAAGCATATGCCACGCCCCGTACTGCCGATCGACGATCACGCGGAGTGGAGCCCAACATGACGCTCGACGATCTGCCAACGCCATGCCTGGTGTTGGATCGCTCGATCCTTAGGCGACGCCCAAAGACAACC
>PLXO01000036.1 GCA_003151425.1 Acetobacteraceae bacterium
CAAGGTCCGTGGCACGATCGGAGATCCCCGCACCGAAGCGGATTTCGTGTCGTTCCTCGAGAATCTGTTCGCCTCGGCGCCGCCGACGGCGCCCCCCGCCTTCGCAGGGGCAGGCGTGGAAGATCGTCTGCGACAACCTCAATACCCACATGTCCGAAGGGGTCGCCCGCCTCGTGGCGGAGCTTTGCGGTATCCAGGAGGATCTCGGGGAGAAGGGAAAATCCGGCATCCTCCAGTCGATGGCAACACGCAAGGCATTCCTGCGCGATGCCAGTCACCGCATCACTTTCCACTTCACGCCCAAGCACGCCTCTTGGATCAACCAGATCGAGATCTGGTTCTCGATCCTGATCCGCAAGCTCCTCCGCCGCGGCAACTTCACGTCCAAGGAGCATCTCCAGCAGAGGATCGAGAGCTTCATTGCCTACTTCAATGCCACCATGGCGAAGCCGTTCCGCTGGACGATGAAAGGAAAGCCGTTGGTGGCGTGAGATGCCCAAGCGGGTTGGCACTTTCGGCGGGGTGTACTAGGGTCAGGGCGGCGGCGAGTTGGGGGCGGGAGCGGCTGGCGCCGGAGGCGAACTCCTCGAATACCTCGCCGCAGCCGGCGGCGCGGAGGGCGTCCAGCTGTGGGCCGAGGTTTTGGTCCTCGGTGGAGACGCGGGCGTAGCCGATCAGGGGCAAGGGCGGGTCCTCCGGTGGGTCGGGTGCCCTATTTTCACACAAGGGAAGTTCCGATGAAACGGTCGTTTGTTATCGGTTGAAAGTCTGAAAAGGCCGTCTCGCCGAAGCCCAGGGGAGCGATCTGGTGCCGTGCTCATGGCACATCAGAGCGGCGAAAGGTCCGGCTAGCGAGACCTGGCGCAATGGGTGGGGAGGGGGCCTGCTCCGCAGGCCCAGAAGTCCCTTTGGCCGCACTTTTCCGGAGCAATGCGGTCATTTTCCGCAGCAACAGCGCCCAACGCCGGTCGGCGGTGCCGCATTGGGCCGGAAATTCCGGCCGAAGGCGGCACGCGACACACGGCGTGGCTCTCGCCGCACCCCGCCGGAATGCGTGCTATTCCTCCGGCGGGTCCGGGGGATCCCGCAGGTCCGCGAGCAGTGGCGGCAGGTCACGCGCCATGTGCAGCACCCGCAGTATCTTTGCCGGTGTCTGGCCTGAGTCGTAGACCAGCAGATCAAGGATACCCGCGAACCGCCCAGAATCGGAAGGGTGCCGGAAGCAACTCCGGCCGCATGTGACCGGTCAGGGGACGTTCGACGGCACGCCGGGCCGCCTCGACTGTTGCCAGTGCCATGCGTCGCGCGACGTGCGGACCGCCAGGACCGCCATTGTCGACCAGCCAGTCGACGGCCTCCTCAACGTCGCGGATCGCCTGCGGCGCAAACTCCTCCGGCCAGGTCACGTGGCGGATGAAGCTCGCTGTGCCAGCCGTGCCTCGACCCGCGTCAGCAACTCGTCGCCGGTCAGATAGCCGTCCCGGTCGGCCTCTTCCTTGGCGGCCAAAACCGACTCCAGAAGTTTGGCGCGGGCCTGTTCCTGGCGCTGCAGCAGGCTCAGGCCGGCGGCGACCAGGTCGGACACATCACGATAGCGGCCGGCGGCGACAGCCTCGGTTGCGAAGCGCTCCAGCTCGGGCGGAAGGGTGACGGTGTCCATGGCGAGATCATAGGCGAGGGGGGCCGAAACTTAAAGCGTGCAAGCGAACGGGACCTCGCTCAAGCCACAGATAGCTTGGGTCCCGTCGGTGCGCCGGAAATGCCATCCCGGAAATCCTTCTCTTCGGGCAGCCCCCGCCCCCGCCCAGTGTCAGCGCCGTCGGCAGTTTGGTCCGACGCCCGTTCCGTGGCGACGGCACCGTCAGCGCTTCTTGTCGCCGCCGAACACTTTCTCGGTGACGTTGTTGCGCCAGAGATCGGCGGGGCGGAGATAGCCGAGGGCGACCTCGGTGGATTTATGGCGGGTCTGGCGCATCAGCTCGGCGAGCCCGGCGCCCGCGTCGCCGGCGGCGGTGGCAAGGCCCGCGCGCAAGCTGTGGCCGGAGAACCGTTCGGGATCGAGGCCGGCATCCGCCGCGGCCTGCTTGACCAGGCGCACGACCGCCTTGTCGGACAGCCCTGTGCCGGTCACGCGGCCGGCCTTGGTGACGGCGCAGAACAACGGCCGCTCGGCGCGTGCCGTGGCGCTGGCGGTCCAGTCGAGATCCGCCGCCTCCCTTCGGTGCGCCAGCCAAGTTTCCAGCACGGCGAGGGGACAGACGCCCGGTTGGTCGGGATTGGCCCAGACGGCGATCGCCTGGCCGGCGCCGTGCTGATCCGTCTTCGAGCGGCGCACCAGGACGCGCAGGCCGCGGCCGGGCACGGTCTCGACATCGCCGAGAGTCAGTGCGACGAGCTCGGAGCGGCGCAGTGCCGCGCCGAAGCCGAGCAGCAGCATGGCCCGGTCACGGGCGCCGAGCGGCGTGTCGGGGGCGGGGCGGGCGGCAATCATCAGCCGCAGCACGCCGGGCACGGCGGGCGCCGCCTGGCGGCGTGGCCGCGTGCCCTTGGCGCGGGTGATGCCCTCCACCACCATGGCCAGGCGGGGATGGCGCAGATCGACCGACAGCCCGGCGAGCAGGTGCGCGGTGCGGATGGCGGCGAGGTGGACGCGGATCGAGCTGACGGCAAAACCCTGGTCGGCGCAGCGCACCACGTACATGGCGATGGTGTCGGGGTCGGCGGCCAGCGGCTCGCGGCCGAGGTCGCGGCACCAGGCCTCGAAGCTGCGCCAGGCCGAGCGGTAGGCGCGGCGGGTGCCGTCGCCCTTGGCGCGGGTGGCGTAGAGGGCGGCGCGGCGCGACAGGTCCTCCAGCTCGGCGGCGCGATGTGCGCCGTCGGGCACGATGAGCGGGCCGAACAGGGTGGTCTGCAGGGTCAGCGGACCGGTGGCGGTGGGCCGATCGTCGGCATCGGTGTCGGCCGGCGGCCGGGCCGCGGGCGAGGGGAGGGGGGCCCGGCCCCGCCACTGGGACGACCGGGAGCAAGGCCTCAGGCCCCGTTAAGGCCGTGGCGTCGGTCTTTGGGTCGGGTCAAAGTCCACCGAATCGCTCATGCGGGGGAGAATAGAACGTCTGTTCTCCGTCCGCAAAGTACTGTTATCGGACGGAATGAGAGAGGCATCGCGCGCGGGTTCGTCAGGGCGGGGAAGGGGGCTTTCCAAATAAAATCGTTATTGTATTCTATCGTCAAGTTAACATAAGGCAGCGCGTAAGCGATTGATTCAACGTGGCGTGGCGAATGGGCCTGCACCGAGCGGGTGCGGAGCAGGGGAGGGAGGCGGGGGAAAATGCGCGACACGCTGCTGCACCCGCCGCGCGCGACCGCCGTCGATCCGGCGCTTGCCACCGCCCTGACACGCGCCGCCGCCGCGATCGCCCGGCTCGACCAGGCACTCGCCTTGCATCCGTTGCGCCCGGCCTTTCTCCACCGCGCCCAGCTCGACGCGGTGCGCCGCCAGGCCGATGCCGACGGGCAACGGATCGACCCGTGGCACCTCGCTGCCCTGCTCGAAGGCCTGCGGTTGCGCATGGACCCGGGGCTGCGCATCGTCGAGCGCGGCGACATCTTCGCAGCAGCACGATATGCGCTGGAGCTGCACCAGTGGCTCGCGGCACCGGATTTCGATCAGGAGGGCGAGGTCCAGCTTGCCGAGCAGGCGCTCGCCGCGGCCACGCCCGGCACGACCCCGCTGCTCGCGGCGGCCCAGGGAATGCGCGCCTGGCTGGACGCCGGCGGTGCCCGCCCGCCGATCCGCGCCGCGCTGATCCGCTTCTGGACGCGGCAGAAACTCCTGCGGACGCCGGTCCCGTTGACCGCGGCCGCCGCGCTGGGAGCCGGCACGCCGTGGGACAGCGACGCGTGGGTGACGGCCTTCCTCACCGCGCTCGCCGGCGAAGCCGAAGGCGGGCTGCAGCTGCTGATGGACCTGGAGCGCGCCTGGTTTGCGGCGCGGGTGGCGGTGGCCGGACGCCGCCGCACCTCACGGGCCGCCGCGGCGGTGGACATCCTGGCTACGGCCCCACTGGTCTCCGCCACCTCGCTCGCCACCGGCCTCGGCATGGCGGTCAACAACGCGGCCGCACTGCTGGACGCGTTCTGCGCCGCCGGTATCGCCGTCGAGGTGACGCACCGCTCGAAGCGGCGGCTGTTCGGGCTGGCGGCCCTCGCGCCGTTGCGCAAGCATGTGGCGCCACCCTACCACCCCGAGCCAGGACGCGGTCGTGGCCGGCCGCCTGCCATCCCGGAAGCGGACCTGGTGACGGAACCGCCGCCGCTGCCGCCGCTCACCCCCATCGAGCAGCGGGCGTTCGACTACAGCGACATCGAGCACTGGATGGCGCATCTCGACCAGACGATCCGGCAGACCAGGCGAATGCTTCAAACCCTGGCCAGCCCTGTGATCGAACCGGCTCCTCCCGATCTGCAGAGTGGCGTAGCTATATTGCCCGCGGACGTACCCGAACCTGGGCGCGAGGACGACCATATGGAACACCGTGTCTGACATCACGCCCCAATCGCTCGGCCTCGGGCTGAGTATCAGCCACGCCCAGGAGCAGTTTTCCAAGGCCTTCGTCCTGGCCGTGGCGGCCCTTGCCGGCTGCTCGGCCGCCGAACCCGAACCCGACGTCGATGACATTGACTAGACCCTGTCCTGCCGTCTGGCGCCCCGGCGCCCCAAGCTCGACCTCCAGGTCAAAAGCTGGACCCAGGATGCCGGCACCCCGGAAGCTCTTCACTACCCATTGAAGCGAAAGAGCTATGGCGACGCCCAAAGACAAC
>PLXO01000145.1 GCA_003151425.1 Acetobacteraceae bacterium
GGGCTCCGCCCTTGGCGGGGATCCAAGGGGCAGAGCCCCTTGGTGGGGTCCAGGGGCGAAGCCCCTGGCCTTGCTTTCGACCGTGCGAGGGCTGGGGGGGTCATCGCGCGGACAGTGCGGTGTAGAGGCCGAGCAGTGCGGCTTCGGGTGGGTGGTCGGTGCGGTGGGTGGCGAAGCTGAAGCCCGCCGCGGCGCAGATGGCGGCCAAGCCGGACTGCTGGGCTTTCAGGCGTGCGGCGTAGGCGGTGCGCACGCTTTCGACCCGTGGGATCAGGGTGTCGCCGTCGTGTTCGACGCCGCGGAACCGGATGCGGCCGCTATAGGGCAGTTCGACCTCGGCGGGATCGAGCACCTGGAGCATGGTTCCGCTGACCGGGATGGCGCTGAGCCGGCCGATTTCCGCCTGGATCTCATCGAGCGGCGCGAGGAAGTCGCCGATCAGCACCACGCTGGCGTGGCGTGGCAGCCTGACGCGGGGTGGCAGGCCGATCTCGGCCGGGGCCTCGCTGTCCAGCATGGCGGCGAGCCGGTCGAGGCCGGCGCGGCCGGCGAGGGGTCGTTCGTCCGGGGCGATCAGCATGACCCGTTCCCCGCCGCGCAGCAGCAGGGCCGCGAGCGCCAGCAGCAGCAGGGTGGCGCGTTCGCGCTTTTCCAGCGGGACCAGGCGCGAGTGCCACCGCATGCTGGGCGAACTGTCGCGCCACAGGCCGACGGTTTGCGCTGCCTCCCATTCGGTTTCGCGGACGAACCAGCCGTGCGGCGCCGTGCGGCCGGACTTTGCCGACTGGCGCCAGTCGATCCGCGCGATCGTGTCGCCGACCACGAACGGGCGGAACTGCCAGAAACTGTCACCCTGTCCGACACGCCGCCTGCCGTGCACGCCCTGTGCCACCGTCGAGGCGACGCGTTCGGCGGCGACCAGCAATGGGGGCAAGCGGGCACCCAGCGCCTCCGCGCGGCGCGCACCGGTGGCGGCGCGCGAGGCCGCGCTGGGGAGGCTAGACAAGCTAGGCAAGCCTCTCCCTCTCCCTCAAGGGGAGGGGGAGACTAAGATGCGCCAGCCTCACGCAAGCCGCTCCACCAGGCGGTCGATCACGTCGCCGAGCGCCACGCCGTCGGCGCGCGCCGCGAAATTCAGCGCCATGCGATGGCGCAGCACCGGGCGGGCCAGCGCCACCACGTCATCGATGCTCGGCGCCAGGCGACCGTCGATCAGCGCCCGCGCGCGCGACGCCAGCATCAGCGCCTGCGCGGCGCGCGGGCCGGGGCCCCAGGCGACATGCCGGCGCACCGTGTCGTCAGTGGCACTCTCGGGCCGGCCGGCACGCACCAGGGACAGGATCGCATCCACCACCTTCTCGCCGACCGGCACGCGCCGGATCAGTGCCTGGGCGGCGATCAGCTCCTCACTGGTCAGCGCCGGCACCGGCCGTTCGTCGGTCGCGCCGGTGGTGGCCAGCAGCATCGTGCGCTCGGCCGCCAGCAGCGGATAGCCGACATCGACCTGAAGCAGGAAGCGGTCGAGCTGCGCCTCGGGCAGCGGGTAGGTGCCCTCCTGCTCGATCGGGTTCTGCGTCGCCAGCACGTGGAACGGCCGCGGCAGCGCGTGTTCCACCCCGCCGACCGCGATCCGCTGCTCCTGCATCGCCTGCAGCAGCGCCGACTGGGTGCGCGGGCTGGCGCGGTTGATCTCGTCGGCCATCAACAACTGGCAGAACACCGGGCCGGGGAGGAAGCGGAAGCTGCGCCGTCCCTCGGTCTCATCCAGCACCTCGGAGCCGACGATATCCGCCGGCATCAGGTCGGGGGTGAACTGCACCCGCTTGGTGGCGAGGCCCAGCACGATGCCGAGCGTCTCGACCAGCCGGCTCTTGCCCAGGCCCGGCACGCCGACCAGCAGCGCATGTCCGCCGGACAGCAGGGTGATCAGCGTCTGATCGACCACCTCGTCCTGGCCGAAGATCACCCGCGCAATGGCGGCGCGCACCGCGCCGACCCGCGCGCCGAGGGCCTCCACCTCGGCAAGGATCGATTTTGCGTCGACGCCCGGAGCATCCAGGCCGCCCGCGTTCAAGCTGGAGGCGCCCTGTTGCGCCGGCGCCATACTGAGCGACATCGTACCCCCTTCTTTTCGGCCCGCGCCATTACATCCGGCCTGCGCCATGACATATAGGCTCCTTCCCTCACGTGGGGATGCCACCTATATCGGCAAGCGGGAAGGAAACGTGTACAGCATGGAGACTGGGACGTGAGCGACGCCAGTTCCCCGGCGCTGGTGCCTATTGGCTCCGGACCCGGAGGCTCCCCACCGCGGGGCTCCGAACGTGTGGGCACCGACCTTGGCGGCCCCGACCCTGGCAGCCTCGACCTTGACAAATCGCTATGTCGCGGGCCCGGCCGTGACGCGATGCGTCCCAGGCAGCGGCGCGCGCCGGTCGAGTGCGGCGACCTTCCCTTTCTGATCCTGCGTGACGGCACCTGGCTCTATCGCGGCACCCCGATCGGCCGCAAGGAGTTGGTTTGCCTGTTCGCCTCGGTCCTGCGGCGGGGGGAGGACGGCGGGTTCTGGCTGGAAACCCCGGTCGAGCGCGGCCGCATCGAGGTCGAGGACGCGCCCTTCGTCGCGGTGGAGCTGCAATGGGCCGGCACGGGCACCCAGCAGATGTTGTCGTTCCGTACCAATGTCGATCATATCGTCACCGCCGGCCCGAATCATCCGATCCGTGTGTCGCACGATCTGCTGACCTGCGAGCCGACCCCCTACATCACCGTGCGGGGGGGCGCCGGCCGCCTGACGGTCGAGGCCCGCATCGGGCGTGCGGTGTATTACGAGCTGGTGGCGCTCGGCGAGCCGCGCTGGGTCGGTGGACAGCGGGTCCTGGGCGTGTGGAGCGCCGGCAGTTTCTTTTCGCTTGGCGAACTGCCGCCTGGCGACAATTGATTATTGCAAGAAGGTTTGGAGCGCGAAGAGTGGGGCGTGAAGATCGGGCGCCACGCCCAGACGGCACAAGCAACCACGGCCGACAAGCCCCCACGGCCGACAAGCAATGACGGCCGGCAAGCAGTGACGGCTGAACAACAGTGACGCCGGATGACCTGCGCCGGCGGCTGTCCGCGATCGTCGCCGCGGAGCAGCCGGGATGGATCGCACACGGCACGGAATTGTCCGACATGCTCGACGGACCGCCAATCCCGGCCGCGGTGCTGGTTCCGTTTGTGCTGGATGATCCGCTTGGCGTGCTGCTGACCAAGCGCACCGCGCACCTGAACAAACACGCCGGTCAGGTGAGCTTCCCGGGCGGCCGGATCGACCCCACCGACGCCGACGCCAAGGCCGCCGCCCTGCGCGAGGCGAGCGAGGAGATCGCGCTCGACTCCAGCCAGGTCACCGTGCTCGGCGTGCTCAGTGATTTTCTCACTGGAACCGGCTTCCGCATCACCCCGGTGATCGGCCTTATTCCGGCCGGCCTCGCCTTCCTGCCCTCGCCCAACGAGGTCGAGGTGGTGTTCGACCTGCCGCTATCGGTGCTGCTCGACCCCGACGCGCCGCGACTGCGACCGCGCGAAGTCGGCGGAAGGCAACGCGATTTCTGGGTCTGGCCGCATCCGGAGCATTACATCTGGGGCGCGACCGCCGCGATCCTGGTGCATCTCGCCCGCGCGCTGCGCGCCCAGGAATGAGCGGGGATGGGGCTGAGCGGCCGGGTCAATTTGACAGAATTCCATCAGGGTTTCGGGATGCGCCTTGACGCCGCGATGCGCGCCAGCAATGGCGGCCGGCGTAACCACCGAACTGTGGGAACTGGCGGTCCCATGTGATAGTGGGTGGGCAACCCTACCATCACCGACGCTCAGTCGGTGGCTGGCATGACTGCGCAAGGGGCGGTGACACGGAGTAAGTAGGACGATGCGCATCGATGAGATGCTTTCCACCCAACCGCTCCTAGAGATGTCGTACTCCAGGAAGAGGGCGGAAACCGTGATTTCCGGCCTTGAGAAGCCGATCAACGACCATCTTCTCAAGCTGCTTGTCGTTGACGATGATCATGTAAACCACTGCGTCGACGAGCTACTTGAATGGCTCGACGAAGTGGCGGAAATCCGCCTCAAGCCAGACAACAAGCCGGGGCCAGCGTCATTTTACGACCGCATTTTGTTTGATGAGCCGTTTGGGGGAACCGGCACCGCCAACGTTGCACGGCGAATCAGGCGTCTGGAACGGCAGGGCTATAACGTTCGCATGGGTACCGATCTGGATATCGTGGTCGAACGTATGCGAAAGTTCCACCAGACATTTGCGGATGCCTGTTCTCGCGGGATCGAAGCGGATCAAATCGAACCAGTGGTCAATCAGATGATGGCGTGATCGACGGCTCGACGCGCTGGCGTGATCAATTACCATCGGCGTGCCGCCCGCTGCCTGATCGGCCAATGGAAAGCCGGGAGCATGCTCCCAGGCATGCGCTGTGGCGCGGCAGGCAGATGCCCGGGCTATATCGCCCGTTGCGGGCAGGTGAAGCCAGCTTCCGGCTCCGGGCCGGGCGATGGAGCGGCGATGGTCGAAACGCTGACGCACAAAGGGTCAGGAAGGTATTCTGTATCACTTTTGATACTGACCCATAACCCAAGAATCGGGGACGGGCATGACGAAGGGGGACCGGACCACTGCGACTGACCGAACTACTCCTGCTCCTCACGCCGTTCGCCATGTTCATCTTGTGGCGGCTGACGGCTGCCAGTGGCGGGCCATCATGGCCGGTGCTGATCGGCGCCGCCTGCGGGTTGGCCCTGTTGGCCGCAATGCTGGTTTGGCTGCACCAGGAGCGCGCCTTGCCTGCTGGGACCGCCTACGTCCCAGCGGAGCTGCAGGACGGCCGCATCGTGCCCGGGCGCGCGGGCCCGCGGTGAACGACCAGCCACCGATGAGCGATCAGGCACCGATGACCGATCAACCACCGATGAGCGATCAGCCGACCAACGATCCTCTGGCCGACGACCGGACCGACGCCCCCCGGACCAACGACCAATCCGCGCTACGGATCGCGCCGCCGCCGTTCCTGGCGGATGCCGCATTCGCCGCGCTGCTGGCCGCGCTGCCGGACGCACGGCTGGTCGGCGGCGCGGTGCGTGACGCGCTGGCCAATCGCCCGATCGCCGATATCGACCTGGCCACGAAGCTGCCGCCGACCGAGGTAATGGCAGCATTGCAGCGTTCCGGCATCCGCGCCGTGCCGACCGGCCTCGCCCACGGCACGGTGACCGCCGTGCTGGATGCACCCGGCTTCCCCCCGGATGACCCCCAGAGCGGCCCCCCGGCTGGGCGCCTGGGCGGCGGCCTCCGCGACGCCCCCCCGGGTGGCCGACGCAGTGTCGAGATCACCACGCTGCGCCGCGACGTGGCGACCGACGGGCGGCACGCGACCGTCGCCTTCACCGATGATTGGCGGCAGGACGCGGCACGGCGCGACTTCACCATCAACGCGATGTCGATGACGCGCGACGGCACGGTGCATGACTATTTCGGCGGTGTCGCCGACCTGCGCGCCGGCGTGTTGCGCTTCGTCGGCGATCCGGCGCGACGGATCGCCGAGGACACCCTGCGCGTGCTGCGCTATTTCCGCTTCTTCGCCCGCTACGCCGCCATGCCGCCCGAGCCATCGGTGCGCGCCGCGCTGCAAGCCGGCATTCCGAACCTCGAAAACCTGTCCGCCGAGCGCGTCTGGAGCGAACTGCTGCGCATTCTCGCCGCACCCGAGCCCGGCGCGGCGGTCGCACTGATGGTCGAACTGGGCATCCTGGACGCGGTGATCCCGGAGGGCGCCGATCCCGTTGCCCTGGCGCGCCTGCTCGCGGCGGAGGCGCCGGCGGATCCGCTGCTGCGCCTGGCGGGGCTGCTGACCGGCGAGGTCGAGCCCTTCGCCGATCGGCTGCGCCTGTCCGCCGCGGAACGCCAGCGGCTGGTGGGTCTGCGAACGACCCCCTTGGCACACCCGGAGGACGACGACGCCACGCTGCGCCGGCTGCTCGCGGATCACGATCGCGCCGCGCTGATCGACCGCACCTGGTTGGTTCCGACGTCGTTTCCCACTGGGATTCCCACGGGGGTTCCCAATCGGATTCCCAACGTCGTTCCCACTGCGGTTCCCACTGGGCTCGCCCACGATTTGCCCGCGCCCGCGGCGGAGCCGGCTTGGATTTCCCTGCGTGCCCGTTTGGCGAGGCTGCCGCGCCCGGTGTTTCCGCTGGAGGGGCGCGACGTGCTGGCACTCGGCGAGCCGCCGGGGCCGAGCGTCGGCGCGCTGCTGCGCGCGACCCGCGCCTGGTGGCTGGAGGGCGGCTGCACCGGCGGCGTCGAGGCGTGCCGCGCGGAACTGGCGCGCGCGCTGGCTCGCACCGACGCGCCCGGGGATCATGCCCAGCGCGGGGATCGTGCCTGATCCGGGGATCATTCCTGGTCCGGGATGATGCCTGCCTTCTCCGTATTGATCTGAACCAATTGGCCGGCCCCAATGGGTAGTCCAGCGGACATGTTTGAAGCAGCCCCCGATGGTTAGTTTCGCTGGCAGGAGCCCGCGGCGCATCACGGCACGGGAGGTTCCTCCGCGGCGGCCCCCGGGTCGGCGACGCCCGCGTCCGGGCCCGGCTTCGAGACGAACACGAAGCGGCGGTGGACGGCCCCCAGGCCGATCAGGGCCAGGCCGAGACCCAGGAACGACAGCACGCGCCACAGGCCGGTGAGGTTCGCCATGTCGATCAGGAAGACCTTGACGCAGACCAGGCCGACGACGCCCAACGCGGTCAGGCGCAGCAGCCGATCGCCGACCCGGATGCCCACGACCATCAGGGCGATGCCGTAGGCCAGCCACGCGCCCGACCAGGACCAGAGTTCCGCGTCCTCGAACGAAGCGCCGATCAGGCTCATCGACCCCGGGTGGAAATACTGGCGGATCTGCAGGGTGATCCAGGCGAAGCCGGCAACCACCGCGTAGGCACCGAGGATCTGGCGGAACCCGGGGGTCGCAAGGCGGCGGCGGGCGAGGACGGCAAGGACCGCCGGGATCAGATAGGCGGCGAGCAGCGAGAAGATGCCGGCCTGCGCGTCGGTGAAGGCCGGATTGAGCACCAGCAGCAGGGTGGCAACGATCAGCGCGGCGCCGCCCATGATCCGCCAGGCCCAGTGCAGGACCGGCCGGCCGGTGCGCTGGGCAAGGTGGAGATAGACGCAGGCCTGAATGGAAAGCGTCAGCAGGTGCAGGGCGACCTCGGTGAAGTCGAACGGGTCCGCAAGCCGCCCCTCGCCGAACCAGTCGCGGATTTCCAGCGCGAAAAAGCAGGCCAGGAAAGCGACGGCGCCGGCTTCCAGCGTGGCGACGAGCAGGTCGTCGGCGCGGCGGCGGAATAGCGCGGCGGCCAGGGCAAAGGCCGCGGCGGGCGCGGCGTAGGCGGCGACCAGGCCGTTGGCGAGCCGCGTGCCGCCGAACGCGTAGTCAAACACATACCAGTTCAGCAACAATCGAGCGAGGACCAACGCGGCGACCGCCAGCGCGACATGGCGCAACGGCGGCAGGTCGGCGCGCGCCTCGATCCAGGCCAGGGCCGGCAGGAACAGCGCGATGGCGAGCGTGAGCCATTGGTCGTGCAGCAGCATGGCGCAGCCAAGCGCCAGTGCGGCGACGGCCCCCGCGGCGTGGACGCCGGCGCGCTGCTTGGCATGCTCGGCGGCGGCAGCCGCGGTGGTGGCGGTGAGCGCCGCGGTCAGCGCCAGAGCGGCGGCGGCCCAGGCCATGTCGGTCTGGAAACGGGCGACCTGGGCGTAGGTGACGGCGAGGGTCAGGACGGGGACCGCGGCGACCAGGGCGGCCCAGGGCAGTGGTTTTGGCGCGCGGCGTTCCAGCCACAGCCCGGCGGCGGCGTGGAAGGCGGCGAGCACGGCAGCGGCGGTGAGCAGGGGGCGAATGACCTCCGGCGCCCAGGCGCCCGGCAGGACGGCGATGATGACGCCCTCGATGCGCATGACTTCGCCCGTCGGGTGCCACTCCGGCAGCGCCCACAGCAGCAGCGCGAGCAGGCCGAACAGCGCGGCGAGCCAGGGCAGACGGTCGAGTCGCGGTTCGGCCATGCCCTTGCAGACGGCGATCGGGGACAACAGGAAGAGCGCGGCGCGCGGGGCGACGCCGGGCACCAGCGCCTCCAGCACCAGGCCGGCGGCGCCGAGGGCGGCGAAGGGCACCCAGGACAGCCGGCGGCCGACGCGGTGCTCGAGCGCCGCGGCGGGGAGCAGCAGCAGATTGAGCGCCGCGGCGGCGGGCACGAAGGCGGCGGCGGCCCAGGGGTCCGGTGCGTTGCCGACGGCGGCAAGGCAGACCCAGACGGCACCGGCGATCGTCGTGGCCCAGCCGAGCCAGGTCCAGGCGGTGTGTCGGACGACCAGCAGGGCGGCGGCGGAAACAACGAACAGATAGGCGAACAGGCCGGGGACCGACGTGTCGTTGGTGGCGACGAGGGCGGGAGTGACGAAGGCGCCGACGATGCCGACGGCGGCGGTAAGCTGGCCGTAGCGGAGCGAGGCGGCCAGCCCGATCAGGGAGGCGGCGGCCATGAACGCGAAAGCCAGCAGTGGCGGCAGCAGGTCGTAGTAGGGACCCGCGCCATAGGATGCGCCGAACAGGATGGCGGTGCCGCCCGCGGCGAGGCCGGCGGGCGCCTGGTCGACGCGGAATGGGCCGGCGACGGCCGGACCCTCGTGCCGCTTCAGCCATTCGGCGCCGGCGATCAGGGCGAAGCCGAGCAGGGCCGCGAGGCCGCAGCGGGTGGCGGGGCCGAGCAGGCCCTGCTCGGCGGCGTAGCGCACCAGGAAGACGCCGGCGAACAGCAGCGCCGCGGAGCCGAGCCAGACGCCCCAGCGCATGGTGAGCAGGGCTTCGAGGTCGCGGGCGGGTTTGGCGGGCGGTGGGGCGGGTTTGGTGGGTGTGACGGGTGTGGCGGGTGGTGGGGCGGGTGTGGCGGCCGGTTGAGCCGCGACGGGCTCGGCCGCTTGCGGGGGCGCTGGTTCGGCGGCTGCTGGTGTGGCGGCCTGTGTGGCGGCCTGTGGGGCGGGCGGGATAGGCGCGACGGTTGCGTCGGCGGGGACGGGCTCGACCGGCGCCCATGGGTGGGGCGCCGGCTGGCCAAGCGCGCGGCGCAGCGACCGCAATTCGGCATGTGCGGTGCCCGCGCGGAAGAAGCCGACAATGCCGAGCACCCAGCCGCCGATCACGAGCAAGCCGAGGAATATGATGGCTGACATCGTTGCAGAGGGCAGCAGGTCTGTCGTCACGTCAAGGCGGGATTTGCCGATCGCCCTGGGGCGCTGTAGGCGGGTTGCCGGCGTTTCTGCGTGGTCCGCTCCGCGTTATAACAGCCGCCCGAATGATCGACTCTTCGGCGGTCCCCACATCGTCATGCCGGCGGAGGCCGGCATCCACGCCTTGCCTTCTCGCAGCAGGCGAAGTCGTGGATGCCGGCCTTCGCCGGCATGACGTGGGCGCAGCGACGATCGGTCAATCTTTCGGGGGCTGGTATTACACCAGGATAAATCCATGGAAACGGTGACGACAGGGCCAAGCCAGCATCCGCAACGAATGAAACCGCAGATCACCGCGGATGCAGGCTGAACCGACAGGCAACCAGAGCATGGGGCCGGTGTTCCTTCTCTCGTTGCTGTGCGCGTCTATCCGTTGATCGCATGTCAGGCGGCAGACCGCACGCCTGGCAGCGCTGTCTCCGGATTCCGCCGAACACGACTTCTGCCTGAAGTCGTTGGCTGTTGGACGCGAGGCGCCGCGTTCACCGTGCCGCGATTAGAACGGCGTCCTCGTAGTTGCCCGAGCCCATCGCGCCGTCGGTGAAAATGCCGTGCTGCGCGATCCACCCGAGGGTCTCTTCGTAGACCTTTTTGGAGTAGCGCTCGAACACCAGACGCTCACCCGGTCCCCAGCTTCGCGGGTCCATCATGGCGTGATAGCGCACCGGAAACTCGTTGCGGTAATACTTGGTATAACGGTCTGGCCGCAGATCGATGTCGCGCTGCGCCTGGCGCAATGCCGCAAAGAACCGGCGCAGGTCATCGGTATCCGGCTCGCCCGTGACCATCGTCGCGATCATGAACGTCGTGTCGATGATCTTGCGGAACCCCAACTGTTCCGCAAGATAATACGGGCCGTTGAACAGCGCCGAGGCCGGCGAGGTGCCATTCAGCAGATTGTCGAGCCTGGCAAACAGCATGCCCTCGGCAAAGGACAGATTGATCTGCTCGGCCGGCAGGTACTGCTCCAGTGCCTGGATCGTCGAATAGTGGCTGCCGGATTGATAGCCGACCGAGATCGGCACGCCGGCGAGATCCTCCGGCCGCCTGACCGGCGAGTCGGCGGCAACGAACACGCCTGACGGTGCGATCGAGTAGACATCGGCATAGAGGCGCCCCTTGCCCTGCGATGCCGCGACGCCGACGGTCCAGTGACACGCACAGCTCACCGCCGCCTCGCGCCCGCGTTCGAACGACTGGAACGCGCCGACCTTGTCGCCCCGGTCGTGGTGCTTGCCATCACTGGACTGGATCAGCTCCTGGAACACGTAGTCGAGGCCTGCGTCCCGGAAGTAACCCTTCTCCTCGGCGACCCATTCCTGCAGGCGAAAATGCGGCTCGATGATGAAGGGTGCTGTGGCCATTGGGGGCTTCCCTGGGTTGGTGCGCAATTGCGCTTGCCGGTTCCATAGCACCATTCCCGGACAACCGGAGCACCACTCCCGGACACCCGGCAGGGTCACGTCGGTGCGGCCCGCGCGCCTGTCCGATTGGGCGTGGCAATCGTCGGTCGCTCTATGTACGGTTGCAGCCGATCTATCAATCACCAACGGTTTGGAACGTCATGCTGAAGCTGATCTGGACCCCTGGCGCCGCGGCCGCGCCGGATCAGGATGCCTACAAGCAGGCGATCGATACGCTCGTCGCCAGTTACGACGGCAACGCGGCGACGGCTGGGCTGCCGCGCGATCCGGGGCAACACCCGACCGGGCTCGATGCCGTGGCGGACGTGATCCGCGCCTGGCTGCCGTCCCGCGCCGTGCCGGCCGCCGCGGTCAAGCTGATGCTGCATGGTTATGACTACGATCCGCGCCATGCGGGCGACATTAACTATGACCCGTTCACCGCGGTCTATGGCGTCCCGGGCGACAGCGGGCTTAACGCACGATTGAGCTGGCTGCCGCTGGTCGAGGAGCTCGACGCGAACGGCAAGCGGCCGCAGCAGACCGCGATCGCCTTTGCCTGGGTGTCGACCGGATCGCTGGCGGAATATGCCACCGCGGGGTGGGCGGACTCGTATCAGTACGCCTGCGTCGATCTCGCGCGCCTCGCCGCGGCCGCGGTCGCTGCCGTGCTGGGGGTGCTTGGCGAGGCCGGCGCGACGGTCGATGTCCTCGCCCACAGCCTGGGCACGCGGCTGTTCACCCAGGCGCTCCGCCTCGCCGGGGCGCAGGATACGATGCTCAACAATGTTATCCTGCTCGATGGAGCCGAGTTCTCCGCCGACGCCGCCGCGACCTTTGCCGGGCGCCGGTGCAACGTGGTCAACGTGACCAATGAGGTCGATGCGGTGCTCGCGCTGGGCGGCGAGCAGTTCGGCGACCCGTCGCGCGTGCCCGGCTCCGTTGCCTCCTGCAACATCGGCCGTTTCGGGTTGGGCACGACTTCAAGCTGGAGCGGTATCGCCGAGTACCCGGCGAACTGGGTCGATGTCTCGCTCGACCGGCGGGACGTGCAGGCGTGGTTCCGCGCCAACGGCGGCTACACCCTGACTGCCACGGCGAGCGACAACGTGCATCCGGAGGGAAACCTCAACCACTGGGTCTGCTACACGGAACCTGGCAACCGTGCCTGGCTCACAGACCTGCTGTGGAAGCCGGGTATGAACGGCGGCACCATGGCCGCGACCGCGAGCCTGCCGAAAGGCGTGCTGGGCGATCCGCAGCCGGTGTTCGCGGGCGTGGGCGTGCCGACCACCACGCCGATGACGATGGCCGCGCGCCTCGCCTATCAGCGGCCGAGCGGCGAGCGTGGTGGCCAATGACGCGTCGGTGACCTCCGCGCAGGCCGATCGACAGGGTGCGGATCGATGGTGTGCATGCGCATATGTCCCAACAACATTATGAATACTGCTCGGGTCAATGACGCGGCACCGTGCCGAGAACGTTAGGTTCCAGCCCTTCGCGTTAGTTCCGGAAGTTCAGGTATCGCCATCGAGACATCGACCCGACGCGGGACAACCTGCGTTAAGCAATCGTTTTCTCGCACGCGTTACAAGATCATATTGCACCACGCCGAATGCGAGGAGTCGGCCAGAGGCGATGGTATCGGAGCGCGATCGTGAGCGGCGAGTGAGGATACAGGGAGGCTCCACCGACCATGTGCCGGCGCCGCGCCACCTGCCCGCGTTTCCGAGCGCCCAGCGCGTGCGCGCGAAGACGCCGCGACCGGGGAGTGGCTTGCGGGTAGTGACGCATTGGGAAATTGCCGCCTTCTTGACCGGTCACGTGCTTTCCGCCGGTGGCAGCGTGCGCTGGTTGCTGGGTCAACAGATTTTCGCTTCATGGAAGGGCACGACGGTGAAATCGAAATAGCTGCTTGCGAGCACCTCCGCCTTGATGTTGGTGGCAGATATCAGGATACCGGCGGTCGCGGGTAGGCGCATCGTCCCAGAGTCAGAATGGTCATCGTCTATATATTTGGTTGTTCCTGACGCGCTCAAGGACTGCAAGAAAGAGGAGGAGCAATCATTTGTTAGGTAGAATGGCCGGCCGCCTATTGGCAGAATGTCGCCCCAAGCCTGTGTTCAAAAGCCTGGTTGGCAGGTCAGCCGCCGCCGGATTTCTTCGGCAGCTCGATCCCGGTCAGTGCCTGCCACACGCGGATGACGAAGACGTCGTCCTTCGCCCCCTCGCCGTGCGCCGCGGCGGCCAGGAACAACTGGTGCGCCGTGGCCGCCAGCGGCAGCGGGAAGGTCAGCGCCCGCGCCTGGTCCAGCACGATGCCGAGGTCCTTGACGAAGATGCTCACCGCCGACAGCGGCGTGTCGTCGCCGTCGAGCACATGCGGCACGCGGTTCTGCCACATCCAGGAACTGCCGGCCGAGGCCGAGATCACCTCGAACAGCGTCTTCGGATCGGCTCCGGCACGAATGCCCAGCGCCAGCGCCTCGGCCGCGGTGGCGATGTGCACGCCGGCGAGGAGCTGGTTGACCATCTTCACCGTGCTGCCGACCCCCGGCTCGGTGCCAAGTTGCCAGACCTTGGCGGCAATCGCATCCAGCACCGGCCGCGCCTTGGCGAAGGCGGCGTCCGACCCCGCGCCCATCACCGTCAGCGTGCCGCCCTGCGCGCCGGCCTTGCCGCCGGACACCGGCGAGTCGAGCATCAGGAAGCCGGCCGCGGTGATGCGCGCGCCGAGCGCCTTCGCCGCCTCCGGCGCGATGGTGGCGCAGCATAGGATCACCGCGCCTTTGTTCAGCCGCGCCAGGCACCCGTCGGCACTGGCCCCTGCGGAACCAACCCCGCCGCCGAACAGCACCTGCTCGGTCTGCGCGGCGTTGATGACGAACACCACCACCGCGTCGAGATCCGCCGGCAGCTCGGCCGGCGAGGCGACGGCGGCGGCCCCGGCCGCGATGAACTCCGCGCGCGCTGCCTCGTGCAGCTCGCAGCCGATCACCTGGTGGCCCTTGCGGTGCAGGTTCAGCGCGGCGCCCATGCCCATGGTGCCGAGGCCGATGACGCCGACTTTCATGGCCGATCCGTCCTTTCCGTTGGCCGCGCGGCGCTCAGCGCCCGTGGCGATATCGTTCCACTGCCGCGACCAGCGCGCGCCGGATCCCCGGTTCGAGCGCGGAATGGCCCGCATCCGACACGATGGTCAGTCGCGCCGCCGGCCACGCTGCGGCGAGCTCGAACGCGGTGCAGGCCGGGCAGATCATGTCGTAACGGCCTTGCACGATCTCCGCCGGAATCTGGCCGATGCGGGGCATCCCGGCCAGCAATCCCTCCGGTGGCAGGAACAGACCATGGGCGAAATAATGCGCCTCGATGCGCGCCAGGCCCAGCGCGGTGCGGTCCTGCGCGAACGAGCTGACGGTGTCCGGGCTGGGCAGCATGGTGGAGCACGAGCCTTCGTAGATCGACCAGGCGCGCGCCGCCGGCATGTGCACCGCGGGGTCGGGATCGGTCAGTCGGGCCAGATACCCCTTGAGCAGATCGCCGCGCTCGGCTTCCGGCAGGAAACTGGCGAACTGCGCGTGCGCGTCGGGAAACACCGCGCGCATCCCGTGCAGGAACCAGTCGACCTCGCTGGGGCGGCCGAGGAACACGCCGCGCAGCACGCAGCCGGACACTCGTTCCGGATAGGCCTGCGCGTAGGCCAATGCCAGCGTCGAGCCCCAGGAGCCGCCGAACAGCAGCCAGCGCTCGACGCCGACGTGGCGGCGCAGCCGCTCGATGTCGGCCACCAGGTCGGCGGTGGTGTTGTCGGCCAGGCTGCCGAGCGGGCGTGACCGGCCGGCGCCACGTTGGTCGAAGATGACCACGCGCCAGAAATCCGGATCGAAGAAGCGCCGGTGCACCGCGCCCGCCCCGGCGCCCGGGCCGCCGTGCAGAAACAGCACCGGCCGGCCGCGGGGGGTGCCCACCTGCTCCCAGTACATGACATGGCCGGCCGAGAGCGGAAGGTATCCGGTCTCGAACGGTCCGATCTCGGCAAAGAGGTCCCCGCGTGGCATGGGCACCAATGGTATAGGCAGCCGGCGCGCGGTGGAACAGGGTTGCGGCCGATCATTGCGGCCAAGGGATTGCGGACCGGAGTTGCGGCCCACGGTTGCGGCCCAGCGTTGCGGACCGGGTTGCGTTTGGGGGTTGCCGACAATGCAGCGAACATGGATCGGCCTCGGCGCGCTGGCCGGGCTCGGCGCGGTGATCATGGCGGCAGTGGCGGCGCACCTCGTGCCAGAGAGAGTGCCGACCCGCGGGCCGTCGCGATGGTGCGCGACGCGATCCAGATGCAAGGCTGGCACGCTCTGGCCCTGCTGGCCTGCGGCCTATGGGCCGACCGCGGCGGTCGGTTGGCCGATTGGGCAGGCGCGGCCTTCGCGGCGGGGCTGGTGGTGTTCTGCGGCGCCGTCTACGCGCTGGCGCTCGGCGGGATGCGGCTGCCGATGGTCGCGCCGATCGGCGGCACGCTGCTGATGCTGGGCTGGGCCCTGCTGGCCGCCTCGGCGCTGTGGGCGCGCTGATCGGCGTGGCGGATTCCCTTTGGCAAGCCGCCGCCGGTCATGCCACGATCGCATATCCGGTTCAGGGGGGCTACAGGGATGAGCATCCGATTGGCATGGCTTGCCGTGCTGGCGTGCTGCGTGGCGGGGGTGGCGGTGGCGAGCGCCGAGATCGACGTGATCGCGGTCCGCAAGGCCGGCATGGACTTGCAGGCCTCGACGCTCGGCGCGGTCAGTCTGGCGGTCAAGGCCGGCGCCGAGGTGAAATCCTTCGCCGGTGCCGGCAGCGCCTTTGCCGTCTGGTCGAAGCAGATCCCGGGACTGTTCCCACCCGGCACCGACAAGGGTGAGGACACCAAGGCATTGCCGGCGATCTGGTCGGACAGCGCCGGATTCGCCAAGCAGGCGGCCGCGCTCGGTGCCGCCGCCGACAAGCTGACCGCGGCCGCGAAGGCCGCCGACAAGGCGGCCTTCGCGGCGGCATTCAAGGAAGTCGGAGAGGCCTGTGGCGCCTGCCACGACACCTATCGCGCCAAGTAGATCCCGGCGCCCGCCGATGGCTAATGTTCGGCCCGAAGGCCGCTCCAAGTGGCCGCGAATTTCGGGCGGAAGACACGAGCAGCAGTCTCGACCGTTTTGGAATCTGGGGCTACCGGCGCGCCCCCCCCCGCAACGCGGACACCGCAAGACCAACACCTCTCCGGCTGGGTGGCGTCAAGAGGTCGTTCTACCGTGACCGCATCTCAGCGCGTACCTGACACGCAATCCCAAACACGCCTCTGAGGGAGACATGTCGCCGCTATCCGTCCATCAAGCCCAGGACATGGCGAGGGCCTGGGCGCCTGCGGCACCGAGTAGGACGACCAGCCACGGCGGGACCCGCCAGAACACCAACAGCAAGAACGCAAGCAGTCCTAGGCCGAAATCAGTCGGCGTGCCGATCGCGCTCGTCCACACTGGTGTGTACAGAGCGGACAGCAGCAAGCCAACGACGGCGGCATTCACGCCTCGCAGCGCAGCCTGCACCGTCTCGATGCGTCGCAGCCCATCCCAGAATGGAAGCACGCCCAGCAGCAGAAGAAATGAGGGCAGGTAGATCGACACCAGGCATATCAGTCCACCGATCCAGCCGTTGGGCTGTGGCGTCATCGCCGTGCCCAGATACGCGGCAAATGTAAACAAGGGACCGGGAACCGCCTGCGCCGCGCCGTAGCCGGCCAGAAACTCGTCGTTGCCGATCCAGCCGACTGGAACCACCGCCTGCTGCAAGAGTGGCAGCACCACGTGGCCACCGCCGAACACCAGCGAACCCGCACGGTAGAACCGGTCGACCAACTGGATAACGTGATTGCCGGTCCCCGCAGCCGCGAGCGGGAGAATGGCAAGCAAGGCCAAGAATGCAATCAGAGCGCCGATTGCCAGGGAGCGACTCAGCGAAAACCCCAGCGTTCCGACGACCGGTTTGGGCGGTTCCTTGATGAACATCCAGCCGATCAAGGCGCCGATCGCGATAGCCGCGATCTGCCCGAGAGCGGACGGCACTGCCAGCGTCAGCAGCGCCATGCTGATGGCAATGGTGACGCGCTGGCGGTCCGGGCAGAGATTGCGCGCCATCCCCCAGAGCGCCTGGGCCACCACCGCGACGGCAACGATCTTCAAGCCATGCAGCCATGCCGCCTGCGAGATATTGCCGACATCGCCGACGCCGTAGCCGAACAGGATCAATGCCAGGGCCGAAGGCATGGTGAAGCCGAACCACGCTGCGAGGCCGCCTGGCAGGCCACCGCGCAGGATACCGATGGTCGCCGCGACCTGACTGCTGGCCGGCCCCGGCAGGGACTGGCAGAGTGCCACGATGTCGGCGTATTCCTCTTCCTTCAGCCATTTGCGCCGCTCGATGAATTCGGCTCGGAAGAAGCCGAGATGGGCAATCGGCCCGCCGAAACTGGTGCAGCCGAGACGCAGGAAGATCCGGAGAACCTCGGCCACGGAACCGCGGCGCTCGGCTGCCACAGCCTGGCTCATCGTGGGCCGCCTTTCAACGCGGCCGATCCGACCGCCGCGCCGCGGGTCTGGTCGCCACGTCCTCCAACAACTCCGTGAACAATTCCCGGACTTTGTGTTTGACTGCCTCGAGGGCCTTTCTGCCGGCCGGTGTGGCTCGGTAGACCCGCCGACGAACACGGCCGCTGTGTTCCTCCTTCGAGGCCAGCAACCCTCGCTCCTCCATGCCGTGCAGGATGGGGTACAGCGTTCCGGCGCTGAGCTTGTAGCCATGCCGCGCCAGTTCCTCGATCATTGCCAGCCCGTAGACCGGCTCCAGTACCGCATGGTGCAGCACGTGCAGGCGGATCAGGCCGGCGTAGAGATACCTCTCGTCCATCGATGCCTCGCCCACGTGCGCGGTCCTTGTCATGGCGCTCGCCGCCTCCATCCGATCGGCCAAGACCGCCTCGGTCGCCGCCTACGGCGTATCCGGGTCGTGTACCTCGCGTAAGCCTGACGGCGATACTGGCACCGGTGGCAAGAGACATGTTGTTGGAGGCCTTCTGTCGTCTTACGCTATCGTAAACCGATAACCAAACCGTTGGCCAGCGAAGCGTCCCGAATTGCAGCGCCCGCCTGCCATACCAATGCCAGGCTGGAATCTGACTGCCAGATCAACATCTTCGATTCGTCGCTACGACCGAACGGGCTGGCGCGGCTCTAGGAGCGGTTGACCAGCCAGGTAACCGCTCCGGCCGCCGCGACGACCAGCAGAAGCGCAAGCCACGGGCTGGCCATGCGCGGCGGCGGCAGCCCCGCCGGCAGGCGCTTGCGTCCGGTCAGCATCGGCCGCACCAGGTTGTGCCGCTTCAGCACCGCATAGGTCAGCACCGCCAGGATATGCGCCGCCACGGCAATCTCGATGAGCTTGAAATTCACCACGTGGATATGGCTCAGCCAGTCGCTGGTCGACTTGTCGACGGTCTCCGCCAGCGGTCCCTCGGTCAGGATGTCGTCGTTGGCGAACAACCCGGTGCCGACCTGAACGGCGAGCAGTCCCAACAGCCCCAGCACCATCCAGCCACCGGCCGCGTTGTGCCCCACCTGATGGTCGGGCTCGCGCCGTGCCAGATGGGTGAGATGACGCAACGCCGCGCGCGGGCTGGCCAGGAACTGGCGGAATCGCGCCGTGTCGCTGCCGACAAACCCCCAGGCCAGGCGGAACAGCAGCAGCGTCAGAATCGTGTAGCCGGACCGCATGTGCCACTCCATCCACTGGAGCTGCCGGCTCAGCCAACTGAACCCGACCAGCAGGACGATCGCCCAATGGAACAGGCGCGTCGGCAGATCCCAGACGCGCACCGGGACATACGACTGGCTGACTGAAGCCTCCCCCGTCACGATTGGCTCCCCTCTGGCGGTTCCCGCTGTCGCCACACCCCCGATGCGCGGTAAGGTGTCGCTCCGGCGATGCCGCTACCCGCGATTGCGGAGGCGGACGCAGGAAAGTAGGCTGAGGTCCATGTCCGATCCAAGCCCCGCCCCCAACCGAGCGTCTTTGCTCCGCAGCCTTGCATTGGGCACGCTGGCGCTGATTGCGGTGGGCAGCATCGGTATCTTCATGGTGCAAACCTTCTTGCGCCCGACTGCAACGCCCGGTCCGACTGCTACACAAAGTCCGACCACAACGCCCGGTCCGACTGCAACCCAAGGTCCGACGGCAACGCCAGGTCCGACGGCGGCGACCACCACGCCGCAAGCGACACCGGCCAATCCGGCGAACACCGCAGGCCGCGCCCCCGCCACGGCCACGGCCACGTCGGCCTCTCCCGCGCCGGTCCCCCCGAGTTTCGACATCGTGCGGATCGATCCGCAGGGCGGCGCAGTGATCGCCGGCCGCAGCGCGCCTGGCGCCGAGGTGTCCATCCTCGCCGATGGGGTCGAAATCGGCCACACCACCGCGAATGGCCAGGGGACTTGGGCCGTGACGCCGGACGCGCCGCTCCCCGCCGGTGCGCACACGCTCACGCTGCGCGAGCACACCGCCGCCGGCCAGGAGGTCGCGAGCCAGGGATCGGTCCTGATGACGGTGCCGGAGCCGGGCCCAGGGGCTGCGCAGCCGCCGCTCGCGGTGCTCACCACGCCGCAGCTTCCGCCGCGCGTGCTGCAAGGTCCGCCGGGCGAGGGGACCTCGAAGCCGGGACAGCTTGGCCTTGGCGCGCTGGACTACGACGCGCGCGGCGATCTGGAACTGTCCGGCACCGCCGCACCCAACACGACCGTGCGGCTCTATTCCGACAATCAGCCGGTCGGCGAGGCGCACACCGGCAAGGACGGGCGCTGGACCCTGGTTCCCGGGACTGCCCCCGGGACCGCGATCGCCGAGGGCGCCCACCAGCTCCGGCTCGATCAGGTCGGTCCGGGCGGCAAGGTGATCGCCCGGGTGGAGCTGCCGTTCCACCGCGAACTGGTGCCGCCCGGCGAGGTGGCGGCGGGTCGCATTATCGTGCAGCCCGGCACGAACCTGTGGCGCATCGCCCATCGTGCGTATGGCAGCGGGCTCCGCTACACCGTTATCTACGAGGCCAATCGTGACCAGATCCGCGACCCGAACCTGATCTACCCAGGACAGGTGTTCGCCGTACCGGACGGGTCCGGCAGCGCCGGCAGTCCAGCCTCGTCCAGCACGTCGAGATAGGGCGCCAGCGCCAGCAGAAATAGGGTGATCTCGCTGATCAGCGCGGTCGCCGTGAGCGGCAGCTTGGCGCGACGCTCCGCCTCCAGCACCACGCGATGATCGGCGGCCAAGCCGATACGCCAGCCGTGCGGCATTGTGGCGGGCAGATCGCGGAGCAGCGCGAAGCTTGCCAGACGGCGCGCGGCCTCCGGCGCTCGCGCGCTGCTCGGCACCCGGGTGAGCGGCGCCCGCAGCCGCAGCAGCCAGTCCGACTGTTCGCCTGGCAGCATCCGGGCGTGCACTGTGCGGTCGCGCCAGCGGCAGGTGAACCGCGGCGCGGAGTCGGCTGAGATCGGGTCCAGCGCGCCGCTGGCGCCGACGTGGAAGGGGCCCAAGGTCAATGGCTTGTCGTTGAGGCTCACGTGCGGCTTCTGACTTTCTGGCGATGCGGGACCGCCAGCTTGCCCGAGTAAAGTGAAGCATCCATAAACCGGCGGCATGGATGTCGCAGAAACTTTCCGCCAGGCGTTCGCCCCGCCGCATCCGGCCGGGCGACCGTTCCTGCTGGCCGGACTGGCGGCGCTGGTGCTCGGTCTGCTGGTCGGCGCCTGGCTGTCCTGGCTTGGGCTGATCTTCACCCTGGCGTGCCTGTATTTCTTCCGCGACCCCGAACGTGTGCCGCCCGCGCGACCCGGGGCACTGCTGGCGCCGGCGGACGGGCGCGTGGTCGCGGTCGGCCCGGCGCTGCCCCCGGGCGAGCTTGGCCTTGGTGCCGCGCCGCGCTGGCGGGTGGGTATCTTCCTCTCGGTGCTCGACGTGCATGTGAATCGCGTGCCGGCGGATGGCACGGTCAGCCGGATCGCCTATCGCCACGGCGCCTTCGTCAACGCCGCGCTCGACAAGGCAGCCGAGGAGAACGAGCGCAACGCCATCGCCATCCGCCTGCCGGACGGACGCGAGATCGCGGTGGTGCAGATCGCCGGGCTGATCGCTCGGCGCATCGTCTGCAACCTGCGCGAGGGCGATGCGGTGCGCGCCGGCGCGCGGTTTGGTATCATCCGCTTCGGCAGCCGCACCGACCTCTATCTGCCCGAGGGGGTGCTGCCGCTGGTGCAGGAGGGTCAGACCATGATCGGCGGCGAGACGGTGATCGCGGAGCTGGGACCGTGACCGGGGCCTTGCAGCCCGGCCGGGACTCCGGTGATGAGCCGGGCCGCGATGGGATTCGGCGCGACGAAACGGGGCGCGTCTCACCGATGCGCCTGCTGCACCGGCGGCTGCGTCCGCGCCCTCGGCCGCGCTTCAAGGGCCCGTCGTTCAACCGGCTGGTGCCCAACATCATGACGCTGCTCGGCCTGTGCGCCGGCCTGACCTCCATGCGCTACGCGCTGGACGGACGGTTCGGCGCCGCGGTGGTGGCCGTCACCGTCGCCGCCGCGATCGACGGGCTGGACGGGCGGCTGGCGCGGATGCTGAAGGCCACCTCCCGCTTCGGCGCCGAGTTCGACAGCCTGGCCGACTTCCTGTGCTTCGGCGTGGCTCCGGCCTTCGTGCTGTATCTGTGGTCGCTGCACCGGGCCGGCGCGTTTGGGTTCATTCCGTGCATGATGTTCGCGGTGTGCATGGCGCTGCGGCTGGCGCGCTTCAATGCCGCGCTGGATAGCGCCCCGGGTCCGGCCTACGCCTATAACTTCTTCACCGGCGTGCCCGCCCCGGCCGGTGCCGGGCTGGTGCTGTTCCCGCTGTTCGTCGGGCTGGAGGCGCGCACGCTGGGCTGGGACTGGCTGCTGATGATTGCGTCGTTTCCGCTGGTGTGCGCCGTTGTGCTGGTCGGCGTCGCGCTGCTGCTGGTCTCCACCCTGCCGGTGTGGAGCTTCAAGAACTTCAAGATGCCGGCGGAGTATGTGTTGCCGACCTTCCTGGGCGTGGGCGTGTTTGCGGCGCTGCTGGTCGCCGATCCGTGGGCGGCGATGGCGGCGGGGGGACTGATCTACATCGGCATGCTGCCGTTCAGCGTGCGCAGCTTCCGTCGGCTGAAGCGCGAGGCGGAGGCGATGCGCGTGCCGCCGGATCAGACGCACGTGGGCTGAGTGGAGGCGAGCTGACCTGCACACACACGTCGCCAGTGGAAGCGCCGAGCGCCGGTCCGGTCGGCGTTCCCCTGACCGGACCGACGCGCTCTGGCTTGCGCAGCCGAGAAGCACCGCGGGGCACGCGCCGGCACCAAAGATGTGGCAGCCTATCCCGGCATAGTCTCCTCCAATTCACCCCTTGGTAACCGGCGCGGCCTAGCCTGATCGCGGTGGAGCCGGCCGTCCTGCCATCACGTCATCGGGCCAGATCATCACGACGTAGGCTGGTGCAGCATCATGCCCCGCGGCAGACGCGCGAAATTTCTGCTGGCGTTCGTCTGGATCGGCGCCCTGCTGCTGACGGTGTCGGTCTGGCTTGTCGTCATCGAGCTGTCCAACCGCGACCGGCAGGAAGCCCTCGCCCGCGCGCAACGTGATTCCGGCAACCTGACGCATATCATCGCCGAGCAAGCCGCGCGGGCGATTGCCGACACCGATCGCATCCTCAATTTCCTGGCCTTCGATCTCGGGCGTCTCGGCCCCGATCATCCCAAGCTGGTGGACGTGTTGAAGAACGCCACCAGCGGCTCCAACCTGCTGTTGCAGCTTGCCTACACCGACGCCAGTGGGGCACTGATCGAGACCAGCGTCGATGAACCAGTCGCTGGGGTCAAAATTGCGGACCGCGAGCATTTCCTGGTGCAGAAGCAGGGCAAGATCACCGGGCTGTTCATCAGCCGCCCGGTGTTCGGGCGCGCCTCCGGCAGATGGTCGCTGCAGCTCTCGCGGCGGATCAGCGCCCCGGACGGCAGCTTTGCCGGCATCATGGTGGCCTCGATCGATCCGTTCTATTTCGCCCGCACGTTCGACAACCTCGATGTCGGCCGGCGGGGCCTTGTCGCGATGTTCGGCCGCGATGGCATCCTGCGCGCCAGGTCGGGGTTGGACGCCAAGACCATTGGCCGCGACGTGTCCGATACGCTGCCCTATCGCGCGGCGATGGTAACGCCGCAGGGCTTCTTGCGGGACACCAGCCCAGTCGATGGCGTCCGCCGGCTGCTCAGCTACCGCAGCGTGGCGGGTTATCCGCTGGTCGTGGTCGCAGGCTTCGACGAGGCCGAATTCATGGCCGAAAGCCTGGGATTGCGGAGGCTTTACATCGGTGGCGCCGCCGCCGCGACCGCCATGCTGCTGGTGATGGCACTGCTGGTTGGCTGGCAGGCGCATGTGCAGGACCGGGCGCGCGCGATCGCCGAGCATGCCAACCGCATGAAAAGCGAATTCCTCGCAACGATCAGCCATGAGGTCCGGACGCCGATGACCGGCGTGCTTGGCATGCTGGCGCTGCTGGAGGGTCGCGACATCGAGCCTGACCAGCGGTACCAGGCCGAAACGGCGCGGCGATCGGCGGAAGGGCTGCTGGTCCTGCTCGACGACATCCTGGACTTCTCCAAGCTGGAAGCCGGCAAGGCTGTGGCGGAGACGGGAAACTGCGATCCGGCACAGATTGCCAATGCGGTCGCCGACCTGCTACGGCCGAAAGCCGAGGGCAAGGGCCTCACCCTATCGGTGCATATCGGCCACTCGGTGCCGGATGCGGTGATGACCGACCCGACACGGCTGCGTCAGATCCTGTTCAACCTGGTCGGCAACGCAATAAAATTCACGGCCTCCGGCGAGGTCGGCGTGCGTGCCCAGCGTGGCACGGATCTTCCCAGCGGTCGGTTCATGCTGGCGTTCGAGGTCGAGGATACCGGGGTCGGCATCGCGCCCGAAATCATGCCCTCGCTGTTCAGTCGGTTCACGCAGGCGGACAGTTCGATCACCCGTACCCATGGCGGCACCGGCCTGGGCCTGGCGATCAGCCAGCGGCTTTGCGCACTGCTTGGCGGCAGCATCTCGGTCAGCAGCACGTCGGGCAAGGGCAGCGTGTTTCGCTTTGCCGTGGCCGTGGGTCTCGGCGATGCCGCGGCACTGCGGCGCGAACAAGCGGCCAGCCAGGCGGTCGCGGTGGCGCCTTCCTTGCCACCAATGCGGATCCTCGTGGTCGACGACAATGTGGTCACTCAACAGGTGATGGTCGGTTTGCTGGCCCGCGCCGGCCATAGCGTCGCCACCGCCGATAGCGGTGCAGCGGCGATCGCCGCGGTCAGTGGAACGGGCAGCGGCGAGGGCAGCCTGCCGTTCGATGTCGTGCTGATGGACGTGCAGATGCCGGAGATGGATGGCCTGACCGCGACAAAACGGATCCGTGCCTTGCCGCCGCCGCTCAATGCGGTGGCGGTGGTCGCCCTGACAGCGCACGCCTCGAACAGTTCACGAGGCGAGTGTCTTGCATCCGGCATGGACGGGTTCGTCACCAAGCCGGTTCGCTTGCAGCCGCTGCTCCGCGAAATCGCCGCGGCCCTGGGTGTGCCGGCGGAGCAAGCTGGCGCGGCGCCGGCCAACGTCGCGTCCACCGCGCTGCTGGACGCCGAACAGGTGGCCGAGCTCACCGCGTCGCTGCGCCCGGCGGCCTGGGACCTGATCATCGACTCGTTCGCCACGGCCGCCGACGCGGAGATCGACCTCATCGTCGAGGCAATCGGAGCGGGGCAGAGCCCGGCGCGCGCCGCGCACGCGCTCAAGGGCCTGGCCTGGAACACCGGAGCGGCCCTGCTTGGCAATCTGGCGCAGCAGCTCGAGACCGCGTCTCCCGCCGAGGCAAGGCGGATCGCCGCGCAACTGCGGCCGCTGCTGCAGCGCTCCGTCGCCGGCCTGATCGCGCGCACCCTGTCACAGGCCGAGGCCTAGAAATGGCGACCGAGCATTATGGACGCTTGAAGCTGCTGTTCGTCGATGACGCACCCCACACCAGGCTGATGCTGCGTGAGATGCTGCGCCACACCGACTGGCCGAACGCGGAATTTGCCGACAGTGCGGCGGCCGCGCTCAAGCAGATCCTGGTCAATCCGCCGGATCTGGTATTCACCGACTGGCAAATGCCGGGTCAGAGCGGGCTCGATCTGATCCGCGCCATTCGTGAGCGCCCCGATTCACCGGATCCGTTGCTGCCGGTGATCCTGCTCACCGCCAGCGGTGGTGCCGAGTACGTGCTCGGCGCCCGCAAGGCCGGAGCAACCGACTTTCTGGTCAAGCCGATTTCGATGAACCGCATTATCGAACGGGTGATGGATGCGGTGACCAACCCGAGGCCGTTCATCGTCTCGCCCACCTACAAGGGTCCCGATTGGCGACGCCCCGGGCAGCCGGCCGTTGCCAACGATCGACGCCGGGACGCGCTGCCGGCGGGCAGCTTCGTGCTGCCGCCGGACTTCCTGTTGCTGGCGAAGGTCCGCGGCGATCCGGCGGCCATCCACGAAGCCCGGCAGCGCCGCGACGAGTCCATCGCCATCGTCTTGGCTGCGTTCGCCAAGGCAAGGAGCGTCGTCGACCCGCAGCCGGCATGAGCCGTCGGTGACAGCCTCGCGGGGCGGCGGCAGTCCGGAGGTCAAAAATTCCCCACGCAACGATTCCGGACGCGAACGTTCACGCGGTCGCCCCGGCCGGCTTCACTGTTCGACTCGCGCCTTGTGTCGATATAGGTGGCCGGGATGGCCCTCAACGCGCGCTCCAACCGTTCGGACAGCCGCGTCGTCGCGCGGATACGCAAGGTCGATCGCCCAAGCGCCGACCCGGGCCCAAGTGCCGAGCCGGCGCGGGGTCGTACCAGGGCCTTGACCTCCGCGTCTTGGCGGTTGCTGCCGTGGATGCGGGCGTTCGCCCGATGCCTGCTCATGCGGTTACGGCTTGGCCAATGGGCGCTCGTCATCCGCAGGGTAAGTGCCGATTACCGCCACTTCACCGGTCGCACGCCTTCCCTGCTCCGTCCGCGCCGGTTCACCGAGAAGATGCAGTGGCGCAAGCTGTTCGAGCTCGACGCCACCTTCGCCGTCCAGTCCGACAAGCTGGCCGCGCGAGATTTCGTTGCGGCGCGCATCGGTCCCGGCCGGCAGGCCGACCTGCTGTGGGCGGGCAACGACCCGGACGCCATTCCATTCGACCGCCTGGTTGCCCCCTATGCGCTGAAAAGCACACACGCCTCCGGGCACACCATCATCGTGCGGGACCCATCGGCGCTCGACGAGGCATCGGCACGTGCGACGGCGCGCGGCTGGCTGGCGGACTGTTACGGCACGTCGATGAACGAGCCGGCCTACATTCACCTGCCGCGGCGCCTGATCGTGGAGCGCCTGCTGCTCCGCCCCGACGGGACGACACCGCTGGAGCAAAAAGTGTATGTCTTCGACGGGCGGGCGATCTTCATCCGGACCAACACGCCCGATGCGAATGGGCGGGCACGCTTCGGCGACGTCCACTCCCGCGACTGGACGCGGCTGCCGATCGCATGGGACAGCCCTGCCCATCCGGTTCCGCCGCCGCGGCCGGTGCGGCTCGCGGAGATCATCGAGCTGGCGGAGCGCCTCGGCGCCGGGACGTCGCACTGCCGCGTCGATTTCTACGACTGCGGCGACACGGTGATGGTGGGCGAGCTCACGCTCTATTCGCAGTCCGGGCTGACCGTCTACGCGGACCCGGCGGATGATTTTCTCCTCGGCGCGCACTGGACCATAAGCTGGCCCATTCTGCGCGCAGTCTGGGCTGTCGCCGTCCGACGCTGGGAAATCCGCCCGCCGCGGACCTGAGCGCCATTCCCGCCGACGCCCGATTGCCCTGCCCGATTGCCCCGCCCCGGGGGACTGACCGCCTTGCCGGGGCAATGCGCCGCCGCTATATGGCGCGGCTCGGTCGGAGTGTAGCTCAGCCTGGTAGAGCACTGTGTTCGGGACGCAGGGGCCGGAGGTTCGAATCCTCTCACTCCGACCATCATCCCTTCATCGCTGCGCCCGCAGCCGGCCGGCGACGCGCCGTGGCCACGCCATGGCCCGCCAGAACGTACTGTTTTCAATTGCACGCAGTGCTGCGCGCGCGTCGGCCAGCTCCTGCGCATGCTGGCTCTCCGCCGCATCATGCGCGGTCTCCGCCGCATCATATCGTGCCCGCAGGTCGCGCAGGCTGGCACGCAGTATCGCCTCGGCGCTGGGGGCTGCCTCGACCGGAGGCGTCGCCGTGGTGCGCTCACCCGCGCGCGCCGGCGCCGTGCCGCCCTCGGCCGCGTCAAGCTCGGCGCAGACCTGACGGAACAGCGCGGCACCGTCGAGGCCGCGTTCCTCCTCCCACACCTTCAGCCGGTCGATCAGGTCGTAGGTGGCGCGCAACAGGGCCACCGCTGCCGGGTAGCCGCCTGGCGTCGCGTCACGCGTGCGACCGATCCAATGGTCGATCCGTGCATGCGCAAAGCCGATCAGGTCATCGCCGGCATGCGCCACCCGCGCGCGATCAATGCACGAGGTGTAGCGGTTGGCCTTCTCGATCCACTGCGCCACGTCCTGGTGCGACAGGTGATGAACGCACACGCCGGTCTCCGCGGCGACAACCAGCACCCTATCCGACCGCGGCACGATGCCGGCATGCACGGTAGCACTGAATTCCACCGCGCCGCGGCGAAAGAAGCGGACGTGATGCTCCGGCCAGTAATAGGCGCGTTCGTCGTGCGTCCCCAGGATGTAGTCCCGGCGTGGCAGGCTGTAGATCTCCGCCCTCGGTGCCGCGAGCTCCGCCTGGATGAACTGCGCCGCCTCCGGACTGAGGCACTCGTCATCGTCGACAAACACGATCCACTCATGCGCGCACTGCGCCAAGGCGAATGTGCGTGTGTCTTCCACCGTCGGTGACGACGGCACGGTGATGACCCGATCGGCATGCAGCGCGGCGATGGCTGGCGTCTCGTCGGTGGACGACTTGTCCACCACGATCACCTCGTCGGCGAAACGCAGCGCGCGCAAGCAGGTGCCGATAACGGCGGCGCGGTTGAACGAGATAACGAAGGCGCTGACCTTCTCGCGCGAGGCATTCATCGATGACCACCGCTCCCGCATCATCCACCGACGCCGTGCCGAGCATGCGCTGGTATTCATGAACGGAAGGTAAACGACCGCCCTCGCCGGCCGGCTGACCACCGCTTCCCCGATGCGGCGCTTCGGGTCCAGGATAGGTCCCGGCCAACGCGGGGGACGACGATGACGGACTGCGTGCATGATCATTCGCGATGGGGGACGCCGCAGTGGGGACCGGCGGACCAGCTCGGCGCGGCCAATCTGCTGACCGTGGAGAAGCGCCTGGCCGCGCTGCGCTCGGTCGAGCAGGGGCGGATCTACGATGTCAGCCACGAGATCTCGATGGACGCGCCGTTCATGGTGCCGAACCAGACGCCGTTCCTGATGTCGATCTGGGCGTCCTGGCGCGACAGCATCCGCCGGCGGCGGCTGACCGGGGCGCTGAACGACGCCGGCACCAATGTGGAGCGGATCGAGATGACCGCGCATGTCGGCACGCATATCGACGCGCTGGGGCATTTCTCGAAGGGCGACCGGCTGTACAACGGGTTGTCCGCGGCGGAAACGGTCACCGACTGGGGCCTGCTGAAGCTGGGCATCGAGCAGGCGCCGCCGATGATCACCCGCGGCGTGCTGCTGGATGTCGCCGGGATCGACGGCGGGGCGCATCTGAACCCCGGGCGGGCGATCACGCCGGACGAACTGGCGCGCGCCGCGGATGCCGCGCACGTGGCGATCGAGCCGGGCGACATCGTGCTGATCCGCACCGGTTGGGGGCGGTATTTCGGGGTGGACAACGCGAAATACCTGGGCGGCGAACCGGGGATCGATCTGCCGGCGGCACAGTGGCTGACCGGCCAGGGCGTGGTGGCGATCGGCAGCGACAACATGGCGGTGGAGGTGCTGCCGAACCCCGACCGCACGCTGGCGATGCCGGTGCACCAGCACGCGCTGGCCGAGGCCGGGGTGCACCTGATCGAGAACCTGGCGCTGGACGAGCTGGCGCGCGATGGGCTGCGCAGCTTCTGTTTCATTCTGCTGGCGACGAAGTTCCGCGGCGCGACGGGGGCGCCGGTGCGGCCGGTGGCGCTGGTGTAGCGCGTCGTTGGCCAGATAAACGCGCGCTTCGAGAGGAAGAAACTGAACCGCGGATGAACAGAGGTGGTGCGCTAAAGCAGTTTCAGGCTGACTGGGACCTCGTACACCTCTCCCGCTACTCGCCGGGCTTGGGCCGCGACGAGCGGACCAAGGCATGCCCTTCTAGAGCCTGCCACCGGGCTTGTCCCGGTGGGGCACTTGACCCGGGGGTCGGCGAGCAGAGCGGTTGAGCCGCGAAGCGGATCAACGGTGAGGGTTTTGCTTGCTGCACGACCCTCACCCGCGTCGCGAGCGCACCGCGCCCCCCGGGTCAAGTGCCCCACCGGGACAAGCCCGGTGGCAGGCTCTAGAAGGGCCTGTTTTGGTGCGCTCTTCCCGCCCCAAGCCCGCGACAGGCGGCAGAGTTGCACCTGCTCCGGTCAGCGGCGCCGCGCGCCCTAACAGCGCCTCGAGTGTCGCGAACACGCTCGGCCCTCGCGTCCCTGCCGGCGTCGTGCCGCGCGGCGCCAAGGCCTTGGTCGGGTTCAGCCGCGTCAGCCCCGGCGCACCGCGCTTCTCACGCTTCATGGCATTGAAACGCGGGATGTGCAGAATGCACCTCGCCGGCCCGGCGGGCTTGGACCCCGAAGAGCAAACCAACGCCTGCCGCGGCAACGGCGGCAAACCCATGCCCCAGAACACCCGGGTCAAGCGCGCGGGGGGATGCTTGATCAGGGGGCGAGCGGCCTGCGCTGCTGGCCCCCCTCCGGCATTCCCCAAACCGCCACCACCACGCCGATCCTCAGGTTTCATGGCATCGGATCGCGGGATTCGCGTCGCACCCTCCGTCGCCCGCGCGCGCTCCGCCCGCCGCGCGGCCACAACCCGCCCGCGCGCAACCCGCGCCGCGCGCT
>PLXO01000219.1 GCA_003151425.1 Acetobacteraceae bacterium
GCGCGACGCACCCTTGCGGCGCGGCGGGCGCAAGCGGTAGCGCCGCTATTCTTGTTTTCTCACTTGCTTGCGCGAGGGATCGTCACCGGCAGGCCAAGACCCGGCTTCGGGGCTTGGGGAGCCTGTCACGCGCGAACGGATGACAGGCGAGTAGAGCCCGACCCGCAGGGGCGCGCCCGGCTTATTACGACTGCCTCTCGCTGCTGCGATATGCCCAGTAAAGGGCGAGGCGGGCGCGGCGTGGCGAAGAGGTCGAAGGACAGTTGATTGGCCGCTGTGTCCGGGGGAATGGGGGCGATCTCCGTGTGTGGGGTCCGCGAAATGCGACGCCCCGCGCCGGTGAGGGCCGTCGCGGTGTTTGTGTCGAGCAACAACTGAGCTATCGTCCCTCCGCAATCGTGGCTGATCCTTATGGCTCTCGGCTCGGGCCTCAGGCTAGCGTCGGTGTCGCCCTGGCCCAACTCTGGTGCTTCGGTAACGACGTTCACAGTCATGACGGCGATCTGGCTGATCGTCATACAATGGCTGGCATCCGGCCTGGGCGGCTATGTCACCGGCCGGCTGCGGACCAACTGGGTTGAAGGCCTAGCTCGCCTTGCGCTTCGGCGCGGGTTTGGTCGCGAGTTTCTTCGTCGCGGTCTTCTTCGCGGGCACCACCTTGGCCGCCGTCTTCCGACCGGCCGTCGTCGAACCCTTCAAGCTATTTCGTAGCGCCTCCATCAGGTCGATGACGTTAGTTTCGTCGGGCTGGGGCGCGTCGACCAGACCCTGCCCCTTCTTCTTGGCCGCGATCATCTCGCGCAGCGCATCGTCGTAACGGTCCTTGAACTCGCTCGGGTCGAAGCCTCCCTCCTTCTGGCCGATGATGCGGGCCGCGATCTCGACCATGTCCTTGTCGGCCTTCACCGTCGGGATCTCGTCGAAATAATCGCTGGCGTCGCGGACTTCGTCGTGGGCGCGCAGGGTGTAGGCCACAAGCCCGTTGTCCCGAACTTCCAGCGCCAGCTGCCGCTCCCTGCCGCGCAGGACGAGACACCCGAGCGCCACCTTGCCCTGCTTCTCCATCGCGCCGCGGATGACGGCGAAGGCCTCGACGCCCACCCCCTTGTCCGGCACGACATAGAAAGGCTCATCCCAGTAGAGCCGGTCGATGTCCGCCTCGTCGACAAACTTGTCGATCGAGATGGTCTTGGTGCTTTCCAGCTTCACCTTGTCGAAGTCGGCGTCATCAAACAAAACATATTGGTCCTTGGCCACCTCATAGCCCTTGACCAGATTGGCGCGTTCCACCGGCCCCGTGTCCGGGTCGGTGGGCACCATGCGGATACGGTTGTTCGTCTCCGGATTGATCAGGTGGAAGCTGACGTCGTTGCTCTGGGTCGTCGCCGCGTAGAGCGCGACCGGACAGGTCACGAGTGACAGCTTCAAATGCCCTTGCCAGGTCGGTCGAGCAGCCATGTCATCGGTCTCCCTTCGATTACCGAACGCCAAATTTGGAGCCTTGTTCGTTTAGCGCGGACGGCAGAGTTGACGAAGTGGTTACTGGCCGGCGGCCGGCGTGGCAACAACCCTGAAAAATAGCAAGCTTGTCTGGGCATACTGAATTCAGCTTAAGCGACGCCGCGGGAGAGAAAAAAGGCCGCCCGACTCTCTCACCAGGTCGCAAACATAATCGCCACGACGACCGCCATCACCCCCGTGCACAACCACCCCATCGCCCACAGCGCCCGCGGCAGCGCGAAGCGGCCCATCACGTCTTGCCGCATCGCCATGAGCATGATGATCGCCATCAACGGCACAGCGACCACGCCGTTGATCACCGCCGACCAGAACAGCGCTTTGATCGGATCGAGGCCGACAAAATTGATGCCGATGCCGAGCAGACTGGACACCGCGATCGTCCCGTAGAACGCCTTGGCGTCGAGCGGCTTGCGGTCGAGGCCGGTGGTCCAGCGGAGCGCTTCGCCGATCGCGTAGGCGCCCGAACCGGCCAGCACCGGCACCGGCGAGCAGGCCGATGCCGATGATGCCCACGGAAAACAGGGCGAAGGTGAACTCCCCCGCGATCGGCCGTAGCGCCTCTGCCGCCTGGGCCGAGGTCTGGATGTTCGTGATGCCGTGCGCGTTCACCATTGGCGACGAGGCAATCCACTGCATTCTCGACGCCATGTATGCGAAGGCGCCCTATACAGTGCTCAGGCGCGCCATGCACATACATCCCACGATCGCCGAGTTCATACCCTCGATCCTGGACGATCTCACGCCACTTCGATAACCCGCGTTCCGGACCCTACCGGTGGCGCGCCATGACCCGGCGCGACGGCCGCCCTTGCTGTCCCCGTGGTCGCAGGGGACACTCGCTGCCGATCCGGCCGAACGGAGTCCCCGATGTTGCCACCGCGAAAGAAGCTGCGTATGGTCGCCTTTATCGTCCTGCTGCTCGCCACCGCTGTCCTCAGCCGCGGCGCCGCGGCGCGTGACGTCATTCGCATCGGCATGATCCCGGACGCCGGTTCAACGCAGGTTTCGGTGGAGCAAAAGACGCCGCTGCGGGTCTATTTGGCGAAAGCGATGGGCGAGCCGGTGGAGCTGGTGATTCCAACGAACTACAACGCCACCGTCGAGGCACTCGGCAATGACTCGCTCGACTTCGCCTATCTTGGCGGCCTGACCTACATCAAGGCGCATGCGCGCTACGGCGTCGTGCCGATCGTCCAGCGCGAAGCCGACCGCCAGTTCCATGCTTTGTTCATCACGCACGCCGGTAGTCACATCGAGACGCTGAAGGATCTCAAAGGGCGCAGCTTCGCGTTCGGCGATATCAATTCCACCAGCGGCCACCTGATGCCGTTCGAGGCTCTGCAGCGCGCCGGCATCAATCCCGACACTGACCTGCAATTCCGCTACACCGGCAGCCACCCGGCGACCGCCAAGGCGGTCGAAGCCGGCGCGGTCGATGCTGGCGCAGTGGACGAGAGTGTTTACCAAGCCATGCTGCAAGACGGGCAGCTCGACAAGGCGAAGGTTCATGTCTTCTTCACCACGCCACCCTTCGTCGATTACGTCTGGGTTGCGCGCAAGCAGGTCGATGCCGCGAGCCGTGAGAAGTTCGCTGCCGCCTTCCTCTCCCTTAAGCCCCAGCGGAATGACCAGATCCTGGCGATCCTGCGCGGCAAGGATTTCGTCAAAGCGGACGACGCCGAATACGATACGCTACGCAGCGTAGCGACGGCACTGAAGCTGTTCTGAACACAGCACCGATGCTGGCGATCGAAGGCCTGACCGTCCGCTACGGCAAGGGCACAGCGCCCGCGCTGCGCGAACTGTCGCTTTCCGTCGCCGCCGGCGAGCGCGTCGCCCTCGTCGGGCCGAGCGGGTCCGGCAAGACGACGCTGTTCCGTGCGATCAGCGGCTTTGTGCCGGCCGAGGCCGGCCGCATCGTGATTGCCGGCACAGAGATAGGGCGTGCGCGTGGCCGGCGCCTGCGCGCGATGCGGCGTGGCATCGGTGTCATTGCGCAGCAGCACGATCTGGTGGACCGCATGCGCGTCTATCAGAACGTGATGGCCGGCGCACTGGGACGCTGGTCCACACTACACGCTCTGCGCTTCCTGCTCTGGCCGCGTCATGTCGAGCTGGAGGAAGCGCGTTCGGCGTTGGAACGCGTTGGGGTGGCCGAGAAACTGCGCGCCCGTACCGGCGAACTCTCGGGCGGCCAGCAGCAGCGCGTGGCAATCGCGCGCGCCCTGGTGCAACAGCCGGTGGTGATGCTGGCCGACGAACCGATCGCCTCGCTTGACCCGGATCTTTCGCAGCACATCCTGTCGCTGCTGTGCCGCGTGGCCGGCGAGGCGCGGATTACCCTGCTGTGCTCGCTGCATCAGCACGACCTGGCGGAACGCTATTTCGACCGGATCGTGCGATTGCAGGACGGGGTGATCAGCGAACGGGAATCCCGGGTCAGCCAGCTCGGCGCGGTATCGTAGGCTGCACCACCATGTCCAGTCTGATCGCGAATTTCTTCCCGCCGAACCTGTCGCCCTCCTACCTCTCCGCGCTGATCGTGCCGCTGCTGCAGACCGTCGGCATGGCGGCGGGTGGCATGCTCGTCGCGTGCGTCGTCGGCCTGCCGCTAGCAATGCTGATCGGCGCGCAGATCCGCGGCGCCCGCGCATTATACGCCGTTCTGTCGGTGGTGCGCGCCATCCCCGACCTGACGCTGGCGATCCTCTGCGTCGTGGTCGTAGGCATCGGACCCGCCGCCGGCATGCTGGCCCTGGCCATCTTCTACACGGCGATGATCGGCAAGGTGTTCGCAGACCTGTTCCTCGCCGCCGACTGGCGCCCGGTCGAAGCGCTGCGCACCACGGGTGCCACGCGGATGATGGTCGCCTTCTACGGGCTCCTGCCGATCACCATTAGCAATCTGGTGTCGATGGGCTGCTACTCGTTTGAATGCGCCGTGCGCGCCGCGGTCATCGTCGGCGCGGTGGGCGGCGGCGGACTCGGTGCCGAACTGGTTGGCACCATCGCCGGATTCGACTACCCCCGCGCGACGACCTTGATCCTGTTGCTGATCGTGCTGGTCAGCTTGCTCGACAGCCTGAGCTGGGTGCTGCGGCGGCATCCGCGTGCCATCCTGTTGCTGCTGCCGTTCGGGGCGGCCGCGCTGTGGACCTGGCGACCGGAGACCGTGACGCTGCGCCACGCGGCAGAGACGATCGGCGGGATGTTTCCGCCAGCATTGGCACTATCGGCGATCAGCCAGCTTCCACGGCTGCTGATGGAGACCGTCTTCATCGCCAGCGCGGGTACCTTATTCGCCGCGGTACTAGCGCTGCCGCTGGCACTGATCGCCGCACGAAACCTGGTACCGATGCCGATCGCAACGGTCACGCGGGTGCTGCTCGAGACGTTGCGTGCGGTCCCTGAGGTGATCTGGGGATTGGTCCTGGTGACGGTTATTGGCGTCGGCCCAAAGGCCGGCGTTGTGGCGCTGGGACTGCATTCGGCGGGCGTGCTGGGCAAATTGTATGCTGAATGCTGCGAGAATGTACGGCGCGCACCCGTGCAGGCTCTGGAGGCGACGGGCGCATCGCCTCTCGCCGTCGCGTGTTATGCAATCCTGCCGCTCGCGTCGGGACCAATGGCGATTCACACGTTGTTCCGGATGGAATGGAACCTGCGCGCAGCAACCGTGTTAGGGATGATCGGCGCGGGCGGCATCGGCCAGGCCTTGTACAACGCGCAGCAACTGTTCTTTTACGATCAGATGATGGCGTATGTGCTGATCACCTGGGCCATCGTCATGCTCTCCGATGCATTGAGCGACTGGACGCGACATCGGCTGGGTTGGACGCTGGTGATGGCGTAGGCGGCGGCACTACAAGGCTACCTCACCTCGAACCACATCGGCTGCTCGTCTCCGTCTTTCCCGGTCTCGTAGTGGATGAAAATTTCTTCCCCCGCCGCAATCTCCCGCACCGCGACGACAACCATGGTGTCGTTCGCTGCATTCTTGTTGTGCACGGCATTGGGGGTGAATGAATGATTGTAGATCGAACCATAGCCCAGGACGATGCCAGCCTGCTTGCCATCCATTCCCCATCCAAAATAGTACTCATTCAGCCGCGTGTCGTCGAGCCTCCGTGCATCGGCCTCGGAAAGCACGATCACCGGACACACTTCGATCGTCTCGTTCGGCGCGAAGCCGCGACCGGCGAAAACGCCGAGGCCGCGGCCCGGGCTCGGACCCACGGTCACGTCAGGGGCATGAATCGCGCGAGGCATGGCGGTTTCGGAAGACATGGCATCATTCGCTCGGCAGACCGATCGCGGCATGGCGTGTTGCCAGCCGATCGATCACCTGCATCATACGCCGCAATGGCGCGCGGAGGAACAAGCGATGGCAGAGGCATTGGAACACCTGGCCGGCGGTTGCTTGTGCGGCGCCATTCGCTACGCCTGCGCCAGCCGTCCGATTGACGTGCACTACTGCCACTGCCGGCTGTGCCAGCAAGCCTTCGGCAATGTGTTCGCGGTCTTCGGGTCGCTGCCGCGCACAACGCTGGTCTTCACGCGCGGCACGCCGCGACTCTATCGGTCCACCCCCTATGCCGAACGTGGCTTCTGCCGCGACTGCGGGACGCCGCTGACCTTTCGTTATCTGCGCTCCGATTGGATCGCCGTTTCGATCGGCAGTCTGGATCATCCCGAGACGGTTCGTCCGGAAATGCACTGGGGCATTGAAAGCCAGGTGCCTTGGCTGTCGCTGCACGACAGCTTGCCGCGCAAACCGATCGAGGGCGATCCTGAATACATGGCCATGCGCCGGACCGGCGAATAGCCGGTAGCCATCATAGTGCACAGGTGCGGAATCCTGCCATGACGTCACGCCGCTCCGGCGTGAAGAAGTTGCGGTACATGTTACTGACCATCCGCCCGCGCGTCGCCCACGCGCCACCGCGCAGCACCTTGCGCGTGCCGAACCACGGTGCGGAGTAGTCTTCGTATGCATCGGGTGCGAACCCGGGAAACGGCTCGAACGCCGTCGCGGTCCATTCCCAGACATTGCCCAGCATTTGCCGGCATCCCCACGCGCTGTCGCCGGCGGCGAACGCAGCGACATCCACGACGCCGAGTGCATTTCCGTCGAGATTGGCATGGTGCGGCAGCGGCGCCTCGTCGCCCCAGGGATAACGGCGTTTACGCGCTGCCATTCCGCCGTTCGGCGTCGGCTCGGTTGCCGCAGCGGCCTCCCACTCGGCCTCGGTGGGCAGACGCCGTCCCGCCCAGTGGCACCACGCTTCGGCTTCGTACAAGTTGGCGTGGATTATCGGCTGGTACGGGCGCAGCGGCTGAAGGCGATGGAATTTGCGCACAGCCCAACCGTCCGGCTGCTGCGCCCAGTAAAGCGGATGTTCCGCCCCGGCGGCTTCGCGCCAACGCCAGCCTCCATCGCTCCAGAACTCGCGGCGCCGATAGCCGCCCTCGGTCACGAAAACCAGGAACTCCAAATTGGTCACCGGCACGCGCGCGATGCGGAACGGCGCCACCGTGACCGGATGGGCCCACTTCTCATTGTCGAACACGAACGGCGCGTCCGACGGCGAGCCAAGCTGCAGCGCGCCGCCCGGCACTGCGACATCGCCCGGCAACGGTCCGGCGTCGATCGTCTCAGTGTCGGTGTGCTGCACTGTGGAAAATTCCGGAGCCTTGTAGCCGAGGGTCTGGCGCGTATAGGTGAACGCTTCGTCGTGCATGTCCTCGTGATAGACAGTCAGCAGATAGAGTTCGGTTTCCTCCGCCGATGCGACACCGCTTCCCAGCCGTTGCACCATCGCGTCCTGCACGCGCGCCATGTAGTCGAGCGTGCCTTGCAGGGACGGCAGTGGCAGTTCCCATCGCGTATCGTGCGGCACCGTCGATGAGTTGTACAAAGCGTCCGCATCCGGCAGCCGCGGCACACCGCCATCCAGTCGCCGGAGCGCGAAATACTCGTGGAACCAGCCGACGTGCCCGATCTCCCAGAGCAACGGATTGACGATGTCCAGACGCGGACCCATGAGTTGTGCGGCGTCGAGACCGCGGACAAGATCAAGCGTGCGAGTTCTTGCGTCCGCCAGGTATTCCGTAAGCAGGGCAGCGGACAACGGTTGGGTCATGCGCGTTTCCTCGGAGGGCATGCGGCATTGCCGCCTGGCGGCGACATGAAGATTAGCCTCATCACCCCGGCACGCAAACAGTCGCGCACCGGCAATCGAACCACAGCAGTCCGCTGGGCGCGGATCCTGCGCGACCTCGGTCATCGCGTAGAGGTTGCCACCGAATATGACGCAACGCCGGCCGATTTGATGATCGCGCTGCATGCGTGGCGCAGTGCCGCCAGCATTCGTGCGTTTCGCGCACGGCACCCAGAGCATCCACTGATCGTCGGGATGGCCGGCACGGACATCTATCGATTCCAGCAAACCGATCCAGCGGTGACGCTTGGCTCGATGGCGATGGCCAACAGGCTGGTGGGCCTGCACGACCTGGTGGCGGAGGCAATCCCCGAGGCGATGCGTGGCAAGCTGCGCCTCATCTACCAATCGGTGCCGCCGCTGCCGCACCGCCTTCCGCCACTTCGCAATGTGTTCGAAGTGCTGGTGATCGGACATTTACGTGAAGAGAAGGACCCGCTGCGCGCTGCCCTGGCTGCATGCGCCTTGCCGGAAACATCGCGGATTCGCGTCGTGCATCTCGGCATGGCGCACGATACGCAATGGTCTGACGCGGCGCGCGCGGAAATGGCCGAAAATCCCCGCTACCGATGGCGCGGCGAGGTGCCCGGTTGGGCAGTGCGGCGTGCCCTGGCGCGTGCGCCGTTGATGGTTCTCAGCTCGATCATGGAAGGAGGCGCCAACGTAGTTTCCGAGGCGCTGGTGGCCGGCGTTCCCATCCTCGCCTCCGGTATCGCCGGTTCCATCGGACTTCTTGGGCGCGACTATGCCGGCTACTTCCCTGTCGGGGACACGCAAAAACTGTCCGCCCTGTTGCATCGTGCCGAGACCGATCCGGCCTTTCTGGATGCGCTGCGTCAACACTGCGCAGCCCGCGCCCCATTATTCGCTCCCGAGCGGGAACGCGACGCATGGCAGGCGCTGCTGCACGAGGTCAGCGATGCAGCACGACTGGTTCCAGTTGATCGCTCAGCGGCCTGACGCTGCCGATGATCGCGGCGCGCACGTAACCGAGCTCTCGTAACGTATCGAGACAGGAATCGGCCTGATCGGATGGAATGCTGGCGAGCAAGCCGCCCGCGGTCTGCGGGTCGAAGATCAGCGGAAAACGTTCATCCTGTGCGAAAATGTTCACGTCGCGCACCGCACGCCTCAGCCGCACATTCTGCGGCTGCAGCGAGCTGAGGATACCCAGGCGCACGGTGTCCAGCGCGCCGTCAAGCAATGGCACCGCGGACAGCAGCAATTCGACATCGACACCGGACGGCTTGGTCATCTCCACCAGATGTCCGAGCAAGCCGAACCCGGTCACATCGGTGCACGCAGTCGCGCCGTATCGATGCAAACATTGCGCCGCGGCGCGGTTGGACTGCACCATCGACGCGAGCGCCGCGTCGATCCAGCGTCCCTTGGCCTTGCGCCGCATGTCGGCGGCGAACAACGTGCCGGTGCCGAGCGGCTTGGTCAGGATCAGCCGGTCACCCGGCCGCATGCCGCCTTTGCGCAACAAGCGCGCGCGGTCGGCCAGGCCGTTCACCGCGAAGCCCATGGCGAGTTCGGCGCCTTCGCTGGTATGGCCACCGACCAGCGCCGTTTCCGCCTCGTTCAGCACCTTCAACGCGCCGGCCATAAGCTGCGACAACTGGTCTTCCACCTTCGGTTCCAGGCCAAACGGCACGGTGACAATGGCCAGTGCGGATTGCGGCTCGCCGCCCATCGCGAAGATGTCGCCCAGGCTGTGATTGGCGGCGACCTGGCCGAATATGTAGGGATCTTCGATGAACGAGCGGAAGTAATCGACGGTGTGCACCATGACCTTGCCGGCCGGCACGGCGACGACTGCGGCGTCGTCGGGCGCGTTGAGGCCGATCAGGATGTCGGGGCGGCTGAACGGCTGAAGCTGGCCAAGTGCGCGATCGAGCACCGTGCTGCCGACTTTCGCGCCGCAGCCGCCGCAGCGCATGGCGATGGCGGAGATCTCCTTGATCGCCGTCGCATCGGCAACGCCGCCGGCCAGCACCGGCAGCTTTGCCTGCGCCATGTCAGGCAGCTCGTTGTACTTGCGCATGAAGCGACGGTCGATCCAGTCCTTCCAGCGCCACATCAGCCGGCCTTGCAGCGCCCAGTTGCCGCGCGACGCCACCGCATACTTGTCGCCGGTGGTGATCAGGCTGAGGAAGCGGCGCTGCGGCCGGAACGGACGCAACGGTTCGTTGCTCAGCGCGCGGCGCAGGTTCTCCGCCAGCGGCGGACCTTGGCGCACGGCGAACACGCCGGACTTGGGACGCGGATGGTTCTGCACGGATGCGATGTCACCGGCCGCGAACACCGACGGATGCGACAGTGACTGCAGCGCATCGTTCACCGCGATGAAACCCTGCTGATCCACGCGCAGTCCGGACTCAGCGAGCCAGGAGGCGGCGCCGGCAGCGGTCACCCACAATATCTCGTCCAGCGCATGTTCTGCACCGTCTGCTGTGCGCAGGCGGCCGGGCGAGACCTGCAGGGCCGCATTGCCCGCGAATAGCTGCACCTGCCGGTCGCGCAGCACGCGTTCGAACGCACGCCGCGCACGTGCGGTATGTCCGCTCAACACCTCGCCGGTGTCGCCGAACAATGCATAGGTCATATGATCGTCGGTCCGGCCGCGCGCACGCAGCTCCTGGCGCAGCCGGTACTGCACGGCCAGCAGCATTTCCACGCCGCCGGCGCCGGTGCCGACAACGCCGATACGCACGCCGTTATTGCGGGCCAGCACGCGGTCGATCATACGATCCCAGTGCGCCATGAACTGGTTGATCGGCTTCACCGGCACAACGTTGCCGGTCGCACCGGGAACATCGGCGGTCCGCGGCGTCGAACCGGTATTGATCGAGAGAATGTCGTATTTCACCGGCGGCCGGCCGCAGCATTGCACCGATTGTCCGTCCAGGTCCAAGCCGATCGCCTCGTCGTGGTAGAGCCGTGCGCCCGCGAAGCGGCAGAGTGGGCCGAGATCGATATGCGCCTCGTCGAACGTGTAGTGGCCGGCGACCAGGCCCGGCAGCATGCCGGAGTACGGCGTGTGGGTCTCGCGGCAGATAATGGTCAGGCGAACGCCGGCCACCGGCCGCATGCCGAATCGCCTCAGCACCGCGACATGGCTATGCCCACCACCAACGAGCACGAGGTCCTTAACGACGGGTTGCTGTAGGGTCTGCATAAGGTTCTTGCTTCCTGCGGGCACGAATACGGTGCAAACGGTTCGGACATCTTTCAGCGACGGTGTCCGAACCACGATGGTGGTTGGCCTGGGATTGAATTATGATGAACGGCTATCCCGGCGCAGTTTCAAACTCGATCTCTATGAACTCGACAAACGGTGGGCTTGCACATATTACGACCGATATCCCTTGGTATTTTCCACTGTTATGGGGATGTTCGAAGGGGACGCCGAATTTCCCGAACGTCGTTGGATCACAACGAATTCCGACCGGTCTCAAGTTGTTGGAGTCGAGACCGGCAACCACATAATTCACGAAACGGCATACATCTTCTGAGCGCCATCCTTCCACGTCGATCCTTCGGTTCACGACGGCGGTGCCAGGCCTTCGTAAAAGGCCGGCGGCAATATGCAACTGAGCCTCAGCGCGCTTCTGTTGATCGTCGGCATATGCGATATCAGCCATCTCCAAACCCTCAAGCTCACACCTCAGTTGACGGGATGCAAGCTCCCTATCGGCGTGGACCCGACAAGTGAGAAAACCGGCACGAGCGATGTTCTTGCAGCCCTCGAACACTCGCGCATAGTCGCTACTACCTCGCATCCTGACCTCAGCCCAACATTGTCCATGCTGGGCCAGTTTCGATTCTCTCCTGATAGGCCAAGGTCGGTCCATCGGCCTCATAACCCCATAATCTCCACGCCAATGGTCAGGCTCGCCTGACCCTCGGACATCACTGAGGGTCCTCATCGGCAGTTGGAGTGGCTCAAGCTTCGACATCAACAATCTCCACAGATGACGGCGAATTGCGCCCGCCACGATTGATAACACCGTAAGTCGAGCGGTGAGACCTTGGCGTCAAGCGGGATCTATCTCTAAGATATTGAGGATAAGATGCGGATGCATAACCCTTTGATTTAACTGTATCCTTGACCAGAAGAATTATTCCTGAGACTGGCGAGACAGCCACTACTACCCACCGATCTCTGATCGTTCAACGAGCAGTATCCCCGTCCCGTGCTTGCGCCAGCCTCTCTGCCAGCCTATCGCCCACCCGACCGGAGCACCGTCCCAACCGTGAGCAAACCGTCGCTCAAGATCGCCCGCCACGACGATCCCATAGACGCTCGCCACTCCCGCATCCGCTGCTGGCCTGACCGATACGGATCATCGACGGTGCCCGGCATAGACTACACCAACCTGACCTTGCGCCTCGCCAGATGGTCGGGACCGTCCCCAAGTTGCACCCAGGATGGTGCTGCTCCACATGCTCGGCACCGCAAACGACCAATCACTGACCCCACCGAGTCGGTCTTCTTGGCGAAGCTGCCGACTTGCTCTATGGCGAGGGAACGGGTCTCCACACAAACCGCACATGCAATCGAGAGCGTCCATCTCCTGAAAATCTCAAGAGGGCTGGCGAGGGCAGAGTCCTTCCTCAGCGGATTTCTTGGGTTGTGCAGTTGTGGCGTCGCCGGAGGGCTTGGTTCGTTCAACGCCCATCGGCCAAGAGAACCAGTGATCGAAACGGTGGCGGGTGTCGGTGGATTCCATTCGGGACCAACTTCGTCTGCGAGCCGCCGCATGCCGTCTGCCCACCCAAGCAGTTGCGCCGAACGCTCCGGGGACATTCGCTGATCCTGCGCCCAGCCATCGTATGAGTCGGCCAATGCGATCATGTGGCGATAGGCAAGTTGCGGCTTCAAATGGCTGGGTGTCATGTCAGCCGAATTCTGGAATATTGCTTCTAAGACCTCGCGTTCCGCCATTGATCGCCTCGATTATGCAAAGTTGCGCCGTCTTCAATCTCGGCACAAAATGCGACGACGAATGCTGGCTCCAATGCGGGCAATCCATTCGACAAGCGCCGGGTCAGGATCAGGCGGCCGCGAAGACCTACGGATAAGCCTCCGGTCAGAACGCCTGGCGGCCCGGCAAGTGGGGAAGAACATATCCTTGCTTTTGCAGGACCACTGAGCGAGCATGACCTACGCAGAACTCGAAAGTAGCTGGGAGAAATTCAATGGCATTGCGGAAGTTCATCATCGAACGTGACATCCCGGCCGTCGGATCACTGGAGCGGGAGCAGCTTCGTGGCGCAGCGGCAAAATCGAATGAGACACTGCGCCAACTTGGCCCAGACATTCAGTGGGTCGAAAGCTATGTCGCTGACGACAAGACCTTCTGCGTCTACCTCGCCAAGGATGAGGCTATCATCAAGAAGCATGCAGAGATCAGTGGGTTCCCGGCGACTAAGATCACCGAAGTTCGCAAGATGATCGACCCGACCACTGAGCAAGCTGGTTAGGCGCTCGTCGCCTCGGTGAGACCGGCCAGGGCCGGAGTGCGATCCGTGGTATCAGCCTCGATTGACTGACCTTGAAACCGATGGACGGGCGCATATCCATCGCCAATGGCTACGGTTCCCCATGCGGCCAGGACTGGTGATTATGACGCCAGATCGTACTCGTTACCGGCAGACCTATCCAGCAGCACAAGCACTGATGGCATGATGGCTGAGTGATGGCGATGAGTTTGGGGCGTTACGAATCCACCTTTAGGGTATAAGGTCGACTCGTAACGAACGGACGTACCGGTGTTTGCGCCTTTATTCCCCACGAGGACGCCAGAGATAATTGATGCCGCATTGGCTGCTATCCATCAGAACATCACATCGCGCAAAATCCTGGTCCATTGCAACCTCGGCCAATCCCGATCTCCGGCCATTGCCTTCTTGTATCTGAGGAAATTCTCCGACGTGTTCGCAGAACGCGATTTTGAAAGCGCACTGCGGCATTTTCAAGAACTCTATCCCCCTTCGCCCCGGCGAGGGGAATGGCTGATTACGTCAGGCTGAATTGGCTCAAATACTCATCTCGTGACTGACCGCATGGCGGCTGATCATTCGGCCGCTGCGCTCAGGCGCCGTCGCTTCGGTTGGCCCTTCGGCCCTGGGATCGGGGCTGAACCCCGATTGGCGCTGCCCGCAAGGGGCGCGCTGGGCGAGCCGCTGAACGTCTCGCTTAAAGATGGCGGGAAACTCCAGCGGCGTTCCCAAGGCTATGCGATGGGCGTTACGGGGCGGGGCGGGAGTTTGGACCGTTACATCAGAGAGGGGAGCCGACCGAATGTCGTCTCGACAAGCGGCACAGCCTCAAGCTTATAGGCTGAGAGGGTGCCCTTTGGCCCTGGGATCGGGGCTGAACCCTGATTGGCGCTGCCCGCAAGGGGTGCGCCTGGCGAGCCGCTGAACGGCTCTTCAACGAAAAAGGGGGACCCGCGTCCCCCTTACGGAAAAAGCTGGTTTGGATCTGCTATTCTTCGTTATCGAAATTGGCGGCAGTCTTTTCCCGCGCGTTCGGCTTTCTGGCCGGCACGGGTTTGGGGCGGCGAACATTAATCGCCGCCGCATCGAGGGTGTTCTTGATGTGGGCGGCGTAAAACTTCTCGATCATCTCGACGCTGGTACGGCAGTTTTTGGCGATTTGATAGATGTCGGCGCCTTCCATGAGGCGCATACAGATATAGGTATGGCGAAGGCTGTAGGCCACGCGCCGGTTCCCATCGCGGTCGAGCTTGAGCTTGGTGCGCGTGAGAACCCCGTTGAACAGCTTAATGTGGTTGCCGGGAAACACGTGCTCCATCGGCCCCGGGAATTCCTGCTCCGGAGGCGCGAGTGGCAGCTCAGCGCTACTGTCGCGGCGGCGGCGCTGCCTCTGCCGCCGGCTCTCGGCTTTCGACGGCTTCGCGCGCGCGAGCAGCCGCTCGTAAGGTCGAACGGCGCTCGGCATGCTCTTGCAAAAGCCGACGCCGCGCTTGCCCCTCACCTCGATCTCAAGAATCCGCTCGCCGGTCGCCTCGTCTTCGACGATCACCACGTCGCGGTGCTGAAGGTTCCTGGCCTCGTCCGGCCGGAGGCCGGTGTTGGCCATGAACAGCACGTAGTCGTGAACCTGTTCGGCATTCCACCTGTAATGTTCGTGGAATGGCTCTCGCGCATATTCGCGCGTCGCCTCATAGAGCTGCTTGTATTCCGCCGGGCTGAACCACGGACGATGTACCACCTTCCCCTGCGTCCGATAGGGTGGGGAGAGGTCGGGCAGGTAGGGAAGCCAGCCGTGGCGTATGGCGGTCTTGAGCACCTGCCGCAAGGTCACGACCTCGTCGTGGAGGGTGCTACGTGCCGGGGCTTTGTGCTTTGCCGGGACAACGATTTCTGACGGAATAATCCCACTGCTGGCGGTGGTGCGCGCCGGCTGCTTGTGCGTCGGCAGCCTGCCGACCGGCGCCGTCGTGGCTCTGTGCACACGATATTCCTGCACCTTGCCCGGCGTCACTTGGGAGATACCAAGTTCGCCGAAGAAGGGCACAAGGTGCAGGCGTAATCGAGCACGATGGCCATCAACCCAACGGGGGCTGCGCTGCCCGGCAGGCGGAACCCCGGCAGACGAAAGAGCGTCTTGTCGCCGCCCGCCGAGAAATTGCGGTAATCGGCGCCGCGCATCTCGATCCCAGTCAGAAGTCCCGCCCCGTCGCGGTGCGCGAACCAGGCGCTGCCGCACGGGC